>CAYXHY010000012.1:0-8127 GCA_964465135.1 uncultured Candidatus Saccharibacteria bacterium
ACAAAAAGACTGGACAAAAAGCGACGAGATTCGCGACGAATTACTCGAACAGGGAATCCGCCTGCGCGATCCAAAAGATAAGACCTTTTGGGAATATCTATAAACTCAAATAAAAACCGCTACAATTTCTATACTGTAGCGGTTTTTATTTATTTAGTTATATTTTTGGCTAGCTTAGCAATCCAGTTATCTTTTGGATCTTTTTTGGGCTGAGCTTTTGCTTTAGATTTAGACACATATTCTTCAAATAGAATCTTCGCACAAGCCGCCGCCGGGATAGAAATCAGTGCGCCAAGAATACCAAACGCGTAAATACCAATTGTAATCGCCACAATCACTAATAGGGCAGACAACTGATTGGTTTTTGCCTGAACCATTGGCGAAATAATATTGTTTTCGATCTGCTGGTAAATGATAAAGTAAATACCAAATATGATACCGGCAGCCGGCACATTAAAGGCGATAACTAAAGCAGCAATAATTCCTGCGATCGTTGCGCCAAACATCGGTATAAGACCAATAATCGCCACAATCACACCGATCGGAATAGCTAGATTTGAAGGCACATCAGCAAAGATTAAGCTCAATATAACAACTGTAATAGCGCCACCTACGCCGCTAATCAAAGCAATCAAAAGCTGACCATTAACATAGGCGCTGACAGATTTGTACATCTGGCTAGCAATTCGACGGTGCTTTTTCATCCTGTCTTTATCTTCATAAGATTGCCACAATCGATTCATCCAATCCGGGCCTTCAACCAGCATCAAAAATGCCATCACCAAGATCATAAAGAGTGAGAAGATGCCGTTAGCAATTGCGTTGACACCACTGAATACCACGCCGCCGATATTTTTAGATAAATCAGCAAAACTACCCTGTATACTGTCTACAACTTGGTCAACATAAGAAGTTAGGTTGTATTTATCGGCAAAATTCTCTAATCCGCTGTATTGACTCGAAAGGCTATCAACTAGAGACGGTAAATTATTTATAAACTTAGAGGTTTGTTCAACGAGGGTTGGTACAATAAACCAGGTCGATAGGCCGAGTAGTACCACCATCAAGAGGTAGGCCACAGCCGTAGCGCCCACACGATTCTTCTTGGACCCCGGTAGCGATTGAGTAATCTTTGAGACTGGATGGTTTAAAGCCAGCGCAAAGAATAGTGATATAAAAATCAAAATTAGTGCGTCTTTCGCTCGCCAAATAGCCAGGCCTAGTAATATAAATCCGATAACTACAAGCCAAAATCGGATAAAGGTTTTTGTGTCGATATCAATCTTTACTTTCATAAAGTTAGTATACCATAAAACCTGCCTGAACGCGAATTATTAAATTATAGATATTTCGCTGCTTTTTCTGCGCCGTAGTATTTCTCAAGGAAATCTTTTTTATATTCGTAAAAAGTACCGCTTTCAAGGCTTTCGCGAATTTTATCAACTGTATTAATCACAAAATATTCATTATGAATACTGGCAAGGGTGCTGGCGAGAATTTCATCGGCACGAAACAGGTGATTGATATAAGCCCGAGTAAAATTTTGGCAAGTGTAGCAATTACATTCTTTATCAATCGGCGTAAAATCAGTTTTGTATCGAGCGTTTTTGATATTGATTCGGCCAGAATAAGTAAAAATCGCCGCATTGCGAGCCTGGCGAGTTGGCGCCACACAGTCAAAAGTATCAATGCCGTATTCCACACCTAGAAATAGATCAGCCGGCTGCGCGCCCATACCAAGTAGGTGTCGAGGTCTGTCTTCTGGCAAAGTTGAATTCACCCAGGTCAAAACTTCAGATATTTCTTCTGGCTGAAAAATTCCACCAATCCCATAACCATCAAAATCTCGCTCACCAAGGAATTTAGCGCTCTCTAGACGAAAATCCTGCTCGCGCGCACCTTGCACGACCGCAAATAAAGCCTGTAAATTTTCGCCTTTTTCGAGATGCTCAACGTTTAGCTCGTTATGTCGCACCAAACATCGCTCCGCCCAAATATGAGTTTTATCAAGCGCTGATTTAATCTGTTCACGGCCAGCCAGCGGGGAAGTCAGTTCGTCAAATGCCATATGAATATCAGCGCCGATTTTGTGTTGCAATTCCATCGAGATTTCTGGGTTCATATAAATCTTCTCGCCCGAAATGTGCGACTTGAACCACACGCCATCTTCGCCAACTTTTGCCAGCTGCTGTGAATCGTGTCTAGCTAGATTTTTGTCGCCCTTTTCAGTATGAGAAGTGGCATCGATGCCTTTTTTGTAAGCCATCCCTAGTGAAAACACCTGAAAACCACCACTATCAGTAAAAGTCGGGTGCGGCCAATTCATAAATTTATGAATCCCACCAGCCGCCGCCAAAATATCTGCACCAGGGCGGAGCATCAGGTGATAAGTGTTCGCCAAAACTGCCTGAGCACCGGTAGACTTAATCTGTTCGGGCGTCATCGCCTTGACAGTAGCATTGGTTCCGCCTGCAATATAAGCCGGGGTTTTAATCTTGCCGTTCGGCGTGGTAATTTCGCCAGTCCGTGCCAAAGTACCGACTAGGCGAGTTTTTATTTCAAAATTTAGAGATTTTTGCGTATTCATCTAGCCCATTATACCAGATACTAGCCCCTAAACTAAGCGTTTGCGCAATAAGTTCCGCCGCTTTCCAAAACAATAACGAGAGCATGCTCATTTGAGCCAGCGCGCTTAGTATTATCCCCGTTCAAAGTACATTTAGCTGCGAAAAATACATAGATAAGCGTCAGACTAGAAGCGTCTGCAATCTTACGAGCTGTAGGAGTTGTGCCTATTGTACCTCCGGTAAAGAAGTAGCCACTTCCATCCGGGTCATTGAAGCTATCTTCGCCAGAGCGCAATAAATAAGTAGGCAAAATAATTTCGCCATACTGATAATTTGTTGGGGCTTTACCACGATTATTTGCTTTATAGCTTTGGATGGCTGAGATGACGCGTGCTAAGTCATTTTTACGCTGAGCATCTCTCTGATTCCGCTGCAAAGCAGGCAAGACAATAAACACCATTAAAAAGATAAGGCCGGCAATCGCTAATACCAAAACAACTTCAATAATTGTAAAACCTTTATGTTTTTTCATAGTTTAAGTTTATAGTAAAAAAAAAAAATGTCAAGCAGCCACGGCTTAGCTATCACGCTGCTTTTTGAGCTTAAGTGTTAATGGCGCCACAAACCCAAGCAAAACGATAGCCAAAAGCACCGCAAATCCACACATAATCGAGGGAATTCCTTCAATCGTATTTGGATCGATTACATTCACAATAGTAGTTGGTAGCATAAATGCAGCATAACCAATAGTTAGCCAAGCTAGAGCCCGTGATTTAACCTTATCTGTTTTAGTTTTTTGTTCGTACAAGGCCTTGGAATGGCGAACAGAGAACAGCACACCAGTAACCAACCATCCATAATAATATAGACCAAAGAATTCGCCCCATAAGCTCGGCGTGTTAAAGACTGAATAATTTGCACGGCAGACACCCGCCTCAACTGTACTAACGGCAAATGTGTAATAAAAGATAAAAATTGCGCAAGTAATGTAAGCTAATTTTACCATTACACCAGCTTTTTTGCCAGCAATCTTGTGTGCCAAATGTAGGCCAAGCGGCGGTAAAAGTGTAATTGAAATATAGCCAAAGCGTGCCCATTCTATGCCGTCAAAGCCAAATCCGCCACAAACCATAAACTCTGCTGCCTGAAATCCAGCTAGAGCTAATAGAATGTAAATAATTAGCCGAGAAATATCACTAGTTTTATATTTAAAAAGTAACCAGCCGGCAGCAAAAGTCTCAAAGAGGAAGGTTAGTAGCATCACCGTAGGTGAAAAGCAATAAAATTTATTCGTATATTTTTTCATAAGAGCTATTTTACCATAATTTTCAGTAAAATTTAAGCAGTCTAAGCTAATCTGCTGACGGAGAAGGGTAGATTTAATCAAATTAAAAGACCCCAACTTTACCGATACAAGAGTCAGAGCCTATAAGAAATAACATAAATAATTATAGCCACAGCTATACGCCATATTTTACTCATTAGCCGCCAATTCGGAAAGTCTATCGTGCTATTAATAAAATAGTACAAAACACTAGTCAGTACGACCAGTAATAGCACCGAGATAAACAGCACATAAAAAAGCCTCACAGCTTAAGTAATTGCATTTTTTGCTCGCCACCTTTTATCTCTTATGAAGTTTCTAGGACGAAGCCTATATCTACATTATAACATATTTTAGACATAATTGCAAATAAAGCATTTTAGGCTTGACAATATTTTTGAGCTTTGCTAAAATTAAACCATAGCTATGCGGGTATAGCTCAGTTGTTAGAGCGCTTCCTTGCCATGGAAGAGGCCAGGAGTTAGAGTCTCCTTACCCGCACCAAATGAATTTAAATTGTCTCCTTTTGGGAGATTTTTTATTTTATTAGAATCGTATAATAGTGTTTTGATTGGTTTTTTATTCTAAATAAGTTATAATTAACTTATAATTATAACCAAATCAAAGGAGGTTTATATGGGATTTATAGCATGGATCATAGTAGGTGGTTTAGCGGGCATGCTCGCTAAATACATCATGAAAGAAGAGGGTGGATTTGTTCGCAATATTATCTTGGGTATCGTCGGCGGTATGGTAGGTGGATCCTTGACCGAATTGATCGGTGGCGAAGGTATTACTGGGTTCAATATCTGGAGTATACTAGTAGCAACCTTTGGCGCGGTTGTTATCATCTGGCTTGGTCGCGTCATTTCTGGCCGCAAAAAATAGACAAAGTCTCTGGTAAAAGCACTGCTTCGGCGGTGCTTTTTATTTTGGCCGAAAAGTGTTAAAATATCTTTATGAAAAAGAAACAGCCAGAGCTTAAGAATATCACCAATCGCCGCGCGCGGTTCGACTATGAGTTGGGTGAGGAAATTGTAGCAGGTCTAAGCTTGACTGGGGCAGAAGTTCGGGCGATTCGTGACAATCGCGTGAGCCTAAAAGGTGCGTTTATTACAATCCGCGGAGGCAAAAAAGGCGGCGAGTTGTGGTTAAATAATGCTAGTTTTTCTCTGAAAAGTAATAAATTTGGTGAGCAGGGCGAAAGCTTGATCGACACTTCACCCAAAAAACTTTTGGCGACCAGGGCTCAGATTTCAGGTCTAGAAAAGCAGAAAAAATCCGGCATGACAATTGTGCCGATTAAGATTTTGTCTGGTAAAAGATATATCAAAATAGTAATCGCAGCTGGTAAAGGTAAAAAACAGCACGACAAGCGCGAAACCCTAAAGCGCCGAACCGCCGATCGCGAGAGCGCAAGAAGCATGAAGAGGTTTTAATGAAGTCAAAATTATCACAATCAAAGCTTAAACCACCAACAATAATGACTATATTTGGCTTGCTGGCATTACAGGTAGCTTTATCAATACCTGGCGCTAGCTTCTCTGGCTCTTGGCAAAAACTAACTTTTAAAACTTTGGCGATTCTAATAGCTATTAATGCCAGTATATTTCTATTGCTATTACTTTCTCGATTAGAGACCAAAAAAACCGCTATTTTAGCGCTCGCCTTGAGTCTATTATTGACAAGCTTTGCCATTTTCGATGGCTCATTTACTACTAGTAACCGTTACCGTGCAGACTATGACGAGGAGTGCTTAATGCAAGTCGTTCCGTCAGCGATAGGATATATAGACCGAAGCTCTCCATTTAAATGCAAATATAGAGTTACAATGCCTGAGATCATTAGAAACACTCAAGGCGTAGCTAACGTATTACCCGATTATCTATTATTTTTACTCACAAATTCTAGCCTGCAAATTGCAGCGATTGTAGTTTATATTTTTTCAACAAGGAAACGCAATGAAAATATTTAGCTGGAACATAAACGGCCTGCGGGCAGTAGAAAATAAAGGCTCGCTAGAAGCTTTTTTGAGCGATAATCAGCCCGATATCGCATGTTTTCAGGAGACCAAAATCCAATCTGCGCAAGTTGAAGCTCTAAAATTAGACGAAAAATATCCAGAATACAAGAAGTTTTACAGCTTTGCCGAACGCAAAGGCTATAGCGGCACGGCGATCTGGAGTAAAATTGAGCCGATTCAGGTTTTGCACAATTTTTCGCCAGAAATTATGGCAAAATTTAATCTGACTGATAATTTTGGTGACACCAGCACCGAAGGTCGGATTTGTGCGGCTGAGTTCAGTGATTTTTGGCTAGTGACGGTTTATACGCCAAATTCAAAAGGTGATTTGGGCCGCCTAGCGATTCGCCAAAATTGGGACAAGGCTTTTTTGGAATTTATCAAGCAACTCGAGCAGCAAAAACCAGTGGTATTTTGCGGCGATCTAAACGTAGCTCATCAAGAAATTGACCTTAAAAATCCTAAAGCCAACCGCGGAAAACACGGCTTCACAGATGAAGAGAGGTTTGGCTTTGATGAATTTTTGAACAATAATTTTGTCGATATTTATCGCACACAAAACCCAGAAGCAGTCGATATTTACACTTGGTGGAGTCATTTTGCCAAGAGCCGCGAACGTAATGTTGGCTGGCGGATTGATTATTTTGTATTGAGCGCTGGCTTTCCGCGCGAAAACACCGTAGCGAAGATTTTCCCAGAGGTGATGGGCAGTGATCATTGCCCAGTTTCGATTGAGATTGCGGGGTAGACAAGGGATGGAAATGTATCCATATTGGCGGCGACAAGACAAGCAAGCCCTGTTTCCTGAAATCGAATGGAGCAAACCCGAACGGCGTGATCAGGCTGGAAAACTACTAATTATTGGCGGCAGTACCGGTAATTTCAGAGCAGTGGCGCTAGCTTATGAAACAGCGCTAAAAGCTGGTATTGGCGAAGTAAAAGTCCTCGTACCAGATTCGCTCAAAAAAATGATACCGCCAGTGATAACCGATGTTATTTTTGCGCCGAGTAATATTTCAGGTGGATTTTCAATGGAGGCTGAAGCTGATTTTATGGCGGCCGCCAGCTGGACGGATTCAATTTTACTGATTGGCGACACCAACAAAAATAGTGAAACCGCCGTTTTATTTGAAGCTTTGCTTAAAAAAACTGAAAAGCTCACGATCATCACACGTGATGCAGTCGATATTCTAATGAACTCTTTCACTGAACTATTAGACCGTGAAAACACCATCATCATTTCTAGCTTTGCTCAGACGCAAAAAATCTTCCAGACGGTTTTTTACCCAAAGATTCTAACATTTTCAATGCAGCTAACCAATCTAGCCGAAACCTTGCACAAATTCACCATCACATATCCGATTTTGATCGGTACTTTGCATGCCGAAAATTTCATTCTGAGCGAAAATGGCGAAATCATCACCACGCCGCTAGCCAATAGTTTTTCTAATAATCTCAACCCTCTTAAGATATGGAGCGGGGAAATCCCGACCAAAATCGCAGTTTACGCCACCTGGAGCCAGTCCAAAAAACTCGCCGCCAGCACCAGTGCAATCATTGTCTAAGCCAAATAAAATACAGCCCCGAAAGACTGTATTTTATTTAAGTTATAAGCATAAACTATTTTGGTACCGAGAGCCGGACTTGAACCGGCACGAGAAATTTCTCACCAGATTTTGAGTCTAGCGCGTCTACCAATTCCGCCATCCCGGCGCGCAGTCAAAACGCTAAGCTTATTTACTTAATTCGTAATCTATTGTATACTAGAAGTAAGGAAAAATCAAGGCAAATGGATAAAAACAATCAAAATTCACAAAATAACTCTCGCGGTCTAAGCATTCCCGACCGAAACAGTGCTAGTAGTAAAGCCCAAGCTCAACAACAAGCGGCCGCAAATTTCGCACGCAACCAGGTCGAGCGAATCTATGAAGGCAACAGCCCTCACGACACTCCGCACACCACTCCAGTCAGTAAGCCTGTTGCACAAACTCCAAATATCACGCCCGCAACCTTGAGCCAAACTGATTCTCAAGCCAATTCTCAACCAGCTAATCAGAATCAGCCGCAAATTTTAGCTAAAACTCAAAAAGTTATCCAGCCAATATCAACCGATCAGGCAGCTTCAGTTAGCAAAAAACCACTCGGCGCCGTAGATTATAAGCCCGACCCCAAAAAGCGCGCCGCAGCTACAAATAAACAGTCGTCAGATTATG
>CAYXHY010000012.1:8137-19159 GCA_964465135.1 uncultured Candidatus Saccharibacteria bacterium
CGCTACCATGCAGCTTGGCAAAACTACTACCAAAAATACTACGAAAGCTATTACACAGCTGCCGTTCGCAGTAGTGTTTCAAAAATGAAATCATCTTCAAACGAAGACCAGCCGCCGCTTTCAGAAGAAGACAAAAAAGCTCAGGCATTATATAATTTGCGCCAAAAAATCTCCAGTCAAGCTCGCGAAAATACCAAAAAATTCCGTAAATCGCGTCATTTTGTGCCGATAATTTCAGCAATTTTAGTGGTTTCGATCTTTTTATTTTTGCAATACAACCGCTTTTTAGTGGCAGGGGTTTACGCCTACATTGCACCAGGAAACGCATCACCACAAGAGCTAATTTATAGCCCAAATGCATCTGTTACGGTTGGTTCTGATCCAAAACTTATCATTCCAAAAATCAATGTTGATGTGCCGGTTGTTTATGGTGTAGGGAACGATCAAAAATCTCAGCTAGATGCCATGAACCAAGGTGTGGCGCACTTTGCGATACCGGGAGCTAACAGCGTACCAGGGCAGGTGGGAAACACCGTCTTGAGCGGGCATTCGAGTAACGACCTCTTTGACTCTGGAAATTACAAATTTATCTTTGCTCAGCTTGACCGAATGGAAAAAGATGATATCATTTACGCTAATTACGACAGCGTCCGCTATTCGTACAAAGTTACAGAGAAAAAGGTTGTGATGCCGACTGATGTCAAGTCACTAATTTACCCAACCGATAAGCCTATCCTAACTCTGATTACATGTACGCCACTTGGTACAGCCGAAAAACGATTACTCGTGATCGCTGAGCAGATTTCGCCCGACCCAAACAACGCCAAGCCGCAAGAGCAAGACAATACTCAAACCGAAGAAGTTGAAATGCCACGCAGCGCACCAACTTTCTTTGAAAGATTGTTTAGCTGGGACTGGGAATAGTCTAGTATTGATGAACTATACATTCTCACAATAGATTAAACCATCGCCCTCTTCAAGCACAACCCACGCCGCCACTGATCCTTGTTTCGGCGTAGAAATAAAAGTGCCCACTTCCCACGGCTGACTACTTCGAAGACACTCTTGATCAAGAGTAAGTGACATACGACCAAAATGCTTATTGCGAGTGCCTGCCAAAATAAGATTTCCAGTCGCTCGATCAATATTTAAAATTGCACCTTCTGTAGCGCCTGATTTCTGTAAATAATCGTAAAAAGGATGGTTGGAATTTTTAGTAGTCCCTACAGAGATAATCTCTGCACCCAAATGTGGTGGATTCATACCACGATTATTCGCCTTGTAATTTTTCAGTTGCGCAATGATCAACGATAGATTGTTTTTATATTGAGTATTTCTTTGCGAACGCTGAAGAGCAGGAATTACAATGAAGATCATTAAGAAAATTAAACCTGCAATGGCCAGCACTAACACTATTTCAATGATTGTAAAAGCTGATTTGCTATTTATTATGAGTCTATTATAATTACGCTTTGTCATAGTTTAAGTTTACAGTAAAAAAAAAAATGTCAAATTGACTTTCTATAGAGTTTATGGTATAATTGAAAAAGTGAGAAGGATATTACGCTCGCTGGGCTTAGAAGTCTAGCGAGTTTTTATTGTTTTAACCGTCAATACAATATGATAAAATTCTCTATAGCAACTCTTAATCTATCTGCGTCATTCTTTCTTTGCGCGTCTCGTTGACTTCTTTGAAGCTCCGGCAGAGCAATAAAAACCATTAAAAAGATTAGCCCTGCAATTACTAACACGAGAACGACTTCAATTATCGTAGAACCAGATTTATTATTATTTTTAACATAACCTAATTTTACTAAAAAATCTAAGTCAAGCGCTCAGCGCGGCCCACTCAGACTTTTATATTTATAGGAAAACTAATTCAAGATCATACGCAACTGAACCAGTTGGCTCAAGCCATCTTCACCAGATTGAATACCGTAAATAAATTTGCCATTATTACTCAAAAAGGCAGGGAAATTACGACTAGCTTCAACCAAAGAATGTTTGTTAGAGCCGTCAAAGTCGCGGATAGTTAGCATCGTTTTATTGTCATCTGTATCTATAAAATCATACAATATAAAGTTATCCAGCCAGCGAATAGAGTTAGATTTACCGTCTAGAGAATAATCATAGGATCGGTTAACCTCAAAATCATAAACCCAAACTTTATCGTTATTATTCACCACAACAAAACGACCTTCACCATTCAGCTTGAAACTTTTAGCCTCCACCGAAGGCTCTAGCGTTCGAGCCAGCTTAAAATTATTTTCAGCAGCCGGCCAGCTTGAGCTTTTATACGCCTGAATCTTGCCGTCAGTCAAAACATTTATATAATTTTCATTGTAATATCGCGAAACTGTAATCTTGGGCGCAACCTCATAATCGCTAGTCACAATCACCGGCTTATCGCCAAGCTTCAAGACACCAACGTCAAATTTATCATTATTCTTTTGTACAAAACCAATAACATCATTGCCGTAAATCTCAAAATCCACGATCTTACTTAAAATAGATGCTGAAACCGTATCATCACGCGTATTCAGGCGGCGCATATTTTCGCCAGTTCTCACAATAATCTGAGTTGAACTATCATTCAGTGGGGCGATTTCGTCAAAAGTTAAATTAAATTTCTCGGTTAAGTTTTGTGAATTATTGGGCGAGCTCAAATCAAGTAGTAGCCAGTGGAAATCATCTTCAGCTTGGCGCTTCACGATCGCGTGTGAACCATCGGCTGATATATAATTAATTGTAAATTTATACGGAGCAAGTTGCGTTTCTGGATCCTCCTCGAGCCGCTCACTCGTCTCGCGCACCATCAAAGCTTCAGGAATCTTCAAGATTTCAGTTTTTGGTATGTCATTTCGGATATCGGTAATCTTAAACACGCTCAAGCCTTCAATATCCCTACTTAAAGACAATAACTTCTGACCATTTGGAAACTTCACAATCTGTTCAAGATCGTTAAATTCAGCAACTTCATTTGTGGTTTTCTGCTTAGGAACCAAGCGCACATAATTTAGCCACAAAATCTGTCCGGCGCGGACATCGTTTTTGCGATACCAAGTTTCGTAGCCTTCGCGCCAGATCTTAAATTCATGCTCACCCGGCACAACATTTGCCTTGGTGCTAGTGCGTGAATATAGGGTATTTTGACCGATTTCAACCGTAGCGCCTTGTGGATTTGAGGCAAATTGCACCAAACCAGTTTGAGTAGCCACACCTTGTTTGAGAGTCCAGCCCTGAATCATGAAAACTAGTAGGCAAACCACCAATATAACACTCGAAAACATCAGAAGATTGTTCAAGAAAATGATTAACTTTTTTTTGCGCTTTTTTGCGTTCATTACCTAAAATTATATCACATTCGCTCATCTTATAAAACTATTGAATTTTTTACATTTTGCCTGTATTATATAAATAAGCATAATTAAGTGAGGGAAAATGAGTAAAATAATTGTCGTTAATGGCAAACAGTACTATGCTGAAACTGGTTTATTAGTAGAAAATCAGCCAGCAGTAACTACTACAACAGAGGTGGCTTCTGGCCATATTCATCGTGGTGTACAAAAATCACAAACTTTAAATCGGCGATTTGTAAAGCAGCCAGCAAGACAATCTGAAACTCAAGTTGAAGCGATCAGACAGTTTAAGCGCAAACATGATTACGAAGAAGCTCGCAAGCGTGCTGCCCAGATGAATGCCGTAGCCGCCAGAAAGCGTGCCGCTTCTGCACCTCAAATTAGTCACTTTAATCAAGGCGCAGGCAGTGCAAAGCGTGTTATTGCGCCGATTGCACAACCTGCTAAAGCGCCAATCGCCCCAGCTCAAATTCACCCACTACAAGAAAAAATCAACGCCCAATCACAAATTCACACCGAAAAACACTTACCAACCGCTAAAGAGATTAAAGAATCAGCAATTTCACGAGCGATAGCCAACAGTGAAACCAACTCAAAAACCCGCAAAAAATCCCGCGGCGTTAGAAAGCAAACCGTTTGGCGATCAAGGAATTTTGTTGGTTTAACCGCTAGTTTTACTGTTATTGTGGTGTGTTTGGGTTACCTTTCGTATTTGAATTTACCAAATATTTCAACCCGAATTGCTGCTATGCAGGCCGGAATCAACGCCGATTTACCAGCTTACACGCCAAGCAATTATCAATTGAATGGCTTAGCTAACTTTGATGGTCGCTCGGTAAATATTAGCTACAAAAACGGCGAAAATGAATACACCATTAAGCAATCGAGTAGCAACTGGGATAGTGTCGCGCTTCTAAACAATTATGTTGAAAAAAATTGGCCAAACCAGTATACCACCACCCAAGAGAAGGGAATTATGGTCTACACTAATGGTCAAGGTGAAGCCGCTTGGGTGAATAATGGAATTGTTTATATAATCGACGGCCAAACTGGTCTAGACGACGAGCAGATTCGCAAGATTGCCAATAGTTTTTAGTGTTATTTATAATAAAATAGAAACCGTATAGCTTGACATTTTATAATGTTTGTGCTATAATATAGTTATACGAGTAGGAAATAGCACTCGACAGGGTTAGAATTCTGCCGAGTTTTTATATTATTAGCCGTCGATACAGTAGACTCCACCGCTTTCTAGCGCAATATGAATAGTGGAATTAGAGCTATTGTCCGCATAATCTACACTTTCGCCAGCACATTTTAGCCCAGTTATTACATATATCGCATCCGGGAAAGCGTGAGCTGGACCGGCAATATTCCAACCGGGAACTCGCGTTCCACCTTCTCGCGTGTGGGAATAGCGTACTTGATATTGTCCGCCGCCCGGATCCTGAAATTCACCCTGGTCAGATTTCAGGTAGCCACGACCAAAATTATCTTCGTCTAGATATATAATGATATCAGTAGACCACGGAAAGCTAGCCACTCCCTTATTTGATCGATAGTTTGTAATTGCAGTCTTAAATCTCGCCATATCATTTTTTACGCTACGTGTCTCTTTGTGGTCGTTGTAATACCGGCAGAGCTATAAAAACCATTAAGAAAATTAAACCCGCAATCGCAAGTACTAATACGACCTCAATAATAGTAAAACCCACGGCCTGTGAAGAGCTATTCCATCTTCTATTTAAGGCTGGTAAAGCTTGGGCTAGCGCCCTCGAGCGCCTGCCTTGAAGAGAATGACGGTTTAGCTCTGGAGTAAGCTGTTTGTTGGTCTTATTAAGCTTAAGCGTGTTCACACCTTATGATTTTACTAAAAAAATCTAAGTCAAGCGCGGACATTGAAAAATAACCCCTAAAATGTTATATTATATGATATGACTACAAGAACTCGTTTTGCGCCTAGCCCAACTGGCTATATTCACGTCGGCAATGTCCGCAGCGCACTTTATCCATACCTAATCGCCAAACAAACTGGTGGCAAATTCGTTTTGCGTATCGAAGACACTGACCAATCACGCTTTGTCGAAGGGGCAGAGGAGCTAATTATCGATACTTTGAAATGGCTCGGTTTAGATTGGAGTGAAGGCCCAATTTATGCCGGCGGAGAAGAAACAGGCGAATTTGGACCATATCATCAAACCGAACGAGCGGAAATTTACTTGAAATGGGCAAAGAAAATGATCGAAAAAGGTTTGGCTTATGCCGACCCGTACACACCCGAGGAAGTCCAGGAATTTCGCGATTTGGCCAAAAAAGAAAAACGAGCTTTCTTGTACCGCGACCATCGCCCAGAAAATCCACCAGAGTGGCAACCGGGCATGCCGCTACGATTCAAAACGCCTGAAGCTAAACGCTACACCTGGCAAGATGTCGTGATGGGTGAACTTTCAGCCGGGCCAGAAGCGCTGGATGATTTTATTTTGATTAAAGCAGATGGACTGCCAACTTATAATTTCGCTCATATTATTGATGATTTCGAAATGCAAATTACGCACGTAATCCGTGGCGCAGAGTATGTTGCCAGCACACCAAAATACCTTTCACTTTATGAAGCACTAGAGATCACACCGCCGATTTTGGCGCACGTGCCGCATATTCTGGCGCCAAGTGGCAACAAAAAACTCGGTAAGCGTGATGGCGCAAAAAGCGTTTCCGAATACCGCGACGAAGGTATTTTACCAGAAGCGATGCTGAATTTCTTAGCTCAACTTGGCTGGAACGATGGCACTGAGCAAGATATTTTTACTAAAGATGAGCTGGTTGAAAAATTCTCGCTTGACCGCGTGCAAAAATCTGGGGCGCGCTTTGATGAACAGCGACTTTTGTGGCTTAACGGTCAATGGATTCGTCGCTTAGAACTTGATGATTTGTTCGCTCGAGTAGAAAATTTCTGGGGTGAAACTGGCACCAAAGCTACGCCCGAAAAGCAAAAACAAGTCCTCTCATTAGTACAAGATCGCCTCAAAACCCTTGCCGACCTGCCGACTGCTAGTGAATATTTCTTCACACACCCTGAGCCGAATTTTGAGATGATATCAACCAACAAACAGCTCAAAAAACTAGAATCAATCGAAATCAGAAATCTACTAGAAACAGTCATCGACGAACTCCAAAGTTTATCAGAAGAAGATTGGAACGCAGAAAATATCCAATCCCTACTAAACAGCCTATTAGAAAAAACCGGCACTAAACCTGGAATCCTTTTCCAATTAATTAGAATTTGCGCAACTTGGGCACCATTTTCACCTCAATTGAACGACACTCTGGCGGTACTCGGAAAAGCCGAAACTATCGATCGCTTGCAAGAAGCAAAACAGTTATGTTAAACTGTAACTAATGAATGTAAAAGCTAAACAATTTACGAATATCAAAAACTGGATTTTAGTGCATAAGAAATCCACAATCTTAATTTCACTAGTTATTTTGCTAGCTATCGCTGGTGGAGGATGGCTGATTTTTCAAAAACTAAACAAGCAGCCAACCGAAGAACCACCTATTGCTGAAAAGCCAAAAGTCGAGGAGCCGCCAAAAAAATATTATTCTAGGCTCTCTGGCGTAGAGGTTGAATCCGAAGAAATATCCAACAAGCCGGTTATTGGCGTAATGGTTGAAAATTCACCAAATGCACGACCTCAATCTGGATTACAGGAGTCTGGCGTAGTTTTTGAGGCGATCGCCGAAGCCGGAATTACACGATTTCTAGCATTATATCAAAACGAAGCACCAGAATTAATCGGACCAGTGCGCAGCGTGCGCGAATATTATATCGACTGGGCGGGGAGTTTTGATTCTTCTTTGGCTCATGTTGGAGGCTCGCATGCCGCATTGCAGAGGATGCGCGACGGCCAGCATAAAGATATCGATCAATTCTTTAACGCCGGTCTGTTTTGGCGTTCTGCTGACAGATACGCGCCGCATAACGTTTACACAAACTTCAATAACTTGTCGTCATTTCACCAGTCAAACAATTGGAATTCATCAAATTTTCAAGTATTTGAAAGAAAAGATAAATCCCTAGACGGCGGAGAGTATACAGCAGCCACTAATATCTATATTAATTTCAGCAGTTTTACCTACAACACTAGTTATACATATAATCCAGAGGCTAAAAATTATAACAGGTCGATGGCTGGAGCGCCACATTTAGACCGCGAAAAAGGTCAGATTTCACCCAAAAATATCGTCGCAATGAAGGTTGATATGTCTCTAGAAGCCGACGGCTATCATAATCGGATCGGTGCTCTAGGGCAGGGCGAAGCAGTATTTTTTATTGATGGCAAGGCAATTAACGGAATTTGGAGTAAAGACAGCGAAACTGCACCATTAATTTTTAAAGATACAAATGGTGAAACTATCGAATTAAACAGAGGTCAAACCTGGATTGCCGTCACACCAAACAGCTCCGGTAGCGTGAGTTGGGAATAAATACTTCTGAAACCAGTAAAAGTCATATTGATTACACTTATGGTTTGTTTTATAATATAAACTATGATAGAGTACAATCCGCAGAAAATTCGCCAATATTGGTCAAAATTTAGAAACAAAGTTATTCTGAATTTATTTTTATTTCAAATTTTTAGTGCATTATTTTTAGCCATACTTTTATGTCTAGTTACAGATCTACATATCACAGACCTTAATTTCTGGATGGCTATCGTGATACACGGTCTAGTTTCTGGAGTGGTTCTATGGATGGGGCAGGCTATAGTGCTCAAGCCGCAGCGCGATATTTTCAATGTCATGGCGCAGATCTCGAGTAATTCTAGCACCATCCATAAAGCTCCGGATATAAACTCAAAGCACAACATAAAAACTGGACTTAGTGATGTGCTGAAGTTTATTTACAGCTTAGATGTTATGCCTGAAACGGCAGATACAGATGCTAGCGAAAGCACCCGCCCTCTAGATATTATTTTAGATCAGGCAAAAGTGGGGGTATTGGCGCTTGACCAAAAAAATCATATCGTATACAAAAATAAAAGTATTCCGAATATTGAGGATTTGATTTTCACTAATCAAAAATCGATTACTAAATGGATAGAAAAGGCGCGTGAGGCGAAAATCAGTGACGACGTCAGCTGGAAGCGAATTCCAGATGATATAGCCGAAAATGATGAGCGCAGAATTTACGATATTTATGCACATTATAAAAAAGATGCTCCAGCTGATTTAGTGATGTTCTTTGTGGATAAAACTGAACTATATATGCCAGACGAAGATGACCTTAACTTCATTGCCTTCGCCGCCCACGAATTACGTGGACCAATCACAATTATCCGTGGATATCTAGATGTTTTGAGCCTTGAGCTAGAAGATAAACTCTCGACTCAGCAATCAGAACTATTCAAACGCCTAATCGTATCTTCAAATAAGCTTTCTGGATACGTCAATAACATCTTAAACGTTTCACGCTTTGACCGTAATCGCTTAGCTTTTGATTTGAGCGAACACACTATTGGCGAGGTTGTAAATTCAGTTAAAGAAGACGCGGAATTGCGCGCCAGCTCACAAAGTCGCATTCTAGAAATCAATATCAACGACAATGATCTACCAACAATCGGCGCCGATCTTTCAAGCATTAGCGAAGTTTTGACCAATTTGATAGATAACGCCATTAAATATAGCAATGAAGGCGGAATTATCAAGATTGCGGCCGAAAGATCAGGTAACTTCGTCGATATTAGCGTTCAAGATTTTGGTATAGGAATCCCTAATAACGTCATGAATAATCTCTTTCAAAAATTCTACCGTAGCCACCGTAGCCGCGAGACAGTCGCCGGAACTGGAATTGGTTTATATATTTCGCGCGCAATTGTCGAAGGTCATGGCGGCCAGATATCAGTCAAAAGTATAGAAGGAGAGGGATCAACCTTCACCATCTCTCTGCCAATTTTTGCAACAATTTCAGATAAGCTACTAGATTCTAATTCAGAAGTCGTCAAACAACCTGGTGGTGGATGGATCAAAAACCACGGAAAAATAAGGAGATAATATGGTCAAATCAGTGTTAATTATAGAAGATGATCGATTTATCGGCGAAATGTACGTCCGTAGCTTGGAGCTATCTGGATATTCAGTAGAATGGGCGATTGATGGTAACGACGGGCTTGTGATGGCTAGGAACAAGCCATATGACCTAATTATCGTTGATATCATGCTGCCCGAACGTAAGGGTGACGAAATCTTGAGCGCATTGCGCGGCGAAGAAGACTTAATACCAAATACAAAAGTTTTGATTATGACAAACTTCCAGCAAGACGAAGAAAGTCGCAAAGCGATTGAAAACCGTGCTGATGGCTATCTGATTAAAGCAGATATAACCCCCCGCAAGCTACTAGAAATAATTAAAGAGATGTAGCTAATTTAGACCTTAATTAGACGAATAGCAGGAGTTAATAGCTTCTACAATCATTTTCTTTAGGCTGTCACTATCGATAGAAAGGTCATCAATTCTAATCAGTGGAATACCGGCCTCCTGAAAAATCCCATTAACAAAATTATCACGCTCAATTCGATCTAGTCGCAGGTGTGTTTTGTCGTCTATTTCAATCGCCGCAATCGGTCGCAAGCTTTGCGGGTGACAGAGAAGAAAATCAACAGACTTACCATTTATCCTGCGAAATGCCCCTTTCCAAGATTGCCCCTTAATCTCATGAGAGAGTATACTAGATAAATGAACTTGTGGAAATACCTCCAAGTTACCGCCACATACGGTTTTTGCCATGTGATAAAACCTAACCTCAACTGGGGTAGCAATCGTTTTTCGTAAGCGATATTGATATTTAGCCGGTAGTTTTTTGTATTTATTTAGTTCCGCCGGCTCATAATCTGGATGTTGATTATTATAAGTTTTTCTTTTTCTGGATTTTTGATATTTAACTTCTTTTATGGAGAAGGTCACAAAAGATAATATCGCCGCTAATAATATATAATAAGCCAAGAGTTCCATTGATTAATTATAGCATAAGCTTAATATATTTACGAACTCTGCTCCTTAGGGAGTAGAGAATATATGTTCGCTTTTTGTTCTATTTAGATTAGCCTTGGAATATCGGCTATCTAGCTAATTCCATACACACCTCAGCGATTAAAATAAAAACATACTGCAGCAAGCATATCAAAGATAATAAGATCTGGTCATAGTAAGTCCAAAGTCCAAACATAAATATTAATGCCAGCAGGGGGTAATTAGAGAATAGTCAGCCGCGAAGTAGAGGAATTTAAATCATTAAACAAAAGGGCAAAAATAATGGCCACAATAGATGCAAAAGTACTCGCGCCCTGAATGTATCTTTTGTGTCGCACAATATATCTTTTACGTCATATAGTATATTATTTAAAGATGAACACATACTCACGTTGATATATGGCTGCTTGAGTGACTATCTGTAAATTGTCCTTCTCAGCACCTTCTAGCGGGTAGTGCCAATATAAACCTTTCTATATCTTAAGCTGACTGGATTATTTTAAAATAAATAATTAGATATCCACACCTGAGAGTGCGTACTATAACTTAAACGTACGAGCAGCAATACATTTAGCAAGTCAAATCCTCAAATTCTTATCAAAATTTGCCATAGTTTTCCACAGCCTAAATCCAATT
>CAYXHY010000013.1:0-18448 GCA_964465135.1 uncultured Candidatus Saccharibacteria bacterium
GTACGGCAAGCCCGAGCGAACGGCGACCATTAAGTTTAATAGCGAAATTGAAAAGGCTATAAAAAAACAAATCAAAAATGATGAACCAGTTTGGTTTTCGTGGGACGTAGGTAAACAATTTTCTGGCAAAATGGGAATTTTGGACTCTGAAATCTGGAAATATGACGATATTTATGGCGGAAACGAAAAATTAGACAAAGATTCGCGCGGAATTTATCGCGATCATAGCGGCGTAGGTTTTCACGCGACGGCGATTGTTGGCTACCGCGAGGAAAATGGCAAAATCACCCACTGGAAGGTGAAAAACAGTTGGGGCAAAGACCATGGGCAAGATGGATATATTTCGATGAGCGCGAGTTATTTGCAAGATTACGTGCTAGATGTGATTTTACGAAAAAAATATTTAGCAAAAACTACGCGTGAGATTTTTGACAAAACTCCAGTAGTGGTGAAGTATTGGGATTAATATGAGTAAAACAAAACTAGAAGTTATACGCTTTCAAGCCGAATTATTACCCAAAAAAGACTAGTAAAGTTTACATTTAAATTCCGGCTGAAGCTAGCAAGAAATTACACAAGATGGACAAGCTTGAAGGCACGATTAATGATCATCCGTTTAGGGCTAAAATCGATCAGGATGACGGCGAACTGACGCTGCGCATAAATATGGCAATGTTGTGCGGATCCCAAGCTGAAATTGGCGATTTGGTGAATTTTGCGGTGCTCGGACCGGAGCCAGCACCAATTATGCCAGAAGATATGCAGGCGGAGCTGGATCAATCTCCTGGGTCGCACGAAACTTGGGCGGAGCTCACTGAGCTTGAGCAGCGAGATTGGATTCGCTGGATTGAAAGCGCAAAAACAGACGAAACTCGCCAGCGCCGAATTAAGCGCGCAGTCGACCAGCTAGCAGACGGCAGGCGGCGGGCATGTTGTGTCAACGTGAATGAATTTATGTTGCACCGGATCAAAGAAGATAACGATAAATTAGCCAAGAATCGTTAGCTTCTTCGGGTTTATTTGGTATTTAAGCGGGGGTTTTAGTTTTGACATTTCACCATCATATGAAACAGAAATCGCGGATTTTTTAGTCTTGATAATTATCGATTTTGGATGGAAAACTTCAAATTTATCAGAGGTGCTAGCCTTACCAAATAAAGCCTGCAGACCAATTTTGAAGAGCTCAGCGCGCGAGCTGGTGGTCGCTGCGTAGACCGTCAACTCACCTTCGTCGAGCCGAGTACGATCTGTAATGCCAAGATTATCGATTGCGTAGTGATTATTACCAATGAACACAAACGGCGTCCGAATCTGCTCGCCATCAAGCTCGATATTGTAAACCTTAAACTGACTAAACGCCTTAAGCGAAGCCCACGCCGCAGCCGGCCATTTGCCGATTTTCGATTCCATATTATCGCGAGCCTTTAGCGTGGTCGGGTACAAACCGATACTCGAATTGTTGACGAAAAACTTATCATTCACGCTCGCAATATCAATTTTGCGTGGCTTTAATTTTTTGAGCCGACCAAGTGCCGCGTCTGCATCTTGCGGAATGCCCAAATCTTTAGTGAAATGGTTAAGTGTACCGCCAGGCAAGGGGATTAAAATAGCCTTCGTATCTTGCACGATGCCAGCTACCGCGCTAATTGTGCCATCACCGCCAATTGTCGCAATATAAGTTTTCTGTTTCAAATATTTCTGCAATTTCTTCTCGAAACCATCTTCGATCGCTATAAATTTCTCAACCTCAATATCAGCACTTTTACACTTTTGCTTTAGTTCTGACTTGCTGAGCGCCGAACCAGATTTTGGATTAAAAACTAAAATAATTTTCATTATAAGGGCCTCCATAAAATTACTGCGAGCAATACAACCGCACCGAGTAGCCAGCCAGCCACGACGTCGCTCGGGAAGTGCGCACCGAGGTAAACGCGCGATATTCCAATCAAAATAATCAGCAGCGCCAAAATTACCGCTACGATATAATTCCAAGGCTGTGGCAATAAATTCCACGCTAGATATGCAAGTAGTCCATAGGCAATCATCGAGCCGGCCGAGTGGCCACTGGGGAAGCTATTTGTGTGGATAATCATGCTTTCGGCATATTCGGTCGCCGGGCGAGCGCGTCCGACTATCAATTTAATAATCGAATCGATAATTATAGTCGCCCAAATTGAAGCTCCAGCCAAGCTCAAGCGCCAATTATTCTTATAATAGCCAAAGCCAACAATCGCCAGACCAATCGCGCAAGTAATCACCGGACTACCAAGCGTAGTAATGATAACAAAAAACAGCTCTAAATTAGTTGGCCACGCGGCAATTGCGTTCGAGACCGCCGTATCAAATTTGTGAATTAGTGGTTTCATTAGGTATATTATAACACATATACATTTTTCGACATTACTCAAGACTGCCTTACTTTAATATACAATTTATCAAACATCTCCTTAACTTGTCTGCTTTCACTAAGGCTAGACATAAAATTACTTAAATCGGTATATTTGACATCTGTAATAAACTCATCAAAGAAATTTGCACCGCGACGAATATTTGTGTTTTCTGGAATATATAAGTTTCCTTTCATACGCTTGTTATTAAAAAAGAATAGTATAGGTGTTAAATCTTCGACTCGCAATACACCCAACTCTCGCACCAAATACGCATAAGTTTTTATGAATTTACGATTAATATCTATAAATTTACCAGTATCGTGATCATCGTTGTATTTTATTTCTAGATAATAATATCTACCAGAAATCTTATCTCTAAATAATAGATCGATATCGTGCTTAAAAGTATCTAGCGCAGGATCATTATCTTGAATGATAGACTCTTGTAGAATGGAAAATTGTGAGTAGCAAAACCCCTCCGGCTCTAGCTGGCACTGGCTAATATAGAAGTCAATCATTCTATCATTATTTCTAGACAAGAGAAACGCATTGCTTTTCTTGCCAGAATATTTCTCAATTATTTCATAGCGACCATCGTTCCTGATTAGCAGCTCCATTAATTTTTCTATGAAATTACCAAATTGAATATTCATAGATTGAAGAATCCCACCAAATACTCTATAAGATTTTGGTATGAAATGGATCTTTTCTGAATGCTTTTTATCTAATTTCTTAATTGTTACATCATTAGACATTTTCGATAATATATCCTCTACGGCGAGATTTATTAATTTCTGGGCATTATCGTTCATCATTCTTCTCCTGATCGTAATCATATCGAAAATCATTTATCGCCTTTAGCTTGCCGTCGCGTTTACAATATAAGTAATCCCACCCATTATGATTTGTCTTATTGAGTTTTTTAGCAGACATCTTATGAATACTTAATATTTCTTCGCCGTCATCAACATAACCCTTTTTTGTTAAAATACCAATTATCTTATTGTTTTTATCAAATAGCTCTTCGCCAATTTCTAAATACCCGCCCTCTACTAGACGCTCGGTGCTAATGCGCGGAGGTTTAACTTCTAGCGACAAGTTATGCAAATCAGAACTATCCACTTCAACTGCATCAATCCGATTTAGAGCAGCATCGATATAATTATGTCCGCGCTCCAAACCAATAAAGTTTCGCCCCAACCTTTTTGCGACCGCGCCAGTAGTTCCAGACCCGAAAAATGGATCAAGAACAATATCTCCCGGCTTAGTGCTAGACAATATAACTTTATATAACAGTTGCTCGGGTTTTTGTGTTGAATGGATTTTTTTGCCATCTTTATCTTTCAGCCGCTCTTTCCCGATGCAAATTCCGATATCCCAAACACTACCGTCCTGCTTATCATTATTTAAAGATTTCATAGTCTTGTAATTAAAAGTATATTTTGCCTTTCGATTTAAAGTGCACCAGAGCATAGTTTCGTGAGAATTTCGAAAGCGCGTTCCGCTAAAATTAGGCACAGCATTTGGTTTACTCCATATAATATCATTCAATATCCAGAATCCTAAATTTTGCATAATATAGCCAACTCTGTATATATTTTGAAACGCACCAATTACCCAAATCGCACCATCGGGTTTCAAAATTCGGCGACACTCTTTTAGCCAAGCTTCCGTAAAAGTGTCGTAATCTTTGTAATTGCTAAATTTATCCCATTTATCTTCAACGCCTGAGAATTTACTACCATCCGTTCGCAATAATTCGCCTTCAGTCTGCATCCAATATGGTGGATCGGCAAAAATAAGATCTATCGTTTTGTCTGGAATTAAAGACAAATTTTCTAAGCAGTCACCAGCAATTATTTGATTAATATAAAGATTTTTATTCATAGACACCTTTCTTTTATGGTGCCACAAATAAAATAGGACACCGCGACGGTGTCTAAATCGTTTTTCTGCAGTAAGGTTTACCCTTGCTGTTTCGCGCGATGCCCTAATTATTTAGGTAAACCGCGCGAATAACAATCGCGTACTCACTGCAGAATTATATTTTGATTTAGACATATTTATTATAGCATATTCAAATAAAAGGTAGTAGACCTTATTGGATGTAAAGGTAATTTGATGCTATAATTATAAAATGAAACTCGAAGACTACACCTATAACTTACCCGAAAATTTAATCGCCAGCCATCCGCCAGATGAGCGGGGAGGTTCGCGATTGTTGTCTATAAATCGCGAAAATGGCGAACTAAAAGACGATTTTTATAAAAATACCGCTGATTATTTTGAAGCGGGCGATACGCTAGTTTTGAACGACACTAAAGTGATCAAAGCCCGTCTGTTCGTACGCAAAGAATCTGGAGCCGAGCGCGAAATCGTGATCTTGGAGCGCCACAGCTACGACAGCGATTGGTTCCACCACAAAGTAATGTATCGCGGCAAAATCAAAGCTGGAGACAAACTAACTATTGACGGCTCCGATGCAGTAATCACCGTCACCGAAATCTTGGGCGACGGCCTAGCCGAAGTTCAATCGACCGAAGATTTGCGCGAATTATGCGAAAATTTCGGCACTGTGCCGCTACCACCATATATGCGCCGCGACGCCACACCACTAGACATTAAACGATATCAGACGGTTTTTGCCGAAGAAAACGGTTCAGTTGCTGCGCCAACCGCCAGCCTAAATATGACAGACGAAATCTTAGAAAGCTTGCGCGCTAAAGGCGTTAATATTTGCTATTTAACACTTCACGTAGGACTAGGCACCTTTATGCCGATCCGAGTTGACGACATCGAAAAGCACAAAATGCATCAAGAATATTTTGAAATTCCAGCAGAGACAATTGATATAATTAAACAGACTAAAAGCTCAGGCCATAAAGTTTTCGCACTTGGCACTACCGTCACACGCACGCTTGAATATGCAGCTGATGATATACTGCCAGAGTTAATAAAAACATCAAATCAAGAAAAGTCAAGCGAACAGATTGATGGCAAGCTCAAAGGCGAGGCTGATATCTTTATTTACCCAGGCTACGAATTCAAACTCATTGATGGATTGATCACTAATTTCCACGCACCAAAATCGACTGTTTTGATGCTAGCCAGCGCTTTTGCTGGTTGGGATAATCTTCTAGCAGGGTATAATCACGCCGCCAAGGAAGAATATAAGTTTCTTTCTTATGGCGATTCGATGATCATCCACAACTAAGCTATCGACAAACCGGATCTTTTACTCTAGGATAATCTAATTCTGACCAACGAATCATACCGCCAGCTAGGCTTTTAGAATTCTTTACACCTTGCGACTCAGCGACTTTGCAGGCTTTAGCACTCGCTACACCACGCCCACAAACAAAATAAGTTGGCTTACTGTGATCAAATTCGCTGAGCCTATCAGGTAAATTATCAAGTTCAATATTTATACTACCGTCAATATGATGATCTTGATAGGCAGAATCTGAGCGAACGTCAATAATATTTATATCTCTAGTGTTGCCTCTAACAATTTCGAGTAATTCTTCAGGCTGAATTTCTTCGGCCACAAAATTACTACCGTCTATGATGTTTTCGCTCTCTGTCTTTTTAGCCAAATCAAGACCAGTCTTCTGGCCGAAATACTCAGGACCCAAAACTTTTTCGTAATCATTAACATAGAGAAGTGGCGAATCTGGACAAATAAAAACCGCATATTTACCTCTGTAGTTTTCGATTTCACCAGAGCTTTCGAGTAGCTCCAATTTAGCCAGCAGGGCAGACAACGCAAAACCAGCACTCGGCCCAACCAGTAGACCTTTTCTGATCATCTCCAAGCTACGCAAATACGAATCGCGCTCGCCAATCTTGAAAATATTTTCTCTATCAATATAGTCTTGCCAATCAAAATCAATTTCTGCTAGCTGATTACGTGTCCGCACGCCCGGCACTGGGTTGTTTGGTGCTCGGACCGCTCCAATAATCGTCGTAGCTGGAGCTTGCTCTTTAACGTAGCGCGACGTACCGGTAAACGTACCTGTTGTACCAAGTCCAGCGGCAAAAAAATGCTAAATTGTCAGCACCGACTTGGTCGATAATTTGCGGGCCAGTTATTTCATAGTGTGCCTGAGGGTTACGGGGGTTATCGTATTGACCGGGATTATTCCAATTTTCACGCTCGCCTTGAGTTTTAGCTTGGTTGATCGGGCCATTTGGGTCGCGCAGATCAGGACAAATTGGACTCTCAACAAATTCAATATCTAGCCCTGCCACACGTAGGAAAGCTAATTTATCATCCGTCACGTCGTTCGAAACAATTGCTTTGACACTTTCAAAACCAAAATGGTCTTTGAGTAGACCCATACTGGCAACCGTATTTCCAGATGACGATTCAACCAAATGGCGCGCCCGACCAGACGCGTCCTGGGACATATACCACGCTGGCAGAGATTTGACGTTCATGAGCGGCAGAGAATTCATCAGTTTGGCGCAAATATGAATGTCGTATTTGGCGAACGGGTTCAAACTAGCTGGCAGCTCCACCAGAGGAATCATTTTTTCACGCTTCGGCTCGAGGTAATTAAATAGCCCATCTTCGCCGCTAAAGAAATTATTGTTCATAATTAAACCCTTCATCAATTTGATTTTGCAAATCACCGACCGCTTTTACTACATATCCTTGAGAAGCATATATTTTGTGCGCCTGCCAGATTTTTTCTAGCCGGTCTCTGTCTGAGGTAGTCGCAAAATTGTAGTTCAGCTCATTCCACACATTGTTTAACCAGCTTTGATCATTTGGTGTTAATTGCCTATAGTCAGTTCGTGTTCGGCCCTTCTCAACGGCTTTTAGGTGGTCCGAAACCCCCATAAAGCCAATGATATCATCGCCAATTTCCGACTTGATAAACTCTTTGTCGTCCGAATCTGAAACTTTATTCACCACAACTTTTAGTGCGCCAGAAATACCAGCATTTTTGGCCAATTTTTTGTATAGTTTATAAACCTCAACGCTCTTTTTGGTTGGCTCGGCAACGAAGATTATCAAATCAAATTGAGCGTACAGAGTACCCGCAAACGCATCTGTTCCGGCCACCATGTCGTAGCAAATTACCGATTGATCATTAACAGTGTGCGAGACGATGTTTTCGGCAATCACAAGATTATTATGGTAGCAGCTCGAGGCAATTTCGTCCTCCGAATAAGTCCCGATCACACCAACCTCTAGATTTTTGGCAGCTGGGCGCAAGTATTTATTGATGAATTTATCATCTTGATTTAGCGGATATATCAAGTTTGAACCGCGAGCTGGCGGGGTAGATTTACGGAAATGGCTCGGACTTTTGACGCGTGTATTATCACCAATCAAATACTGTTTAATTTCTTGACTAATTTGTTTATCAGACAGTTTTATGAAATCTTTATCGTCTAACAGCTCCGAAGCTAAGTTCATATTGATATCGGCGTCGATCGCCACGGTTTTGGTTTTTTCGGCCGCAAACTGAGCAAACAATACCGAAGTCGTTGTTTTGCCAGCGCCACCTTTTCCTACAAATGCAATTTTCATATTCTCAAATATACAGCATTTTCAGTCTAATTGCAAATTTTTCGCATTTATGATAAAATAACTCTATGGAATTTACTAAATATCTACAGAAACAAGGTTTGAAGGTCACGCCTGGTCGTCAGCAATTATTCGAAATTATTAGTCAGACCGCCGAACCACTTTCGTTTGAACAAATCGAGGCCCAATACAGCCAAAAAGACAAAAGCACACTTTATCGCAACCTAAATCTGTTCAAAGAAATTAAAATAGTCGATATGTTTTTGGTCGACAAGCAGCCTAAATATATTTTGAGTGGACTATTTGAGGATTCAATTTTCATCGTGTGCAGCCAGTGTGGATGCGCCAAAAAGGCAGATTGTCAGCCAATTTTACACCGGGCACTAGAAGAGATTGGCGAAAACACACATTTTAGTATGCTTTCGCACCAAGCTATTTTGTACGGCGAATGTCAAAAATGCCGCGCTTAGCGCCTAAGCTTTGCCATTACTACCACAAAGTGATAGAATAAGCATATGGAAAATACAATTGTAATCAAAGATTTTAGTCTATCGATCGGCAAAAAGCAGATCATTGACGATTTATCTTTTGAGGTGAAAAAGGGCGAAATATTTGGACTTTTAGGTAGCAATGGTAGTGGAAAGACCTCGATTATCCGTGCGCTGCTAGGACTATACCGAGCCGATGAAGGTAAACTTTTAATTAATGGCACAACTTTCGAGCCTAGCAAAAATAATCATCTGGGATATCTGCCAGAAGAGCGCGGGCTATACAAAAAAGAATCGGTAATTGACGTAATGGTTTATTTTGGTCAACTTAAAGGGATGAGCAAAAAAGCAGCGCGCGAGTGGTCGCTAGAATATTTGGAGCGGGTTGGTTTGGCCGATAAAGCCAAAACAAAACTCGATAAACTTTCTGGTGGTCAGCAGCAAAAAGTTCAGCTCGGCACAACCATTATCAATTCACCAGATTTATTGATTCTAGATGAGCCGACTAAAGGTTTCGACCCAGTTAACCGCCAGCTTTTGATGGATATTATCAAAGCCGAAAACGAACGCGGCACAACCATCGTGATGGTAACCCACCAGATGGAGGAAGTTGAGCGATTTTGCCACCGCGCGCTACTACTAAAAAATGGTGCAGCCGAAGCTTATGGCACGATTGATGAAATCCGCGATAAGTACGGCGAAAAACGGATTATTTTAGAATTTAGCGGCAAATTACCAAAGAGTAAAAAATTCGGAATTATCAAACAAGAAGCGAATTACGCCGAGCTTTCGCTCAAAGCCAGCGAGCAAGAAATCTTGCGCGAACTAGCTGCAAGCGATCTCAAAATCAATAAGTTTGACGTCCAAAAATCAACTCTCAATGAAATTTTCTTGAGTATTTATGGCGAAGAAGGGCAGGAATAATATGCATAATTTAGCGACCGTTATAAAATTCGAAGTCGTCCGCACACTTAAGAAACCAACGTTCTGGATTAGCGTGCTTTCGATGCCGCTGCTGTTTGTGGCAATTGGCGCACTAGGATATTTTTCACAATCTCAGACTCAAACTAAACTCGAAGAGCTCTCTGAAAAGACAATCAACTTTCAAATAACTGATGAAAGCAAGATAATTTCGCCAGCGATGATTGAGGCGATGGGCGGCGAGACAGCGCCTGCTAGTGGCAAAGATGCTGCCATCGAAAATGTGAAAACTGGCGAGCTTGACGCGTATTACTTTGTGCCAGAGAATCTCGCCCAAGACACAGTGGAAATTTATGGCGCGAATAGTGGCTTGATGGAAAACGCTAAATATAGCTCGATTTTGAATGTAATGCTCAAAAACTCCTCGATCGAAACAGTCGACGAAAACAAAATCGTCGCTCTCAATTCAGCTTTTCAGACTCAAGAGCAAATCTACAAAGATGGCGAAATCTACAATCCGGTTTCAGAAATGATAGCCCCGGCCATCTTCCTCGTGGTGTTTTACCTAGTGATTTTACTACTTTCCAACCAGATGCTAACCAGCACGACCGAGGAGAAAGAGAATCGCGTCACCGAGATGATCCTCACCAGCATCAAATCTAAAACTTTAATCATCGGCAAGATTATTTCATTAATCATCATTGGCTTAATCCAAATTCTGATTTTGTTTATTCCAACGATTCTTGGATTTTTGATCGCGCGAAATTACCTCAATATTCCAGATATTACACCGATCCTCACTAGTATCAAATGGGAATTATGGCCGATGTTAACTGGTGCGATCGTGCTAATTGCCGGCTTTATGATGTTTACTGGGCTACTCGTAGGAATTGGCGCAGCTGTACCAACCGCCAAAGACGCTAACAACTTTTTCTCCGTTGTGATTCTATTTTTGATGGCACCATTCTTTTTGATTTCGTCATTCTTCGCCTCAACCCCAGACATCGCGATGCAAGTACTGTCAATCTTCCCGCTAACTTCGCCAATCGCACTACTGCTGCGCAACACATTTGGCACTCTGAGCGTGTTCGATGGCGTACTAGGCGTTTCAATTTTGACAATCTCTGCAATCATCGCCATATATGTAGCGGTGCGAATTTTCCGCTACGGCACAATCTCATATGGTGCGCGAGTCAGCCTGAAGCAGGTTTTTCCAAAGAAATAAAAGCACGCCACAACTGAGTTTTCATCAAATTTTAAGCAACTTTTCAGAAAAATAAGGTAAAATATAAATATGAGAATATTGGTTGTTGAAGATGAACGAAAAATTGCGAGGGCTCTAGATAAAGCACTGCGACAAGAAAAATACGCAGTCGATATGTCGTTTGACGGCACCGATGGCTTTGCTATGGCTAGCGTCATTGAATACGACCTAATCATTCTCGACCGTATGATTCCGGGTGATTACGACGGAATTTCGATGACGAAAAAACTACGCGAAATCGGTATCAAAACGCCAATCTTACTACTGACGGCACTTTCAAGCACCAAAAATAAAACCGAAGGCTTGGACGCTGGAGCAGACGATTACTTAACAAAACCGTTCGCGCTTGAAGAACTTTTAGCGCGCGTGCGAGCACTTCTTAGGCGGCCAAAAGAGACCGCCGAAGTTATTTTGCAAGTTGGTGATTTAACTCTTGATCCTGCGACTCACCAGGTTCAGCGCGCTAGACAAAACATCGAACTCACCAACAAAGAATTCTCACTGCTAGAATATCTTATGCGCAACCCCGGCCGAGCGCTTTCTAAAGATCAAATTATTACGCACGTCTGGAATTACGACTCAGATATTTTACCAAATAATGTCGAAGTCTACGTTAAATTCCTACGCGAAAAAATCGACAAACCATTTTCCAAAAAAGGTCAACCACTACTAAAAACCGTGCGTGGATTTGGGTATAAATTGGAAGCCAACTAATGAATTTATCTTTTCTAGACAAAAACATCTTCAAAAATAGCCAAGTTCGATTAACGCTTTTTTATTGGCTGATTATTTCGGCAATTATATTAATCTTCAATGTTGTGATTTTTAGCACAACTGCTCTGAGTCCAACGGAAATTGCCGAAATGCGCGATGTAAATACACCCAGCAATGAAATCAGGCAAGCTATTATCAATGCCCGCGATAGGGAAGCCAACGATCAATTGGCGGCTTCGCTCTTTTGGCTAAACATTTCAATCTTGATTGGCGGCGGTTTTGGGAGTTATTGGCTAGCAAAGAAGACTCTTGAGCCACTAGAAAAAGCACACGACCTACAATCGCAATTCATTTCAGACGTCAGCCACGAGCTCCGCACTCCGCTTTCGGCGATGCAGCTCGAAACGGAAATTCTGCTGCGCGACAAATCCGCCAACAAAACTGAAATGCGCGAGACTCTAGAGAGCAATCTCGAAGAAGTTAAATCTCTAGAATCCCTCACTAAAGTCCTTTTGAAATTATCTCAAATTGATAGCGATATTAAAAAATCGACAATTAACCTAAATGAAGTTGTTGAGAACCGCATTGAAAAATTCCCAGCCGAAGACATCAAATATAGCGCCACCAAGATATTTTTAGCCTATGCCAACGAAACCGCAGTCGACGAACTCACAACAATCCTGATCGACAACGCACTAAAATACCGCACCACCAAAAAACCGGTCGAAGTTCGAATTTTCCGCGAATATCGCCAAGCAGTTTTAGAAATTTCGAATGATTCTGAGGAAATCAGCCAAGAGAAACTCGATATGCTATTTGAGCGTTTCTATCGCAACAGCTCAGCTCGCACCAGAAACGGAGAAATAGAAGGGCATGGGTTAGGGCTTTCGATTGCTAAAAAATTAGTTGAAACTCTAGGCGCCAGTATGTCAGTGCGCAACGAAAAATACATTTTAGATGACAAAGTAAATTATAGAACCACCTTCAAAATAGGTTTTGAATTTGGAAAACAATCAGCTTGATAGCGGTTGCTAGTTCCGACCAGCTCGTCATAATTAATAAATATAGCAAAATATGGCCTTGACATTTTATTATGTTTATGATATAATTAAAGTATATGAGTGTAAAAATAAAACTCGGCGGGTTTAGAGTTTCGCCGAGTTTCCAGCCTAAAGATCCGAAGATTATCGCACCTGAGTGCAGACAGATCCACCGCCCTCTAAGTTCATCCATACCAGAACTCCTCCATCGCGCTCTGATGGATTCTGGCCAGATGGAGGACACTCAATGCCAATGTCATAGTTTATAGAATGATAATCAATCTCTGAGACATTGTCAGAATACGGCCCTGCATGCCAAATAGTATAGCCAGCTCCAGTAGAAGGGTCCGTAAAAGTCTTTCCTTCTGCAGAAGCCTCGCGACCTGGCCACTCTAAATAGTTAAGGGCGAAGTTATAAACTTCCGGCGAATAGCTCGAACTGACTTTGCCGCCGACTACGTCGGTCACTCCTGGATATCTGCCTCTGTTGTTAGCAGCATAGCGGTTAAGAGCATCGACGAATAAACTCATATCATTCTTGCGCTGAGCGTCGCGCTGATTCCTCTGTAGCGCTGGCAATGCGACAAAAACCATTAAGAAGATAAGTCCGGCGATGGCGAGCACCAACACAACTTCAATAATTGTAAAACCCTTGGTCTGTAATTTGTCCTGCCTTTTCTTCGGAGTCGACAAAACTCGCCCCTTAGAAGAAGAGAGATGATTTGATTGTGGAACGGAAAGCCCATTACTTGTTATTTTATTTTTATTAATCTTATGTATATTCATACTATAAATTTTACTAAAAAAAATAAATAAGTCAAGTATTATACTTTGAGATAGTCCGACCTACTTCCGTAAATTATCCAGCTTATGTTATAATATAAATAATGAAAAAACAGTTTTATAATCTTAGTACTAAGCAAACATTAGCCAAATTAAAAACCTCTGCAGAAGGTTTGAGTACGGATCAGGTCGAAGAAAGACTTATTAAATTCGGGCTAAACGAAATCACAATCAAAACTAAACCACTTTGGAAGAGAATTCTTGAGCCTTTTCTAGATATTTTTATGCTGGTCTTAATTGTAGCGGCCGGAATTAGTATTTTTCACGGTGATACACTTGATGCAATTATCATTTTAGTGATTGTCGTAATTAACGCCATCATCTCCTATATACAAGATTATTCAACCGAAAAAATCCTGCGCGAGCTGAGAAATACCAACGAGCAAATTGTTGAGGTTGTGCGAGGCGGAAAGGCTGTTGAAATTAGTTTCAAACAATTAGTCCCAGGCGACATAGTAATGCTGCGTGAAGGCGATAAAATTCCGGCCGACGGACGAATTATCACCTCGACATCTGTACGTATCAACGAGTCATTATTAACCGGCGAGAGCCTGCCGATTTCTAAAAATGAGCAAACCATCAGCGAAGAAGATCTAGAAGCCTATGAACAAACAAATATGCTTTTTCAAGGTTCATTTGTAGTCTCTGGTAATTTGACCATGGCCGTGACATCTACCGGTTCAGGCACCGAGTTCGGCAAGTTAGCTAAACTTTCCAGCGAGATCACGAGCGAAAGCCCAGTCCAAACCAAAATCAATAAATTAGTTTTTTATATTATTATCGCTTCGCTTGTCTTGGCGGTGGTGGCATTTGGGCTAGGCATGTGGCGCGGTATGGATGTTTTTGAAAGCCTAAAGTTTGTAATGGCGCTGAGCGTATCTGTTGTGCCGGAAGGCCTGCCAATTGCGATTTCAATTATTTTAGCTCTAGGGATGCGCCGAATGGCTGCACACAAAGCTTTAGTCCGAAATCTCCGCGCCATCGAAACCGTTGGAGTTATTACTACAATCGCCACAGACAAAACTGGGACCCTAACACAAAACCGTTTAACTATTCAAAAAACTTTTTCTTTAGCTGATAAAAAATTACTAGATGATACGATTTTCTGGTCGAATAATCCAAGTCACGAAACCGGTGATCCGCTTGATACCGCTTTTAGCGAATACAGCAAAAAGCAGGGCAACCAATTTGCAATAACTCAGCCGGCGGTCAGTTTTGGGTTTAACCAAGATTTGGCGATGAGCGGCAATTTATGGCATGAAGGCGATAAATTTCGCTTGAGCGTAAAAGGTGCCCCTGAGGCTTTCATTGAACAATCTACCCTTAACAAAAAAGATAAAACTGCTATGCAAAAGAAAATCCAGGAGTTTGCAAGTCAAGGTTTGCGCATAATCGCAATTGCCAATATCAAAATCAGCAAAGCTATAAATAGCCTAGAAGAGCTGAAGGATATTGATTATAAAATGGAGCTTGCTGGAATCGTAGGCATAGCGGACATCTTGCGCCCGGAAAGTACTGAGGCGATAAAAATTGCACGAAAAGCTGGCGTAAGCGTGCGCATGATTACTGGAGACCACCCAGAAACAGCTTATCATATAGGCAAAGAACTTGGCTTAGCAGAGAGTAGAGATCAAATTTTTGATGCCAGTCAAATAAAGCAATTGAGCGACGAAGAATTAGAATCAGCCGTCAAAAAATCATTAGTTTTCGCTCGAATTACACCCGAATCAAAATATAAAATCTTGAAAATTTTAGAAAATACCGAAATCACCGCAATGACCGGTGACGGCGTTAATGATGTGCCGGCGCTCGCGGCCGCCAACGTTGGATTCGCAATGGGCAGCGGTAGCGAGATTGCTAAAGATGCCAGCGACATAGTATTACTAGACGACAATTTCACCAGCATAGTCACTGCGATGCGCGAGGGCAGAGTGATTGTCGCCAACATCCGCCGAATGCTATTCTATGCGCTCAGCACCAACGCGGGCGAAGCGCTAACCATGATCGGTTCATTAGTTATTGGCATACCACTACCACTCACACCGGTGCAAATCTTGTGGATCAACCTCGTGACAGACACCGCTTTGATTATTCCGCTCGGTCTAGAGCCTGCCAGCAAGGAAATTATGAACAAAAAACCAAACAAACCCGATACGCCAATCCTCAGTCGCATCACCGTGATTCGTATGATTATGGTTGCTACACTAATGAGTGTGATTTCAATCATAATTTACATTCTTTATAGTGGTAAGCTAGGTCACGCCGAAGCGCAAACTCTGACTTTCACGGCTCTTGCAACGATGCAGTGGGGGAATGCTCTGAATGCTCGCAGCAATACCACATCTTTGCGCTACAGGCTCAAAACCAGAAATAAGAGCTTTATATTTGGTATGCTAATTGCGATAGTTGCTCAGGCGGCTGCGTTATTTACACCACTTGGTGATTTACTGCACGTTGCGACCGTTCCGCTAGCGTCTCTAATTTTGGTCTCAACTATTTCATTTATCGCACCAATAATTCTGGTTGAAATTCATAAATTCTACGTAAAGAAAACTTCTTAAGGACGATTTAATTTAACCTTTTAGCAGCTTGAGATTGGCGATATTTAGCTAGTCCAAGCTGTGAAAACGCCACAATTGAAACAATAAATCCTACAAATAGCCAATTACGTATATTGGCTAAATCAAAATTGAAGAAATCCCTTATAATACCCACACTGAAGCTAACAGCGGTAAACGAACCGACCGCAAGCAGATAGATTAAGCCACCAATTTTTGTGCGGTTGGTAAATTTGATATTCAAAATTATACTCGCCAAATAAGGCATAAAAGCACCAAAAAATGCCATTGCCGCCACTATAATAGTTGAAACATCTTCACTAAAATTAGCCTGATCACCAAAAGTTTTAAGGTTGAGAACCGCCCAATACATCATTGAAATAGCCAATCCGCTCAGAATCGATATCGGCAAGACTGCCAGCAGAGTATCTCGCCAGAAATTCTTTGGGTTGATTTTTTGCCTAAATTCAAAGGGGAAGGCGGCAACCAAAATAGTTGGTAGAGTCACCAAAATAAAATTCATAAAAGTTACGTGGCGCGGTAAGAACGGATAATTGATACCCATTAAAATTGTGGTCAAAAGGATCGTTATCCCGATGATAATTTTATTGAAGAAGAGCATAGAAATAAACTCAATCGATTGAATAATCTGATTACCGATTTTCATACCACCTGGCAGAGAAGTGAACGAATTATTAAGTAAAATTAAATCTGCCACCCGGCGAGTTGCTGGCGAACCATCGTACATCGCAATACCGAGATCGCTCTCTTTGATTGCCAGAGAATCATTTACACCGTCACCAATCATACCAGTATAAAACCCATGGTACTTAAAAATTTTGATAATCAATTCTTTTTGTTCTGGCAAAACACGGGCAAAAATAGTGTTCTCTAAAACAGCATTTTCAAACTCAGCATTATTTAGCTGGGACAATTCTTCGCCCGTGATAAATTTATCGGGGTTTTTTATACCAGCCTGAGCCGCCACATAAGCCACCGTTTGTGGACTATCACCCGAAATTACACGTATCGAAACACCTTGATTTTGTAAATACTCAACCGACCGCATAACACCTTTGCGCAATTCATTTTTGAAGCAAATTATCGCTAGCGGCTCCGCATTTTGAACACTACCTAAAGCCAACTCCAGACTTTGATCACTAGTAAATCTTGCAAGCAATAAAACCCGTAAGCCTTTCGCAGTCAGCTGGTTGATCTCTTTAAATATATTAGAATCGGGTTGGTCTAAAAGCTTTTTGATAATTTCTGGTGCGCCCAGCACAAAACTCTCACCATCTTCATTTATCTGGATAGCTGACAATTTTCGACTACTAGAAAACGCCAATGAATCATGTACGCTTAAAGCTTGATCAAACTGTGCTTTATAGTGGTTCTGCAGAGCCTGATTAGTAGAATTTGCGCCAGCCGTTTTAGAGAAAGTAAAAAGAATATGCTCAATGAAGGTTTTTTCAACATCAGAAATCATTATTAAATCTCCGAAGGTAATTTTAGGACTAGTCAGCGTGCCAGTTTTGTCGGTCGCTAGAACATCTAGGAGCGCCATACCTTCGGTCGCCGAAAGCTTCTGCGCCAAGACTTTTGCTCGCACCAATTTGAGCGAACCATGGGCAAAGAACATCGAACTAGCCAGCAATAAACCTTCTGGCACCACTGTCACGGCGGCGCTAGTAATTGTTTTAATAATCACCACATAGCTTTCGCCAGACAGTTTATAATCAACAAAAATCAGCAGCGCCAGCGTCAAAGCGAGATAAGTCAAAAAAGAAATCACATATTGAATCTTCTTCTGAACCGGCGTCAAAATAGGCTTATATCGTTTGAGCTTAGATGAAATCTTGCCAGCTTCAGTATGCTCACCAACCGCCAAAACTTTTGCTCGCGCCTCGCCGGCCACCACAGCAGAACTCGCTAAGATTGTATCGCCCGGCTTCTTCTTGATAGCAACCGATTCGCCGGTCAGCATCGCTTCATTTACTTCGAAGCTTGTAGATGTCAAGATTTCACAATCCGCCGGTATTTCGTCGCCAGTTTCTAGATGTATTTCATCGCCAACTATAAGCTCTTGATAGGGAACATCAACCAATTCCTCAGTCCGAAAAACCCGCGCTCGCGGCATTGACATCAATTCAATTTTGCGCAAAATGAAATAAGCCCGCATTTCTTGAATACACGCAAAAACCGCATTGATAGTTATCACTACACTAATAAACCACGCGTCGCGATGCTCGTCTAAAACCATCAGGGTAGCGGCTAAAATTAAGATCGAAATCATTATCGGAGAAATGAAGTTTCGGCGCATGATCGTGGTAATATTTTTCATTATTAGTCCTCCTATAAAATAAAAGCTCGCCTATTCAAATTAGGCGAGCTTTTATTTCTTACTACGCAGTAGCAGAAGCTACTTTTGCTGCTACGGCTAATCGCTCGCGACGTTTTGCTTCGCGGCGTTTGGCGATTTTTTGTTTTGCTTTTAGAGCGCGCTTACGGTCCGCACCATGCCAACTTTTGTGTTTTGCCATTATCTTCCTTTCGCCTGGGCTTAAATTTATAATCAGATATATTATAACATAAAAAATGATTTTTATGAAGTCCTTGATTTTATTAGCATTTTTTGTTAAAATAAGCTAGCTGATGGGATGTCGCCAAGTGGTAAGGCACATGGTTTTGGTC
>CAYXHY010000014.1:0-11920 GCA_964465135.1 uncultured Candidatus Saccharibacteria bacterium
AAAGTGTGATAAGTCCAGTTTTTATGCGGATAACTAGATTTTTATGCTATTTTTAAATAAAAAAATACGTTATAATAGAAGGGATTAGAGATAAGCAAAAGGAGAAAATATGCAATACGATTTTTCAGACCGAGGCAAACAGCCAGTAGTAGAAAATATTGAAGAAATGACTTTAGCTAATGAAAACTTCAGGACGACAATTTGGACGGGTCAAAAACTCCAAGTGACTGTGATGTCGATTCAGCCGGGTGATGATATTGGGTTAGAAGTTCATCATGGAATTGACCAATTCTTAAGAATCGAAGACGGTGAAGGTATTTGTAAAATGGGCTCGAGCGAAGACAATCTAGATTTTGTAAAGCCAGTTAAGGCCGAGGACGCAGTTTTCGTGCCAGCCGATATGTGGCATAATATAGAAAATACTGGCGATAAACCGCTCAAGCTCTACACGATTTATGCTGGTCCAGACCATTTGCCGGGAAAAGTTCATGCAACTCATCAAGACGCGATTGATGATCCGGACGAGCAAGATTAATTGTCTATAGATTTAAAAATAGCACCGTAAATTTTCGGTGCTATTTTGTTGAATAATATCTTTTGGCTGGGATGGAGGGATTCGAACCCCCGAATGCCGGGACCAGAACCCGGTGCCTTACCACTTGGCGACATCCCACTACCAGATAATTTTATCAGAAAATCAGATATTTTTCAAGTTTTAGCGCTGGTTTTTAGCCCGCCACTTGTCGATTTCGGCGTGATTGCCGCTCAGTAGGACATCGGGTACTTTTAGTCCGCGGAATTCAGCTGGCCGAGTGTACTGAGGAAACTCTATATTGTCGCCGCTCGAATGGCTTTCGATTTCGGCCGATTGTTCGCCACCCAGTACGCCGGGTAGTAGGCGAACGATTGAATCTATAACAATCATTGCCGGCAGTTCCCCACCGGTTAAGACGTATTTACCGATGCTGATTTTCTCATCAACCAGTTCAAAAATCCGCTCGTCAAAGCCTTCGTAGCGTCCGCATAAGATAATCAAGTCTTGCTTTAGCTCGGCGTATTCGCTCGCCATTTGCTGCGACCAAACGGTTCTGCTGGGTGACATCGCAACTACTTTGGCATTGGGTGATTCGCTTTTAGCTAGTTCAAGCGCTGCAAAAAGTGGTTCGGGCTTGAGAAGCATGCCGTCGCCACCGCCATATGGGGTGTCGTCTACCTGTTTACGCGGGCCAATTCCAAATTGGCGTAAATCTATGGTTGAAAACTCGACTGCGCTCTGATTTTGCGCCTTCCACATCATAGAATTGTTGAGTACACCGTCAAACATTTCGGGGAATAGGGTGATAATTTGGATTTTCATTATCTAATATTATACTATAATTAGCCAAAAAATGCGAATATTAGAACGGATTTTAAGGTGTTATGAACATACTAAACCATAATTATTACAAAATACTATTGACAATTAGGCAAACTTGTGCTATAATTAAAGTATACTTCGGTAGCCAGCTATGAACTAGTTGAACCGATACGAAGACGAGCCTCGGATTATCACCGGGGCTCGCATTTTTTATATCGATTGCATTTATTCTTAAAATATGGTATAATATATGATGATTGAGGTGATACTTATAAGATAATTATTGTCAAAAAGTACTTTAAAAAGGAGTGGATAAGATGAGTAAAGCGAGCTCTATGATTATACTTAGGCGGTCGGTATTAGATGATAGTGTCTTATATCTGTGGCGAAGGGCGGTATATTTAATGTCATCTAGCGGTCATGGATTTATGATAGGCCAGAATCTAGACACTGCGCCGCGCATTCGCGGTCTAATTGCAACGCATAAAAACAGTGGTGAACTGCCAAACAGGGTAGAGAACTATATGTCAAAAGCGTTGGCTGTTAGGCTGATTCGCGAGTGCGGCTGTTCAGAGATTCCGCTGCTGCCAGACAATAATGTGTTTGAGAAGATTAAGCTATTATTGGAGGGCGTCGGAATTGCTGGAAATGAAGAAACTAAGGCATTTTTGGGCCGTGATATCGATTATTTGCGAGGTCTAGAAGATAGAATTTCGCTAGATGATCTAGACGATATTTCTTGGGCTCTTGGAATTGCCCCGGGTGTTATTGTGCATAATTGGTACAGTAAAGATTTGATTTTGAGTAGGTCGGAACGGATTGACAGAAGGTTGGAATTTTTTCAAATTACAGAAGATGAATTTCGGGGGTGCATAAAAAATGAAGATTTTGAAGCGATCGAGAACATACGTATGGGTCAGATTCCGCGGAATGCTAACTCTGTGTTGATAAAATCTGATAGAAAGCTTACCAAGATGATTGTTGGCAAATATCCAGAGATAAAAGATATTTTCAAGGAAGATATTATCTCTGAGCGCGATAAAGTTATTAATTCGATAGTTGATAATAGCTTGAAAAATGGAGCCAAGGTCTATGATCTAAAAGAGACCAGCCAAAGAACGATAGCGGTTAATGTAGTTAATCGTAAGAGGAATGTTCGGCCGGTAGACTTAGAGGCCCACGAGGCTATAAATAAAATAGAGGAGTGTGTTGATATGAAATCTCATTTGTCGGTAGTATTTAGGGATTTAGATGGTATTAGGGGTTATTTTTCGCGTTATACAGATGAGGAATACTTACTAGAACTAGCTTCTAATCTAAAGGAAAAGCGCGACGTGAAAGGCATTAAAACTATTGATATTATGAATAAGTTTGACATGTCAAGTATACAGCATTTGTTTGGCCCAAATATAGTTAAAAGTGGCTATGTTAATATCAGAAGACTGGAGCTTTTCTTAGCAGGGGCTGATTTTGAAGGTATTGATGATTATATTACGATAGAACTCGATATGACTAAAGATACTTTACTGGAAAATATCAATGGAAGAGAAGATTACGAGGTCCTGCAGAGCGAGATTGAGCGTATTGGTGTCAATAAAGTGAAGTTGCCAAAATTTATAGTTGATCTTATTGATCGTATAACTTTAAACCTAAACGAAGACGCGGCAGTTTCTGAAGAGGCTTTAGTAGAAGATGTTGTTGATGATTTACTTGTTGGAGCTTATGAGCCAGCCGTAACTGATATACCTGATAAGAACATTGAACTTGTTGAGCTTGATAAGACTGATGCACTTGTTGTGCCTAAGGCTCCAAAAGCGCCTGTTGCAACGCCTGTGCCACCTGTGTTACCTGTGGCACCACTTAAACCCAAAGGCTATTTGGATGTGGTCTGCGCTCAAGATGCAGATAGAATCAAAGATATTCTAAATGGTGTAGCGGACGATGTTTTCTTGAAAATATGGCAGTGCTTGGAATCTACCGATTATGAGAAATCGTTAGAGATATTCTCATATTTATCTGTAGAAAGAGTTGTTATGATCTTAAATGCTAGCAACTTATAGACTCTATAATTATTCACTTTTTAAACTTCCGCGACGTCGATTCATAATGTCGCGGTTTTTATTTGCTACAGAAATTATTATTTTAGTACACCAAAAAACCAGCCGGGAGGGGCTGGTTTTTTAGCAATTATAAGCTCTCAAACTATAACAGTTTGCTCGCATAGAGCTTCCGCAGTTCATAATTAAAGACTTAGCGAAACTCCACTCACGCTTCGTCTTTTGAACTATCTATATTATACATCAAGATCGTCTAATTCTGCAAGTGCTTTTCTGGTATTTTCTGCAAAATTATCTTCAGTTTCCACAGTTTCATCTGTTGGAGTTTCCACAGGGGCTAGTTTTTCTTCTGATGGAGACTCGTTATTAACGATTTTGAGGTTGTATCGAGCGTCGTTTTTAGTTCCAAGTGCGCGCAGTAAGGCTCGCAAACTTTGTGCAGTTGAGCCGCGGCGGCCAATGATTCGCCCTAGGTCTTCATCTGCTACGGTTAGGGTTAGTAAAACACCTTTCTCGTCGATAGTACGGTCGATTTTTACATCTTCTGGTTGAGAAACCAAGTTTTTTACTATATATTCAACAAACTGCTGGTCGATTGTCGCCATTTGTAGTCTCCTCTTCTTAATTCAGTTTATGCTTTTATTTTAGCACCATTGCGCCTTTTTTGCAAATCGTCGCACAAGAAGAAGATGATTCCGGCAGCAATTGTCATAATGATGAAAATCGGTAGCGTTCGTGCGCTTAGCACCTCGATTTCGATCAAATCTCTAAACAGAATCGCTGTAATGAAGAATCCTGAAGCGGAAATCGCCACTAGTCCAGCGCGGAACCAATTGAGCGGTAAGCTGGCGCGAATAACTGAAAATAGACTGATTGAGCCAAGCAGGTAATAGCTGATGGTTGAGATTTCGTGGTCGGTCCAGGCTTGGTTGTAGCCGAATACGCGGACAAACAGGACCGAAAAAATGATCATTAGCGAGCTTGGTAGCGCCATAAACATTGATCGGCGGAGGAAGTTTTTATCAACGGGCTTGTTGTTGCGCTCAAAACTTAGGAAGAACGGTGTAAAGCCCTCAATAAACTGATCGACGAGCGTGATTTGAATTGGAATGAATGGGAAGATCAATAAATATTCTGGACCAAGCGACACGCTCAAGATACAGATAACCGCCAAAATAAACGAATAGATTGTTTTTACGAAGAAAATTGGCGCGATGCGGGCGATATTATTAACCACGCGGCGACCCTCAAACAAGATTTCTGGCATATCATTAAAATCTGATTTTAGCAGCACTAAGTTAGCGATTTGGCGAGTCGCGGCGTCGCCCTCGGCCATAACGATTGAACAATCGGCTTCGCGCAAAGCTAAAATGTCATTGACACCATCACCGGTCATCGCTACGGTGCGACCAGCTTCTTTGAGCGTTTGAACGATCAATTTCTTTTGCGCTGGTGAAACTCGGCCGAAAATTGAAACTTCTGTAGCAAGATCTGCTAAATCATCATTACTAACTTTTGAACAGTCGATGTAATTTTCGTAATCGCTAAAGCCGGCTTTTTGGGCGATTTTTGAAACGGTGATTGGGTTATCGCCTGAGATGATTTTTAGGTCAACGTTCTGGCTGCGTAAATAATCTAGAGTCTCACCGGCGCCAGATCTGATTGGGTCGGTGATTTCTAAAACTGCCAATTTTTGGAGCTTAGCGGGCAATTCAATATTATGGTTGTCAATTTTCTTATCTGAAATAGCTACGACCAAAACACGTGCGCCATCAGCTTGAGCCTTGGCCACTTCTTTTGGTGGATTATCGAACAAAATTTCTGGTGCGCCAGCAAATACCGTACCGATTTCATTTAATTCTACCGAACCCCATTTTCTATCACTAGAGAAGGGGATTATATTATCGGCTTTGTGAATCCGTTTAATGCTAGAGAATTTATCTCTAATCGCACGAGCGGTCGGGTTGTTATCTTGGCTATTTGAAATATAACTAGTGATAATTTTGTCTAGCTGCTTTTTATCAAATTTACGCGAAAGATAATAAACCTGCTCAACTTTCATTTTGCCTTCAGTAATCGTGCCGGTTTTGTCTAGACAAATCGTATCGACTCGCGCGAGAGTTTCAACCGAATACATTTCTTGAACCAAAATCTTGCGATAGCCAAGCTTGATCACAGCTGTCAAAAGTGAAGTGATCGTAAGAAGCGCGATACCTTTTGGCAACATTCCGAGAAGTGGCGTAACTGTAGTGACGACGGCATTTTTCATCGGCAAGTTTTTGATGAATAGCGCTTCTAGTAGTAGAGAGATTCCGAATATTAGGATGATCTTGCTGGTGAGGCTGGCAATTCTGTCTAGAGATTTTAAGATTTTAGAATTAATCGGCTTGTGTGTTTTTGCTTCAAGCATCAGTTTAGCAGCGTAATTATTGGCGCCAACTTCTTTTACACGGGCGACAACTCGGCCGCTAGCCAAAAAGCTACCAGAAAGTAACACAGAGTCTTTTTCCTTCAAAACCAGATCACTTTCGCCGGTTAGGAGAGCTTCATTAGCTTCGGCTACACCAGATAAGACGATCGAATCTGACGGAATTTGCTCGCCGGCTGTAATGATCAAGATGTCGTCAAGTACGATTTCTTCTGGCTGAATTTTACGTTCTTTGCCGTTTCTGAGAACCGTTGCCTCGGTTTTGCTCATTAGATTGAGTTTTTCGATCATCTTTTTGGCGCGTAGTTCGGTGATCACACCAGTAACGATATTGAAGCTGATAACAGCCACAAAAACTAAGTTGCTCCAGGCTCCAACCGCAGCCAAAGCTACGGCGATAGCAAAGTTTAATAGGTTAAAGATGGTAAACACGTTGCGCTTGACCACAGCCCAAGTAGTATTACTGGCTTTGTGAGAGAAAGTATTAGTTAGTCCATTTGCGCGCCGTTTGCGAACCTCAGCGCTGGTTAATCCGGTGAATTTTTCGTCTTTTTTCATACTGTATATTATAACATATGGCGGCGAAGGGTTGTAGGTGGTGCGGGGCGGTGGACTTGACTTAGATTTTTTTTTTTTAGTAAAATTAGCTTATGATTAAAAATAAAACTCTCAATCCAGAACTAAACCATCATTCTCTTCAAGGCGGGCGCTCGAGGGCGCTAACCCAAGCTTTACCAGCCTTAAATAGAAGATGGAATAGCTCTTCACAGGCCGTGGGTTTTACTATTATTGAGGTCGTATTAGTGCTTGCGATTGCGGGTCTCATATTTTTGATGGTTTTTATTGCATTGCCGGCGCTCCAGCGCGCGCAAAGAAACTCCCAATACAAAAACAACGTAGGGATTGCCATCACTATGATGCAAAACTACCTTTCTAATAATAGGAACCAGATGCCGCCATTTGCCGCAGATGGTGCTGGAATGGAGGTTGGGGTGTCGGGTAGTTACGACGACCATCCTTTTTACAATTATGTGCAGAATTCAGGTTTACCCGAGGGCGTTAATGTTAAGATTAGCACAGGATACACGGTCATTCCTAGTCTGAATGTTATAAAAGGGCGGATTATTTATCTTTTGAACAGAGCCTGCATCGGCCCAAGCGTCCCATTAGAGGTTGGAGCTATCTTTGCGGAAGCGAAAACGGGTGGAATAGTCGTCATTACAATCCTAGAAGAAGGCTCAAATGGTATGATCTATTGCGAAAATGTGAGATAGTTTGATATTTTATCTTTAATATAGAGGTGGCTAAATAACCTAATAGCCCGCCAAATAAAAACTCGCCAAAGTGATAATCGGCGAGTTTTTACTTTTCGTCAGCGGTATCTATTTTGCGTATTCGGTTGCACGGGTTTCGCGCAAGACGTTTACTTTGATTACGCCTGGGTATTGCATTGTGCTTTCGATCTTAGTGGCGATGTCTCGTGACAATTTGATTGCCGAGAGGTCGTCTACCTTTTCTGGTTTGACAATCACGCGGATTTCGCGACCGGCAGAGATTGCGTAGGCTTTATCGATTCCGTCAAAGCTAGTAGCAATATTTTCTAGATCGCGCATACGTTCGGCGAAGTTTTCGGCTGAAACGTTGCGGGTTCCGGGGCGGGCAGCACTAATTGCGTCAGTAATTTTGACAATGATCGCTTCTGGGGTTGTAGCCTCGATGTCATCATGGTGGGCGGCGATAGCATTTACGACTCGTGGATCCATACCGTATTTTTCGGCAAATTCGGCGCCGATTTGTGCGTGTTTTCCTTCAATTTTGTGAGTTACGGCTTTGCCGACATCGTGAAAGAGTGCTGCGGTTTTGGCAATTTTGACATTAGCGCCAATTTCTTCAGCGATCACGCCGGCGATATTAGCCATTTCAGTGCTGTGTTTCAAAACATTCTGACCATAACTTGTGCGGAATTTAAGTTCACCAAGTAGGCGCAACATCTCGCGTGGTAGGCCAGTCAAACCAACTTCGCGTGCGGCATCTTCGCCAGCGCGGTTGATTTCTTTGTTTATTTCGCGCTGAGCTTTTACTACGACTTCTTCGACTCGACTAGGGTTGATACGGCCGTCTTTCATCAGGATTTCAAGGCTTAAGCGAGCGATTTGACGGCGAACTGGGTCAAAGCTTGAAAGGACTACCATTCCAGGTGTATCGTCAACTAGAACATCGACTCCAGTTGCACGTTGTAAAGCTTGGATATTGCGGCCTTCTTTACCGATGATGCGACCTTTCATTTCGTCGTCTGGTAATTTTAATGCTGTGACGGTGCGATCGGCGGTAACTTCACTCGAAATTCGTTCCATTGCTGAAACCAAAATTGTTTGCGCCAATTCTTCAGCATCTTCACTGACATTTTTCTGGATTTTTGAAACCAGATTAATCATGTCTTGTTTCATTTCGCGCTCAGTTGAGTCCATCAATTTCTTGGCGGCGTCTTTTTTGCTGAGTTTAGCAATTTTTTCAAGTTTAGACAGTTGGCGATCGCGAATTTCGTGGATCTCGTTCTTTAGGTCATTCAGCTCAGACTCGTTTTGGCGCAATTTATCGGCGCGCTGGTCTAATTGGTCGAGTTTTTTGTCTAGCGAAGTTTCGCGCTCTGCCAAACGGTTTTCAGTTTTTTGTAGTTCTTTGCGGCGCTCGGATTCTTCTTTTTTGGCATGTTCAATCAAATTCAAGGCCTTTTCGTTGGCGCGCTCTAGAATTTCGGCTGATTTTTTCTTAGCATCAGCAATTAGCTTAGTTGAGGTGTTATTTGCATTCGTTTCTTTGGTTTTTTGATACACAAAAACACCGCCACCACCAAGCAAAACGCCGGCGCTTGCCAGTATAATTTCTAGCATATTTTTCCTTTCATCAAAGTTTAATTAAAATCAAAAAGCTTATAGCTTGCTATTATTATAGCACCTTAAGGAGTCTTTAGGCAATAACTTTGCTTGCTAAAAAATCAATTTTCGGCTATAATCTTATTATGCTTATGGCGTTTATCTCTTGGTGGTATTCAAAAGGCTGGCTAGCACGCGCAGAGACGATTTTAGATAGTTTAGAAAAATCGATCGATTATTTTTCGTTGTCGCTTTTAATCAAGACTTGGTTTGCGCCGTTTCGACAGATTGACGCCGGGCGATTGGCAAATGCTTCACTTGAACAGCGGTTCAGGAAGATGATTGATCGGACATTCTCACGTATAATTGGTGCAGTATTGAGGACAGTCGTGATGACGGTTGGTGTTTTTTATATCGCTTTGAAGGCAATATTTGGTTTGATTATTTTGATTATCTGGCTAGTTTTGCCGATTTTGCCACTTGGACTTATTGCTCTGACGTTTTATGGTTGGGTTCCTCAAATCAAATTAGAACTGCCTGAGATCAAAATACCGCAAATTATCAAAACGAATAATAATCAAAATCCGCGAGGTCAAAGATGAGCCACGATTTTAATTATAAACATTTGCGAGCGAGAAAATCTCGAATTACTGTAGCGCTGACACCGGTGATGCGCAAAATTATGAATTTAAGCCGAATTTTATTGGTAATTTTGGCGGTTTATTTGTTTTTGATTGGCAATAGTTTGATGTGGCTGTGTTTGGCGGCTATTAGTGTGTTGACGATTTTGTTATGGTGGTGGAGATTGGAGCTTCATCGATTGGAGCCGCTAAACGACGGCACGGTTGAGGGCAATTTAGCCAGCAATATTTTAGGTAAACTACCTAAGAATCCGAGTTCTATCAACATTGCCGAAGCAGCGCTTAGCGCTTCTGGTGGCGCATTTATAATTAATCGCTTTGGTTTGGGGCGCGAAGTATTCAAAAATCTAGCGGAGCTTCCGCAAAATTCACCAGCAGATATTTGGCACTCGGCTCTAGAAATCCAAACTGAATTAAATACTAAAACGATTTCTGGTAGCGTGTTGGTACTGGCGATTATCCGTAATTTTCCAGATCACGAAAAGTTTTTGGCGCAATTTAATTTAGATTTTAGCGATTTAGCTGAAGGTGTTAAATGGCACGATCATATCTTTTCTCTAATTGATAAAATCAAGCAGCCTAAACGAACCGGTGGGATTGCGCGGGATTGGTCGTTTGGTTGGACGCCAACGTTGAACCAGTTCGGGCGACAGGTGAATACTAATAGTATTCGTGTGGCTTCTGATCTGCCGGCACACCAAGAAATTATTATAAAAATGGTTGATCAATTGTCGAGCGATGGTCAGAAGAATATTGCCTTGGTTGGTGATGACGGTGTTGGTAAAACTACGGTTGTTGAAAGTTTCGCCAGTCAAATTATGGATGGACGAAACAACATTCCGCCTAGACTGCAATATAATCAAGTTGTGGTTTTAGACGCCAGCGCATTGATTTCGGCGGCGCCGGGGCGCGGAGAGTTGGAGCAATTGTTGAGTTACATATTTGGTGAGATTCATTCGGCTAAAAATATTGTTTTGTGTTTAGATAACGCTCATTTATTCTTTGAAGATGCGGTTGGCTCGGCGGATCTATCAAATCTGTTGTTGCCGATTTTAGAAGCTGGTCGGCTGAAGGTAATTTTGGCGATCGATCAGCAAGCTTTCTTGCGTGTTTCGGCACGAAATCCTGCCCTAGCGAGCACTCTAAATACTCTACAGGTGGCGCCGGCTAATTTTGAAGAAACCTTATCTGTAATGCAAGACGAAACTATCATTTTAGAGCAAAAATATGATGTTTTTTATAAATATCAAGCTTTAAAAACCGCATATGAGCTCAGCAATCGCTATATTTTCAATCTAGAAATGCCTGGTAGAGCAGTAAAACTACTGGAAATGTCAGCGTCATTTGCAGAAGACGGTCTGGTATCTAGCGAATCAGTTGAAAAAGCGATTGAGAAATCGATGAATGTTAAAATTTCAACTGCCCACCAAGAAGATGAAAAATCTAAATTGTTAAATTTGGAGTCTTTGATTCACCAGCGGATGATTGGTCAAGAGCAGGCGGTTTCGGCGGTTGCAAATGCGCTGAGGCGAGCGCGAGCTGGCGTCAGAAATCAAGATCGGCCGATTGGAACATTCCTCTTTCTTGGTCCGACCGGTGTTGGTAAAACTGAGTTAGCAAAGACTTTGGCGAGCGTGTATTTTGAGGGCGAGAATAATATGATCCGACTGGATCTAAACGAATACGTGGGCTTAAATGACGTTGAGCGTTTGATCACAGACGGCGCAGATAATCCAACTTCGCTGACGGCGCAGGTGATGAAAAGGCCGTTTTCGGTAATTTTGTTAGACGAGATAGAAAAGGCACATCCAAATGTTTTGACGGCGTTGCTGCAAGTTCTTGACGAAGGCGTCTTGCGCGACGCCAAAAACCGTGAAGTTTCCTTCCGCGATTCGATTATTATTGCCACCTCGAACGCCGGCGCTGAGAGAATTAGAGAGCTGATCGACCGCGGTTATGATATTGAAAAATCAGAGCAGACCATTGTAGATGATCTGATCTCCTCAAACCAATTCCGGCCAGAATTCCTCAACCGATTTGACGAAATTACGATCTTTGCGCCACTCAAAAAGTCCGAATTGCTGCAAATTGTTGATTTGATTATCGCCGGCATAAATAAAACCTTAGCCAATCAAAAAGTTGTTGTAAAAATTACAGAGGAAGCCAAAGTTCTGTTGACTGAAGCTGGTTATGATCCGCGGCTAGGCGCTCGCCCAATGCGCCGAGTGGTGCAAAAAGTTGTCGAAAACACCGTCGCTAAGAAGATGTTGGCGGGCGAAGTAGCGGCTGGTTCAGAGATATTGATCACGGCTGAAACGATTCAAAAAACCATTGGATGACAAATTAAACCAAAGAAAAATCCCATTTCGTAAAAGAGATGGGATTTTTCTTTGGAGGGCCAGGAGGGGCTTGAACCCTCGACACCCTGCTTAAGAGGCAGGTGCTCTAACCAGCTGAGCTACTGGCCCATAACTGAGCGAATTATAGCAGTTTCATCCCATAGTGTAAAGAGGGGCGTCGCCTACGAAAAAATGCCCAGATAAACTGAGCACCTTGTCGTGGTA
>CAYXHY010000014.1:11930-17673 GCA_964465135.1 uncultured Candidatus Saccharibacteria bacterium
CGGTAGGACTCGAACCTACGGCCAACGGGATAGAAGCCCGATGCTCTAATCCACTGAGCTACGGAGGCATAAATATATTTTAGCAAATGTGATTTACTTTTGCAATAAACCTCTCATGATAAAAGTAAAAACACCCGTTTAGAGGTGCTTTTACTAAAACAAAAAAGATCAAATGGTGCGGGCGGAGAGAATCGAACTCTCATCACTTGCTTGGAAGGCAGGTATATTAGCCGTTATACGACGCCCGCATGAACATATTATACCACAACTTATTTTGTAAAGGCAAGTTTTATTTCTGAACAGCTTATGGTAAAATTATAGATATGAAATTTAGTAAATTTGTGACGAATGCTGATTTGAGCGAAATTGCGCACACTAGTGGACACGCTAAGGCGGCTTTTGGTGGGCGTTTAGGGTCTACTTCTAGTATGACATTTAATGACCGACGAAAAATTGATGCAGAGCGCAAAGTTATTGCCGGGTACGGAAAATCTAGGTTGGCTTTAAGCGGCGTAGCTAGGTCAACGCTGGCTGTCACGCCGCAAGATATTGCCAAAATTCAGGCAAAAGATCATCTTAAAGCTGTTACTGAGCGGAATTATGCTAACCGTAGAGCAAAGCCTCAGTTTGGCGAGCAAGGAAATGCGGGTGGGGGTAATTATAGCTCATATAATCAGGCTGGTCAGCAAGGAACTGGCGCCAATCAAGCTCCAATCTCTAGACAGATTAGGTTTAAAGAGCCTAAACCGCGCAATTTCCACCCTTAATCTAAGCTAAAAGTTTGATTTTAGAGCAGTTTTATGCTAAAATTAATGAGTTAATCTCGGATATGGCGGATATAGCTCAGTTGGTTAGAGCGCTGGATTGTGGCTCCGGAGGCCGTGGGTTCGAGCCCCATTATTCGCCCCAAGAGATTATTTAAAATGAGCTTCGTTAGATGAAGCTCATTTTGTTTTGCCTATACTACTAAAGTTTCGATTTTTGCCCCAAGTGAATTTAATCGTTCGGCAAAATCTTCGTAGCCACGGTTGATATTATATACGTCACGCAAAGTTGAAACGCCAGGTGTGGCCAACATTGCAATCAGCACAACCACGCTTGGTCTTAGGGCTGGCGGCGCTACTGCATCGGTTGGTTTCCAGCGAGTTGGTCCGGTGATATAAACACGATGCGGATCAACTAGCTCAACTTGAGCATTTAATTTGCTGAGTTCGGTGAAGTAAATCGCTCGGTTTTCGTAACTCCAGTCGTGTACCAAAGTTCGGCCTTTGGCCGCTGTTGCGATCAAACCTAGAAATGGCAAATTATCCATATTTATACCTGGGAACGGCAAGGCGTGCAGCTTGTCTTTGGCCGCGATCAAGTTTGATTTTTTAACAACGATATCAACTAGCCGCGTGCGATTATTGTACGAAAAATACTCCTCAGAAACTTCATAGTCGGCACCCATTTGGTGCAAGGTTTCAAGCTCCAGTTCAACAAATTCAATCGGCGCGCGTTTGATAGTCAGTTCGGAATCAGTCACCAGCGCCACCGCTACGAATGTCATTGCTTCAATTGGGTCTTCGCTCACGGCGTATTCGACGTCTTTATCGATTTTACTTAGGCCGTGAATCGTTAGAGTTGTCGATCCAATACCTTCAATTTTTACGCCCAGCTCTTCTAGGAAGAAGCAAACGTCTTGCACCATATAATTTGGGCTAGCATTGCGAATCGTGATAGTTTGACCAGATAGAGCGGCCGCCATAATGATATTTTCGGTGGTTGTATCGCCCCGCTCGGTCAAAAGAATGCTCCTTTTGACTTTATGCGGAGTGTTTTTGACGTCGTAATAGTCGGCTTCAGCCACGATATCGGTGCCAAAATGTTTTAGGCCGGCAAGATGTGGTTCGACTGTGCGTGTACCTAGATTACACCCACCGGAAAACGGAATTTGGAACGATCCGTATTGATGGAGAAGCGGGCCGAGAAACATCAAGATTGAACGAGTTCGTTTGGCGGCTTCGATATCCATATTTTTGAAATCTAATTCGGCTGGCGGTATAATTTCAAGGTCGTTTTGGTCGTTTAGCCACTTAGTTTTGACACCAATACTGTTTAAGACTTCTAAAATCCGGTTAACTTCTTCAATCCGGGCCACGCGCCGTAAAGTAGTTTTACCTTTGTTAAGTAGGGAGGCACAGAGCAGGCCAACCGCAGCGTTTTTACTGGTTTTGACGGTAATTTCGCCAGAAAGCTCACGCCCGCCGTGGACCTTAAAGTTAGTCTTTTTCTGGGCGTTTACAGATATAATTTCGCTCGAAAGTTCTTCTGAAATCCGCGCTAGCATCTCGAGGGTGATATTTTGTTTGCCGCTCTCGATGCGATTAATCGCGCTCTGTGAAGTGCCGATTTTTTCAGCCAAATCAGCTTGCGTTAAGTTTTTATTAAGGCGTGATTCTTGAATCAAGTGCCCGATTTTCTCTAAATACGCTTGTTCTTTTTTCATATGGTTATTATATCATATATGGTATAAATATACAAAGTGTGTAGATTTTATGACTACAATATGATATAATCACCCTATGATATAACTAACTTTTTCACCCGTACACACTAGTAAAACCAAATAATTTAGGAGATTTTATGTTTGATGAAAAAGTTTTTGATGCGATAAGAAAAGAAGAAGTTCGCCAGCGCGAAGGTTTGGAGCTGATTCCGAGCGAAAATTACGTTAGTCGGCAGGTGCTAGATGCGCTTGGTTCGGTACTGACAAATAAATATTCTGAGGGTTACCCGGGGGCGCGCTATTATGGTGGTCAAGAAAATACCGATGAAGTTGAGTCGCTGGCAATTGAGCGCGCCAAGCAACTTTTTGGTGCCGATCACGCCAATGTCCAACCGCACTCTGGGGCGCAGGCCAATGAGGCGGTTTATTTTGCTTGGCTTGAGCCGGGTGATACGGTACTTGGCATGGATTTGTCGCACGGCGGGCATTTGACTCATGGTTCGCCAGTGACGCGCAGTGGGCAGATTTATAATTTTGTGCGTTATGGTCTAGACGAGAATGGTGAAATTGATTACGAAATGATTGAAAAACTGGCTGCCGAACACAAACCAAAGATTATTTTATCTGGATTTTCGGCTTATCCGGGCGAGATTGACTACGCGCGAATTGCTGAAATTGGCAACAAACACGGCTCGCTTTTGATGGCGGACATGGCGCATATTGCTGGATTGATTGTGGCGGGCGAATCTAAAAATCCGTTTGACTATGGCTTTCATGTAATCACAACCACCACTCACAAAACTTTGCGCGGACCGCGAGGTGGGTTGATTTTGACCCGCGGAAAAGTTTCTTCACCTCTTAAAAAACCGGCCAAAACTCTAGAGAATATTCCAACTCTGGTTGATCGCGCAGTATTCCCCGGCACTCAGGGCGGGCCACAAATGCACACGATTGCCGCCAAAGCTGTGGCTTTTCATGAAGCGCTGCAATCGGAATTCAAAGATTATGCTCAGCAAATCGTCAAAAATGCCCAAGTTTTGGCGAGTGAGCTACAAAAATACGGCTTTAAATTGATCACAAATGGCACCAAAAATCACCTGATTTTAGCAGATGTTTACGCTAGTTTTGGAGTCGACGGCAAAACCGCCGAGCGCGCCCTAGATAAAGTCGGTTTAACTCTAAACGCCAACTCAGTCCCAGACGATCGACTTTCGATGTTTGCGCCCAGCGGAATTCGCCTTGGCACGCCGGCTATCACGACTCGCGGTATGAAAGAGCCAGAGATGGCTCAGATTGCCGACTGGATGAAGCAGGCGATTGACAAGCGTGAAAATGACGCTGAGCTTGCGCGGATTCGTGCCGAGGTTTGCGAGCTGACCGCCAGCTTCCCTTTGCCGAGTGATCAAAATATGCTAAAATAGTCTCATATGAAACATCTTAAAAAATACCTCGGTTTACTATCTATCATCGGCGGTTATCTATTAGCAACTCTTATCAATTTAGGTTCGGCATCAATCTGGTTTGACGAAGCATTTTCGCGCCATATTATCCGGTTTGATTTTGCTAAAATTTGGTATTTTACATCTGTCGATGTTCATCCTCCACTGTATTATTTCTTGCTTAAAATCTGGACTTTAATATTTGGCGCGAGCGATTTTGCGATCCGCTCGATGTCGGTGGCGTTTGGTGTTTTGGCTATCACGGCGCTGTATTTCTTGTTAAAAAGATTATTTAATCAGAAAATTGCATTTTTCGCCACGCTGGCGGCTGCGTTTTCGCCGCTCTTTATCCGCTACAGCCAAGAAGCGCGCATGTATATGTTGGTGGCGATTTTGGCGGTGCTGACGATTCGGGCTTTTTATGAGGCATTTGTAGCAAAAGATGTCAAAAAGGATAAGCAAGCTCTGTGGCGCCGCGCCTACATTGCGATTATTTGCATCGGTATGTGGACACAATACCTATTTGTGCTGACGGTCCTTGGTTTGTGGATTTTCCGGGCGGTAGAAGTTTATGAAAATAGCAAGCCAAAAGATCGTAAAATTAAAAAACTAGCGACCAAATATTTTGGCGAAAAATGGCTGACTTCACACTTTTGGGCGGCCGGGTTTTTCTTGCCGTGGATTCCGTTTTTTGTAACACAGGCGATTCAGGTGAAGTCTGGTTTCTGGATTCCGCCAGTTAATTTTCACACCGTGCCAAATTTCTTTACACAACTATTTTTGGCGCGTGATGGCGGGGCGGTTGACGGCTGGTATAGTATTTTTATTTATGGATTGTTGATTTTTGCAGTCTGGGCGGCGATCAAAAATGCGCGCACTGGCAGGTTTAAACAGCCGATGAATATGCTAGCTATCGTATCTATTGGCGCGATCGCAATCTTGTATTTGGCGAGTTTACCGCCGTTTAGTTCGATTTTCGTCAACCGTTATTTGATTGCTAGCTTGACCATTATCAATGCACTAGTTACGATCCTTATTTACTTTAATTTTAATGACAGAAAATATCGTTCGGTGGCGATTTTGGCGGCTGTAACTTTGGCTTCTCTGCAAATTACAGGTATTATAAATGTTTACGAAACCAAGGCTGGCGATAATATCACTCGCCAAGTGATTAAACAGGCTAAATCTGAAATGAAGGCCGGTGAGCCAATCATTACCGAAGCTAATGGTGAAAATGGTTGGATTTTTTATGAAGCGGTGCAATATACGACAGACGAAAACCCGATTTATTTCTTGGATTCGAGCGCCGATTACCATATTGGTTCGATGCGGATGCTAGAAGATAATGACACTTTCAAGATTAAAGATTTAGAGGAATTTTCGCGTCAGCACGAGACGGTTTGGTTACTGGCTCGACCAAAAGATAAAAAGCAAGAACCTTTGCTGAAGACCTGGCAGCTTGAAGAGGAAATTTTGATCGATGGCCCAGTGTCAAACAAGCCGCTTTATTCGATGCAGAAGTATTCGACTAAGTAAAGCGATAATCTGGGCGATCTGGAATTATCTCATCTTTCTCAGACCCGGGATAGGGTTGCTCCTGTCGCTACAGGGCAACGATCCTTATCCCTGCTGTCGAAGGTCGTTACCTTTCGCCAGAAATAATCCCAGCTCGCCAACAACGGTGTGCTTGACTTAGATTTTTGTTTTTAGTAGAATAAACTTATGTTTAAAACTAAATCTCTCACTTCACCCCTAAACCTCCATTTTCTTCAAGGCAGGCGCTCGAGGGCGCTAGCCCAAGCTTTACCAGCCTTAA
>CAYXHY010000015.1:0-16928 GCA_964465135.1 uncultured Candidatus Saccharibacteria bacterium
TAAATGGTTATAATCTTGATAGTATCTGGTATCATCAAGGCAATAGTCTTATCTTTAATTCCCAAGATAGTAAAGTAATATTATACGTGGATTGGCAATACAATAGTGGCTCTCTATCAATTAGCGAGATCGGTGGAGAATATATATTGAGTAGTCCTATAGTTGAGATAGAAACTAACGCCAACCGGGCTATAGTGGTAACAGAAAATGGCCAGGTTTTCAATATGTTGTATGACGGTGATGACCGTGATTGGGGTATCTCTCGGGACCCTAGTTATGCAGAAGGTCTACCGTTACGAATTATCCATCGAGTTTACAAACTCTTCTTCGGCGAAGCGGAGTCTACAGATTTCGAAATTCTCGACAATAACACAATTCGTGCCATAATTCCAGCTAATGCTAAGGGTGTATATAGTATCTCTGTTCAGTCTGTTGACTCTAGTCTGCTAGTTGCTACAAACTTAAGTTATGAATATATTTCTGGTAGTGGCGGAGGAGGCTCTACGGTAGAAGCCCCAAACACCGGATTCAAACGATAAAAATAAATAGCCCTCACCGCAGGGCTATTTTTAGTATGGATTTTAAACTATAAGCTTAATTTATGGGCGGATTTATGATAAAATGGTAGAAAAGGAGAAATATGTTTGATACAGATATTTATAAAGATAAAATGTTAGAAAGTATTGATTACTTCAAGACGGAGTTGAAGAAAGTTCGCACAGGTCGAGCTCACCCTTCGATGCTTGACGGCGTGATGGTAGAGGTTTATGGTTCAAAAATGCCACTAAATCAGATTTCTAACGTAACTGCACCAGAGGCGGGAATGGTTTTGATCACGCCATTTGATCCTGCGAATATAGCTGCAATTTCGGCTGCAATTCGTAATGATCAGAGCTTAGGATTTAACCCTAGTGATGATGGTCGTGTTGTGCGCGTACCAATTCCGCCACTAACTGAAGAGCGCCGCCGTGAAGTTGCTAAAAACACCAGCGAAAAGGTTGAAGATGCAAAAATAGCTCTGAGAAGCATTCGCCAAGATGCACTTAAAACTGCTAAAAAATTGAAAGAAGATAAAGAAATCACAGAAGACGATCTTAAGGGTATTGAAAAAGAGATCGATCAAGATGTGAAAGATTTCAATAACAAAATTGACGACCTATTTAAAGAAAAAGAAAAAGAGATTCTAACAATCTAATTGGGGATATGGTGGAGAATAGTATTCCAAGACATGTCGGCTATATTGTCGATGGTAATCGCCGCTGGGCAAAATCCAAAAGTCTCAAAAGTGTTGATGGTCACAAAAAAGGCTTTGAGGCACTCAAAGAAATCGCTGAAATGACATTCGATAAAGGCGTTGAATATGTAAGTGCTTATATTTTTTCGACCGAAAACTGGAATCGCTCGGCTGAAGAAGTCGGCTATTTAATGAAGTTGTTTGAAAACTATTTCGACAAAGAAATCAAAAAGCTACACGAAAAGAATATTCGAGTGGTTTTTAGTGGCAATCGAACTAAGAATATTAGTGGAAAATTGATTCAGTTGATGAATAAGGGTGAAGAGTTAACTAGAGAGAACACTGACGGGACACTTTGCCTATGTTTTAATTATGGCGGACAACTAGAAATCGCAGAAGCGGCGCAGGCTCTTGCTCGAAAAGTCGCAGAAGGTGGCTTGAAGCCGATCGAGATCACAGTTGAAAAGTTTGCTGAGTATTTGTACCATCCTAGTGTGCCAGCGATAGATGTTATGGTGCGAACTTCTGGTGAGCAGCGGATTTCGAACTTTCAGTTGTGGCGTATGGCGTATTCTGAGATGGTTTTCCTGGATAAAGCTTGGCCAGATATGAATGGATCGGATATTGATTTTGTGCTAGATGCTTATGCGGGGCGCGACCGTAGAATGGGTGGAGATACAAAGAAATGATGTTGATTTTTGGGATATTTATTGGTCTTTTAGTGTTGACTGCATTAGTGGCGCTACACGAATTAGGCCACGCTTATGCGGCGATCAGAAATGGTGTTAAACTAGAGGAGTTCGGTTTAGGCTTTCCACCTACCGCGTATAGATTCAAAAAGAAAACCGATAAAATTTTACCGCGCGGAACAGTAATTGCGATCAATTGGCTGCCGCTTGGCGGATACGTAAAACTCAAAGGCGAACACGATTCGGATAGTAAAAAAGGTGATTACGGTGCAGCAAGTTTTTGGGGTAAAACCCAGATTTTATTTGCTGGAGTGGTGGTTAATTGGCTGGTGGCGGCGATTTTATTTACAGTCTTAGCTTGGGCGGGATTACCTAAGGCGCTTGATAATCAATTTTATATTGCGAGTGATGCTCGAATGACTGGTGGTGAAACAGTAGTAGTCGCAACGCCTGAGGGTATGCCGGCGGCAGAATCTGGCATAGAAGTTGGTGATAAAATTACTGAGGTTGACGGCAGGGCAATTGTGTCTCCGAGCGAGATTAGTAAACTAGCTAAGCTGAAATCTGAATCAGGCGAGAATTTGGTTATAAAAGTTCAGCGAAACGGCGAGACTAAAGATTTTACCGTTCGCGTACGTAGTAATAACGACGACAGTAAAGGATTTATCGGCCTAGCTAGCCAGCAAACGGGAGAGAAAATTTACACTACTTGGAGTGCCCCAATTGTGGGTGTTGGTACAACCATTCAATTTACGGCCGAAACTTTTAAAGGCCTCGGAAATCTGGCTGTTAATTTCTTTTCGGGGATTATTAACAGATTGAGTTTTTCAGAATCGACTAGGCAACTTGGCGCTGAGAAGATGAGTCAGGCGGGTGAAAATGTGGCTGGACCAATCGGTATTATCGGTGTGATCTTCCCGCAAGCTACTCAATCCGGAGCTACTACAGTCCTATTCTTAGCGGCTTTAATATCGCTAACATTAGCAACTATGAATGTTCTGCCGATTCCGGCACTTGATGGCGGTAGATGGTTTATGACATTTATTTTCCGTAAGTTATTAAAAAAACCGCTAAATAAATCTACAGAAGAAAATATAAATGCTGCCGGCTTCTTGTTTTTGATGGGCTTATCGCTACTTGTGATTGTATTGGATGTTGTAAAGCTATTTTAGGGTTTAGGAGGAAAATGAAAGAAGAAAAACGGAATAAAGAAATCTTAGATTTTATCCAGAATGGACCAATAAATAAACCACCCAAAAAGATGGACAAAAAAGATGTTCAAGATAAAATTAAAGATGCGTTTTTTTGGATTATTTGGCCGATTGTATGTTTTTATGCGGCGCAGTATATTGTTTCTTATGGTCTATTATGGACGCTGGGCGAGAGTCGGCTAATCAGTTTGCAGGGAGATTCTGTCTTTACATCTACGCTGCAAGCCATTATGTATGCTGTAATATTTGGCGCGATTTTTATCATCCCTAAGCGGTATTTTCATAAAACCATTACCAGAGAAGAACTAGGTTTTAAGGTTAGCTTGCCAACTTGGTCCGACATAGGCTTGGGTATTTCTGGGCTAGCGGTTGCGATGATCCTTTCGGGTATCTTCACGGTTATTGTGGCGAGTTTTATGGATGGATTTGACATGTCTGAGGCTCAGGATGTAGGTTTTGAGAGCTTAATCCAACCTTACCAATATATTGTCGCTTTTTTGACGCTCGTAGTGGCGGCGCCAGTTTTTGAAGAGCTAATCTTTCGTGGCGTAATGTATGGTCAGCTCCGCAAGGTAAACCCTTGGCTAGCTATGATTATTGTGAGTATTCTGTTTGGTGTGGCGCATGGGCAGTGGAACGTGGGTATTACAACTTTTGCGATGAGCCTCGTGATGTGTTTTATTCGTGAGAAGTTAACAGATACAATTTGGGCTGCAATTATTTTGCATATGCTTAAGAATGCGATTGCATTTTATCTGTTATTTATGGCGCCGAGCTTGGTCCAAAATATCATACAATAGTTTGACTTTAAGATGTAACTTTGTTATAATTTACAGAGTTAAAGAGGAATTATGAAACAAGTTTTTAATATTACAGAGAAGGGTAAACAAGAGCTAGAAGCTGAACTTGAACAGCTAGTTTCTTCGCGTAAAGAGATTTCCGAAGAGGTAGCGATTGCGCGTGATTTTGGTGATCTTCGTGAAAATAGCGAATATGATGCCGCCCGCAAAAAGCAAGGTTTGGCTGAGAGCAGAATTGCAGAAATTGAATATATTTTGCAAAATGCTGAAATTATTAAGAGTGGTGCTAAAAACCAAGTCGCACTCGGTAGTGAAGTGAGTCTAAAAAATCTAGAGAATCAAAAAATCGTCAAGTATTATGTTGTTGGGCCAGTAGAAGCTAACCCCCTTGAGGGTAAGATTAGTAACGAATCACCAATCGGACAACAGCTAATGGGTAAAAAACTTGGTCAAGAAGTGGAAATTTCGACACCAAAAGCTACAATTAAATACGAAATAACAGAAATTAATTAGAGTAGAAGTTCGGTTGATGAGAAATTAACCGAATTTTTATTTTAAGGAGAAAATATGAAAGTATCACAACTTTTTACTAAAACTAGCAAAAATGCACCATCTGGCGAAGAAGCTAAAAATGCGCAGCTTCTGATTCGGGCTGGGTTTATCAATAAGGAAATGGCTGGCGTGTATGCGTTTCTGCCACTTGGTAAGCGAGTTTTGGATAATATCGTGCAAATTATTCGTGGAGAAATGGATAATGTTGGCGGTAATGAAATCAATATGACTGCGTTGCAAAGTCCAGAAACTTGGCAGGCGTCTGGCCGTTGGAATGACGAAGTGCTGGATGTTTGGTTTAAGACAAAGCTAGCAAATGGTCGCGAGTTTGGTTTGGCACCAACCCACGAAGAGCCTTTGACAAAGCTGATGAAGAATTTTATCTCGAGCTATAAAGATTTGCCAGCTTACCCGTACCAATTCCAGACCAAATTCCGAGCTGAACTACGCAGCAAGAGCGGTTTGATGCGTGGGCGTGAATTTTTGATGAAAGACTTGTATAGTTTTTCAATTGATGAAACACAGCATAATGAATTTTATGAGCGCATAACAGAAGCGTACCTACGGATTTTTGCACACCTTGGTTTGGGCGATTTTACCTACAAAACTTTTGCTAGCGGTGGTAGTTTTGCGAAATACAGCCATGAATTCCAGACTATTAGTCCAGTTGGTGAAGATACGATTTATGTTTCTGACGAAAAGGGAGTTGCGATTAATGAAGAAGTGCTCAACGACGAAGTTTTAGAAATGCTAGGTATTTCACGCGATGAATTGCGCCAAGAAAAGGCGGTTGAAGTCGGTAACATCTTCACCTTAGGTTATAAATATTCTGAGCCCTTAGACCTTAAATTCACCGACCAAAACGGCGAAGAAAAACCGGTCTTTATGGGTAGCTACGGAATTGGTCCGAGCCGTGTGATGGGCTTGATCGCTGAGCATTTTTCAGATGAAAAAGGCTTAGTTTGGCCAGAAAATGTTGCGCCATTTAAGGTTTATTTGGTGCAAATCGGTGAAAAATCAGTCGAAAAGGCAGAGGAAATTTATGAAAAACTAGGTGCCGCCGGAATCGAAGTTTTATATGACGACCGAGCTGAGCGCCCAGGTAAGAAATTTGCCGACGCCGAATTGATGGGAATTCCGTATCGTTTGACAGTCTCTGATAGACTATTAGACCGTGGAGAATTTGAAGTTGTGAGCCGTGCAAATGGCGAAACTGAAATGTTGTCACTTGATAAGATTCTTGAAAAGATAAATTAAAAAGAACGCCCAACCTAGAAGTTGGGCGTTTTACTAGTCAATCCGTAGATAATCCTTATATCTCTTAACAATCGGGTTGTCTAGCTGTAGCTTGTGTAGGGATTCGATATCTCGATAGTTTTCCATCGAAGTTCTCTTTACTCCTGGATAGGTCATAAAATCTACCAGAATTAGACCATCAGAGCTAATATTTCTAGCGATAAACTCTCTTCCAGTTCTGGATGTAACTTTGTAATAGATCTCGTGAAGCGGTTTCGAAACCCTTCTTTTCATAATGTACCACCTCCCATAGGCCATCTTCTAATTATAACATATTTTTCTATAATTATCAAGTTGAGTTAAGCGCTTAACTGTGGTAAAATGGTGACAATTATGGCTACAATGAAAGAATATCGCGACGAGCGACTGAAAAAACTAGAAGAAATCAAGCAATTAGGTTTAAATCCGTATCCGGCAAGTACTAAACGTACTGCGATGCTGGCTGATATCGTGAATAATTTTGACGAAATGGAAGGTAAAACGGTTAGCGTTGCGGGGCGAATCGTCGGTTTACGCAAATTTGGTAAGCTGGCGTTTATCGTCCTGAAGGATTTTTCGGGCAAAATTCAGTTATTTATCCAAGCTAACTCTTTAGCTGAAACCAGCCCTGAGCAAAATTTGCTTGGCCTAAAAAACTTAAATCTACTAGATACGGGTGATTTTATTGAAGCTACTGGTGAAGTGATAAAGAGTAAAACTGGTGAGATTTCGGTGGCGACCCGTGAGCTGAAGCTCCTCACTAAGAGTTTGCGCCCAATGCCGAGCGAGCAAGACGGTTTCATAAACAAAGAAGAACGCTTCCGCCGCCGCTATGTAGATATGAACGTCAATCAAGATGTGCGCGATAGATTTATCCGCCGTAGTAAATTTTGGCAAGCAACGCGTGATTTTTTGAATCAGCACAGCTTTAACGAAATCAACATTCCGGTGCTTGAGCATACTACTGGTGGAGCTGACGCTAATCCGTTCATGACTCATATGGATGCGCTAGACAATGCGGAATTTTACTTACGAATTAGTCATGAATTACCGCTCAAACGCTTGCTTGGGGCTGGATTTGAAAGGGTTTACGATCTTGGTCCGCGCTTTAGGAATGAGAATTATTCAGATGAACACCTACCAGAACATATTGCAATGGAGTGGTATGCTGCTTATTGGGATTGGCGTGATGGCATGAAGTTTCAAGAAGAGATGTTTAAATATGTCTTGAAGGAAACTTTTGGCACGCTTGAATTTGACCTTGGTAAATTCAAAGTTAATTTAGATCAAGAATGGGAACAGTGGGATTATGCTGAGACGATTAAGAATCGCTACGGAATTGATCCGTATAACTGTACTTTGGACGAGGTGAAGGCTGCGCTAAGCGCCAACAATCTAGAAGTAGAACAGAGTGAGAATAAGTCTCGTGGTATTGATAAGCTATGGAAGAATATCCGTAAAGATGTGACTGGTCCGATTTGGCTAATCAATACACCGACATTTATTTCGCCACTTTCTAAAACTCACCCAGGCCGGCCAGAAATGACGCAGCGCGCTCAGGTGGTGATTGCTGGCTCAGAGCTTTGCAACCTGTTTAGCGAGCTAAATGATCCGATTGATCAGCTTGACCGTTTCGTGCAGCAGCAAGAAATGCGTGATGCTGGCGATGACGAAGCGATGATGCTTGATATTGATTTTGTTGAAATGCTTGAATATGGTATGCCGCCAGCTTGTGGTATGGGTTATAGTGAGCGCGTTTTCTGGATTTTTGAAGGCGTGACAGCTCGTGAGGGCGTGCCTTTCCCACAATTAAAATCAGAAATCGACAAAACAACTCGCGAAATTTATCCAGATTTGAAGTTTTAAGGTCTAGCTAATTATGCCGACAAAAACTATTGAGACAGAGCACTTAAAACAGGCTAAAAAATTAGATCCAATCGCTAAATTGAGTCGCCGTTTGGGTAAAATCCATTTTTCTTCACGCCGAGTCTTAGAGAATGCGTTATTTATAATCATTTTGTTTACTTTTCTGGTTTCTTTACTTTTTATTACGAATGAGAATAGTTTAAGTCAAACATTAACCGATATTTTGGTGCTGATAACTGGTATGGTGGCGCTAGTGATGGCAGTGATGAGTAGTGGCAATATAGAGCGCCAAGAGCGGCGAATGTGTGGATTGCATAGTGAAATCACCGAGGCTTTGGTAGAAATTCGTGAGATAAATAAAAATAACGAATATCTGAAACGCAAAATGCGCGAAACCAGCAAACTGGATAAAGAAATTGCTGAAGAGATTAGTAAAATCAGCAAAAGATCCAAATAGAGTTCGCTCCAAAACCTCTGAAAATATTGAAAACATAATCGTTTTGATATATAATTAATATATGAAGATTATTGCTTATGGAGTACGAAAAGATGAGCTTCCTTATTTTGAGAAGTTCGCTGATCAGTTTGGTATAGAATATGCTACGACTGCAAAGGATTTAGATAAAGAAACAGCCAAATTGGCGAAAGGTTTTGATGCGGTTTCTCTTTATACGGCTACGACTGAGTCAAACGATGCGTGGGAGAAGTTTGAGGAATACGGCATTAAATATGTCACCGTCAGGACGGCTGGCTTTGATGCAGTTGATATTGAGCGGGCAAAAAAGTATCATGTTAAAATCTCAAATGTACCTCAATATTCACCGAGCGCAATTGCTGAATTTACTGTGGCGATGACCTTGGCGGTTTTGCGCAAAATTCCGCTGGCTTTGAGGCGTGCTCGAGTGCAGGATTATTCGGTTGAAGGCCTACTTGGAAAAGAATTGAATCAGATGACTATCGGCGTGATTGGAACTGGTAGAATTGGCTTGACTACGGCAAAGGTCTTTAATGCTTTTGGCTCGAAAGTTATTGGTTATGACGTTTTTCAAAATGAAGAAGCGAAAGATTTTCTCGAATATAAAGAGTTAGATGACGTTTTTGCAAGTAGCGATATCATATCTCTACATATTCCGCTAACCCCAGAAAATAAGCATATCATAGATAAAAGCTCGATCGAAAAAATGAAAGACGGCGTGATAATTATCAATACTGCTCGTGGTGCGCACATAGACAGCGAAGCCTTGCGTGATGCACTAGTTAGCGGCAAGGTTTTAGCGGCCGGCTTGGACGTTTATGAGCTAGAAGAAGGTCTTTTGAAGCGTGACTTGAGTGGAGAGGTGATTCAAGATAGTATTTATCGCGACTTATCAAATCTACCGAATGTTATTATGACTCCACATATCGCCTTTAGCACAGAGACAGCCGTGCATAATATGGTGAAGATGTCGACCGAGAATTTGATCGCTTTCACTAACGCTGGCGTGTGCGATAACGAAATAACTAAATAAGAGGAATTTTATGAAAAAAATATCAATCTTGGTGGGAAGCTTAAATAAAGATTCCATAAATATGAAATTAGCCAAGTTGTTGACGGATATTTTTAGCAATAAAGCAGAATTTAATTTTATAGATTTGGCCGAATTTCCGCTATATTCTCCGCAATTACAAGAGGATTATCCGGCGGCTATTTCTAAAATTAAAACTGAAATCGAGCAGAGTGATGGCGTGATGATTTTTACGCCGGAATATAATCGTAGTATTCCAGGATCCCTAAAGAATGCTTTGGATTGGATTAGTCGCCCTAATGATGTTAAAAATCCATTTCTTGAGAAAAAGGTGGCGGTTTTAGGAGTTTCACCGGGTAAGCTTGGTACCGCCTTGGCGCAACGACATTTGCGTGAAATTTTGGTGTTTTTTGGCGCAGATATCTTCTCTGGTGAGTTGTATTTAACGGCTAGTGATATATTTGATGGCGACAATCTGGCTGAAAATACAGATTATCTATGTGATTGCGTTAAGAAATTTTTGGAGTCTTAAATGAAAAGAATCAAGAGGGTTGCTAGTTTATTAACCGTAGTTATTTTATCTTTGGCAATTTTTTGGCCGTCAAATACCGTCAGCGCGAACACAAATAGATTTTCTTTTGAGAGTTTTAAGGCTGAATACCATCTGAGCAAAGACGAGGACGGCCGTGCGGTAATGAAGGTAACCGAAAATTTAGTGGCGTTATTTCCGAATTACGATCAAAATCGAGGCATTGAGCGTGCGATTCCGTTGAATTATGACGGTCATAGGATTTTCAACGGCAAGATTAAGGTTTGGCGTAATGGCGAGGAGGAAAGAATAAATAGTACCAGCATCGAAAATGGTGTGAAAGTTTTTCGTTTAGGGCGTTCAAATCAATATGTTCGAGGCCGGCAAGAATATAAAATTGAATATACACTAACAGATGTAATAAAAGATAGCGGCGATTATCAAGAAATCTACTGGAATACAAACGGAACAGGGTGGTATCAAACTTTTGATGAGATAGAGGCGAGGCTAGTCCTGGACGGCGATATAGTTGATCAATATGCTGGCGAGGCTGCATGCTATGTGGGTGGGGCTGGAAGTATCCAGCCTTGCGACGGCTGGAAGCAAGAAGGTGGTACTTTTGTTTTTACGCATGATATGCTAGATATTCGGAGTAATCTAACTTTTGCCGTCAAGTTTAAGTCGGGAAGTTTCACACCTTTTGAAATCCCAGCATATCTTAGAGTTGTCTTTGTAGGGGTGTGCGTATTTTTAGGTGTGTGCTTCCTTTATATACTTAGCGCTTGGTTTAGGGCTCCTAGATCGGTTAAAATCAATCGGGCAGTGGTTCCACAATATACTCGACCTGACGAGTTAACAAATCTAATGCAGGCACAAATGCTATCAACGGCTCCATTCTCAAGACCTCCAATTGCGGCCATTCTGTTAGATTTAGCGGTCATGGGTCATATTAAGATTGTCGAGTCTGATTCGGGTAGTAAATTCTTTGGTCGTAAAAAGTATATGCTACAGCTAACTAACAGTAATGTTAGTGACAGCTTTTATAAAGGTATTATAAGGATATTTTTCCCAGGTGTACAGACGACTTACGAGATGAAACAGGATGATTATAAGCTTGGTTTCCAGATTTCAAAATTAATTGATAATAGAAGGAAGGATTTTGTAGAGACGGGTTATTATCAAGATCGTGTAGAGATTAAGAAGGTGAATGCTGAGGTTATCTTTATGACTTCTATTGCTGGAGTATTACTTCTGTTGTTTATTGCTGCTACTGGGATATTCCCCTTAACTTCTCTATATGAATATCAGACTGTAATACTTTTATACGTAATGATAACATTAGTAGGATTTGGTGTAGTCACGGCAGTTACTATTGGATCTAGGCACCCACTGAGCGAGAAGGGGGCTGAGGCTAAACACTACTTAGAAGGCTTGAAAATGTATATAAAACTGGCTGAAGCTGATCGGTTGAAATATCTTCAAAGCGTGCAAGGGGCTGAACGAATTATGCACGACGGCCAAGAAAGAATTAAATTATATGAGAAGCTACTCCCTTATGCGGCGATCTTTGGGCTAGAAAAAAGTTGGCTCAAGGTGTTGGAGATTGAATATGCAAATAACAATAATGTTTACGGACCTACTTGGTATAACGGTGGAGGGGCGTTTAACGCAAGGGTATTTACAAGCAATATCAGCAGTTTTAGCTCGTCTGTAAATAACTATACATCTCCACAATCAAGTTCAAGCGGTGGGGGCGGAAGTAGTTTTTCTGGTGGCGGTGGATTCTCTGGCGGCGGCGGTGGCGGTGGAGGTGGCGGAGGTTGGTAGGCCTAAAGCCTTCACAATAGACGTAGAAAGCGTTGCTATATATTTAGAGACTCTTTTTTATGAAAACTATTGACAATACCAGCTACTTGGTATAACATAGAACTATGACAGAACTAAATAATGCAGAAAAATACGCTTCACAGATGGCGACGCAAATGCGAAAAGGCTTTATTGCGTATTGCGTACTAAAAGTCTGCTCGAACAAGCCTGTCTATACTAGTGATATCATAAAGGATTTACAGGCTGCCGAGCTGGTAGTAGTGGAAGGGACAATTTATCCGCTACTTAGCCGGCTGCAGCGCGAAGGTCTTTTATCTCACCAGTGGCAAGAGTCCGAGCAGGGTCCGCCGCGCAAATATTACACCATAACTGATTTTGGTCGAGAGGTTATGGAGGTTGTGGGCGAAAATATAGCAAATTTGAATAAAACCATAAAAAAACTTTAGAGGAATTATATGAAAGAAATTAATCGAATCCATCTAGCAAAAATACCTTACGAAATAGAAATTGATGCTAAAGATGAGCTAAATAAATATTTTAATGCGCTAAAAAAGAATATCGAAGACGAAACAATTCTAGATGATGTTGAGATCAGAATTACTGAAATTTTGCGTGACCAGGGGATTGTTGCTAGCGGCATTATTTCAATGCAAGACGTAGAACAAATTGAGTCTCAACTTGGTAGCCCAGAAGTGTTTATGGACGATCAGACTGAATCTGCTGAAGTAGAAGATTCAGATGTAGAAAATGACCTTGAAGGTGATATTTCGGTTAGGCGCAAACTTTTCCGCGATAGATCAAACGCCGTTCTTGGTGGTGTAGCTAGTGGCTTATCTTTGTATTTTGATATTGATGTAGTGCTGATTAGGGTTGTTATGATGGCGCTGGTTTTTGTAACAGTTGGTTTTATGATTCCAGCCTACTTGCTACTTTGGATTGTGGTGCCAAAAGCAAAAAGTGCCACAGATATTTTGCATCTTAAAGGGCAAAAGATTTCTGCTCGAGCACTAAAAGAAATCAATCAAGAATACGATTTTGCTCGCATTAATCAGCAAAATAAAATCGTTCTTAATACTTTGCGAGTTGGGTTAATCGTCATAACTTCTCTGATGGCTTTCGGTGGATTGATGGCGTTAATCGTGGGCAATATGGCAATTTTGAATCAGTTTGAAACAGCCTCAATATCCGTACCTGACTATAGAAATGGAATTATGGGCTTGCCGCATATATTGATCAATATTGCTGGTATTTCATTTGTGGCTTTTTCCGCCATTTTGGCGGTAATGAGTGCAACTTTCAACGCCAAAAAATCGCAGTTAATTGCACTCGGGATGCTGGTTTTTGTTGGAATTTCTAGTTTTACAGGTGGAATTATGATGTTTAGTATGAATGAGAATTTTACTCGGCAAGCGATCGATCAAAGTATGAAAAAACAATCAGTTCAGATTGATTCAGGCAAACTAGCTAATATCAAGAGTCTACAGATTGATTATAATTTGGCGGTGGAGTATGTGGTGAGCGATGAAATGCACGCGGAGCAATATCGATATGATTATGCGGACAATAAAGTCTATCCTGATTTTGAATTTAATGGTGATAAATTGGTTGTTAAAGCTGGTGGGCATAATGAAAATACTAACCTACCGTACTTTATGACTAGATATGAGAAAATTGTAATTTATGGTCCTAAATTAGAAATGATTGAAGAATCTGCCACTTCTTCATCTCGCCAAAATCAGTATGGCTATGAATCTGTCCAGGTTTCATATAATACCGACCAAGACCAAGCTAAACTGACAGTGAAATTAATTGAAGATTCAAACTTTGAAATTGTCGGTCGGCAGAAAATAGATAATCTTAATCTAGAACTGGGTAATTTGTCTAAATTCCGAGCGCCAAATACTAGTGTAAATACGCTAAAAGTTACAGGTTTACGCTCAACCGAAGTCCAAGTTTGGTCGGCAAATCAAATTGCTTTGAATGGACCATTCCGCTGCGCTGACAATTTTGGCAACCGAAACGGTTTTGAGCTTAAATATAGCAATTCTCCAAGTATAACTTTGAATGATAAAGAAATAAAAGCCGAGCAATTAATTTGTTCAGAAGAGGAGTTTTAAGATATGATAGAAGTAAAAAATATTACCAAAACTTACGGTAAAAAGAAGAACCGTTTCCGGGCCCTCACTGATGTTAGCTTTCAGATTCCAGATGGCGCTAGCGTGGCGATCGTCGGAAAATCTGGCTCAGGTAAATCGACTTTAATGCACGCAATGAGTGGTTTAGACGTGCCAGAAAAGGGCGAAGTTTTCATTAATAAAAAAGATATTTTGTCTATGACTCAAAAGCGGATTGACGAATTTAGAGCCAAGGAGATGAGTTTTATTTTTCAAAGTTTCTTTGTTCAAGGGAACGAAACTTGTTATGAAAATGTTAGTTTGCCGCTCGAAATCGCAGAAATTCCAGCTCGCAAACGGTCAGCGAAGATTGATCAGGCTCTAAAATCGGTTGATCTACTAGATAAAAAACGCTCAAAAGCCAAAGATTTATCTGGCGGGCAGAAGCAGCGTTTAGCAATTGCCCGAGCGATAGCTAATGATCCTAAGATTCTATTCGCAGATGAGCCGACCGGAAATTTGGATTCTACTACGAGTGCACTGGTTGAGAAAACTCTATTTGAATACAATAAATCCAAAGGCGTCACCTTAATTATAGTAACTCACGATCAGGATCTTGCCGACCGATGCGATCTGCAAATTCATCTAAAAGATGGTCAAATTGAAAAGATCGGAAACTCAGCTGTTAAAAATCAAGATGTAAAATCAATTGAAGGAGTGAAAAATGCGTAGATTGGACATTGCGAAACGGTCGGGGATCAACCTGCGACAGGCGAAAGTTCGCACAATTCTAACCAGCCTAGCAATTGCGGTCGGAGCGATGACGATCACGCTTGCGATGGCTGCAGGAAATGGTGGGCGCCTCTATACAAACGAAATGGTGGACACCAGCGGAGATTTACGTAGTTTGAGTGTTTATCCGAAATTTGAGCAGGCAGAAGAAAGTTCTGATAAGGAGCTGCCGGAATTCGGTGTAGAAGTAGAAGAAAAAACTACCAGCGAGCGGCGCCAGCTAAACAGTGCAGATACACAAAAACTACGGTCGTTTGGTGGCGTTGAGTCAGTTCATCCAATGTTGTTTGTAGATAGCCAGTATATGACTCGTGGTGAAGGCTACAAAAAACGCGAAGCTCCGCTTGAAGTGAAGGTGGATCGCACAGAGATGAAGCTAGCCGCTGGGTCTCTGCACGACAATCTACTAAAACCTGGTGAGGTGGTCGTACCAGAGGGCTTCTTGGAATCTTTTGGCTTCGACACGGCAGAAGCTGCAATTGGTCAAAAATTGTATATCAGCGTGCCAAAAATTGATCGCGAAAACCCCACAGGAACTACTAGTGCTCAAGAATTTCCATTTACGATTGTAGCCGTAGATCGGGCAGGAGATACGGTCTTATATTATCAAGAAACGGTGCGAATTTCGCCCGAAGATAGCGAAAAAATGTTTAAATATCAAAATGGAGAAGACGCTGGCCAAGAATATTATGGCGCAACTGTGCTCGTAAAGTCTGGTGAAGATGTTGCGGCTTTGCAACAAGCAATCAAGGATAGTGGCTATGAAGTCTACAGCCTGCAAGATATGCGCGAACAAATGATGATTATGATCAACGTTGCTCAGTGGGGACTAGCAGGATTTGGAGCTCTAGCGATCCTCGCTTCAATCTTTGGGATTATTAACACGCAATATATTTCTGTTCTAGAGCGAATTAGTCAGATTGGCTTGATGAAAGCGCTTGGCGCTAAAAAGAAGGATATTTCTAAACTATTCCGCTACGAATCGGCTCTGATTGGTCTGCTGGGCGGTGCTATCGGTGCGTTTATCGCATTTCTAATAACCTTACTCAACCCTGTAATTACTAACTTATTGGAGCTTGAGGCTGGTACGGAACTTTTGAAGATTGATATAATATCTACTCTCGTCTTGATTTTGAGTTTGATAGTTATTTCGGTTCTAGCTGGATACTTCCCAAGCCGCAAAGCTGCCAAGCTTGATCCGATCGAAGCTCTACGCACCGAATAATATATGATTTTCGGCTAAATGCTTGACAAATTATACAAAGTATGGTAGAATTATAGCGTATTGGAAACAAAGCACCTTAATATTCTAGTTAGAATAGATGGGTGCTTTTTCTTATAAATGTTTTTAAAAATAAAATTAAGGGGTGCATTTAAAATGAAAAAAACATTGAAGAAAATAAGTGCTGCATCGTTGGTTGTATTTTTGTTTATTACATTGGTTGCTTGTGGAGGCGGAAATAAAACTGCTGCTACGAGCGAAAGTGAAGTTGCTGTTGAATCTACTGTTGAAACGGTTGAGGAGTTACTAGATATTTACAATGGACCTGGTGATTTAGCCGGATCTGCGTTTGAGGCGGCGATTCACGCAAGGGGCCTAGGTGATATCGTTCGATCGGTATCGACTAAAGATGCTATTAGCGTTAAGACTGAAGACCGTTCGATAAAAGGTCAAGATATAATGTTTGAGATTAGGGTCATCGACGAAAGAATGACACTAAGATTCGACTACGGCATTTTCGATGAATACTTCTTAGGTGCTTTCTTGGAGACATATACGCTGGATGTTGGTAAAGTTAATGTAACTCCGGGTAGTTTTGACGTAATCGATCAAAAGAAAGAAGAAATCGGTGAATTTTTAGATTATTGGATGTATATCGTGGACGACAATCTTCGCCCAGGTAAGATGAGGGGTGGAATGTCTCCATTCGCGAGAGTATTTGAGTATGACTCAAGTAGTGTCAGTGCGTATGTTAGGTTATTACTGGCATACAAGGACCTAGTGGGTCGCTTGTATGATGACGGTGCTAGATATCCTACAGTTTATACTGAAGATAATATAGTTACTATGTGGACTGACTACGGTACCCTTACTTTTGATAAGCACAATAGGACTGTTGCGAATAGCCAAGGACAGATAATTGCTACAGGGTCTACATTAGAAAATGAACCTCGGAAAGAGTTTAACGCAATTCCTTTCGATGACGATGCGCAGGTTGAGATTGTTGTTGATGCTATCAAGAATTTATACCCTCAAGCAGATCCTCTATTTTAGCCAGAGTTTTTAACACTAGGTTTTACTACCTAGTGTTTTCTTTTCTATTGATTTTACATCTAGCTTGTGGTTAAATGTTAGATATGAATAGGAAGATCGTAGTTGGTTTGGTGCTGATATGTTTTATGTCTATATTCGGAACACTTACATATTTTACTCGGACTACGTATGCAGCCGCGTTATCTAGTGCGGCGGAGTGCTCAAAGAATGGTGGTACTTGGCGTTCCGATTATAACAACTCTGGGTGCTTTTTTACTAG
>CAYXHY010000016.1:0-13698 GCA_964465135.1 uncultured Candidatus Saccharibacteria bacterium
TTAATGCAATGAACGACACGATATAAATTAAAACTTACCAAAAACCACCAGCCGATAAAGCTGGTGGTTTTATTTATATTAAGTCAATATATATTTTTAGTCGTCATCTCCGTCGCTACCGCCAGAAGATATGTTCGGCGGTCCAAGATCAGTTTTTTCACTGACATATCCGCCAGAGTCTCGAACTCGTACGATAATCTTTTGATTTGGCTTAGTAAAAGTGAAGTCAATCGATAGTTTGCCGCTAGCGGCGCTACCGCTTCCAGCCTGTTGACCGTCTACCAATATAGTGGCCTCTTGTAGATCAAATCGACCTTTAGAGAAATTAACATCTATACGGTGTAAACCTGAATTGCCGTTTGGTGTGTACTGGGGTGAAGAGATACCAGGCTTGGCATCATCACATTTATGCACATCATCATCTTCGCTTGCATTGTAGCCATCTGGAGCAATCAAGATTTCTTTTTTAGTAATCGGATCGGTCGATCTAGTGACTTGCAATTTTACGCGAGTTGACTCAGGAGTACAAGTTGTAGCTTTCTTCTTTGATATCTCATCAAACTCAACTTCTTGTGTTTTGCTACTACTGTTGTTTTGGTTCCACCAAGAAGGACAAATATCACTCTTACCTGAAACCCTACAATTCTGAATACCTTGAGGTTTGGCTACTTGATCGCCAACTTTCCATTTACCATCTGGTCCGTATACGTTTGAGTGAACTGCAGCCATAAAATCATTAATCACACGGCGAACAGTGGTATTGCTTGAGGATCCAAGAGCTGAACCATCATGATTACCACTCCAAGCACCAGCCGCCACCACTGGTGAGTAGCTCATCATCCACGAATCTTTTGCGTTACCGCGGCTATCGTCGGTAGTACCAGTCTTTGAGGCTGTCCAAACGTTTGGCACTGTGAAGCCAAAACTGTAGCTTTGCGCGCCAAAGTTCATCTCACGAGCTTTTTTGTCTGCCAAAATATCAGTCAGCATATATGCCACTTGCGGATCAACCGCCTTAGTTGAAGAATCTTTCCATTCTTTAATCTTCTCATTTGAGGAATTCTTTACTTCAAGAACATAACTAACCGGCTTATATACCCCACCTCGAGCCAATGAAGCATAGGCGTTAGTATGCTCGTCTTGACGAACACTACAACCACCACCAATAGCTGCCGAAAGTCCAGCACTTGTATTATTTGCACAGTATGATAGATCACCTAGTGCGTGAGCAGTGTTGATGCCTTCTTCAATGCCAGATATATGTAGAGCCTTCACCGCAGCGATATTGAATGAGTTACCTAGGCTTTGGCGGATCGTAATATCACCATAGAATCTACGCGTTGTATTGCGCAGCTGACATCGACCAGTGTTACCGCCACAGTATAAACTGTCGATATTTTCGTCGCGCAAAATTGTAGCTGGCGTATATACCGGGCTTTGCTGGCGCTTAAACAGGGCTGCATAATCCGCAATCGGCTTAATACTAGAACCTGGATCCAGCTGCGAAACAGCAGCATTAGTTTGGCCATAAATCTCTTTATTGTAATCAACCGAGCCCACCTGAGCAATCACCTGGCCAGTTTCAACATCAACAGAAGTCAATGCAATATTGTCAGCACCCGTCAAATATAAAGTTGCGCCACCTGCAGCCACCGCTTCTTCAGCCGCTGCTTGAGCTCGCAAATCCAATGTAGTTTTGATAGTTAGTCCACCAGCACGAATCACGCGCACGCCAAACTCTGATTCTAACTGACGCTTCACTTCTTGCACAAAATGCGGCGCTTTCATATCTGCGTATTGATCTTGCTCTGGCTTGATTGAATCCAAAATCGGGAATTCTTTAGCTTCGTCAGCTTCAGATTTGGTAATAAATCCACAAGTCACCATATCATCCAAGACTTTATGCTGGCGCTTAATTAGCTGCTCATTATACTCAATATTGTACGGGTTATAAACCCAGGGGTTATTCGGAATCCCAGCTAGAAGTGCCGCTTCAGGCAAAGTCAAATCCTTAGCATTTTTACCAAAATATGTCTTAGAGCCACTTTCTACACCATTACGGCGACCGCCATATGGTGATTCATTTAGATATAATGCAATAATCTGATCTTTATCATACATTCGCTCAACTTCAACTGCCAAAATCATCTCTTTGATCTTTCGGGGAATACCTTTAACACCACGCTCAGCAGCTTCATCTGCAAAATAAACCTGTTTGATTAGCTGCTGAGTAAGGGTTGAACCACCCTGAGTTGCACCACCGCGTGCATTATTGATAACAGCTCGCACCAACGCCCATAAATCAACACCTTTGTGGCTATAAAAATCTCTGTCTTCGATCGCGACAGTTGCCTGCTTCATATAATCATTGATATCAGCGCTATCTACAACTAGTTTGTAATCTTCATTGCCCTTGTCTTCCCATAGAAGCTCTCCATTACGGTCATAATACTTATTGACCGTTGTCTGAACCCTACTAGAAAGCTCTCCTGGTTTCAATTGAGCCAAATCCTTCTGAAAATAAGCAATTAAACACAAAACAGTAACTATACCCGCCAGTGCCAAACCACCAAAAATTTTGAGCGCCATAATACCGCCCTCTTTCGAGAACCAGTATTTAAAGAATCGCTTCGGATGTAATCGGTATAAAAATCTCAGGAAGGGATTTTTAGGCAAAGTTGCCAGATATTCAGCTTTTTTGCGCGCCGCAGCATCTTTTTTGGTTTTTTTGCGGTGCACTAAATTAGCATATAAGCCTAAGTTATTTTTCTTCTCGGTTTTTTTACGTGTCGATCGTACAGATTTTTGCTTAGTCCGTGTCGACTTCTTGACTGTTTTCTTCGCCTTTTTCTCCATATTGCTTATAATTATACACGAATTTTTACGTGATTTCAATTTAAATTAATTATTGATACAATAAGTTCCACCTGACTCCATTGGCATCAAAAATGCAATTTTAGAGTGAGCATTAACTCGGACTACGGTATTTCCGCTGCACTCACTATTTCGCCAAAAAGTGTATATCCGAGTAGATCCATCTGTGCTTTTGAAGCTAAAATCAGTTCGACCATAATTATCACCAGAATCAATCATATCCACGAAAAAGTACTCACTACCATCCGGATCTTTAAATTGGTCTCCTCCTGCGGTAAGATAATGCTCGCGTAACGCCTCATTGAAAGTCCTCCTAAAATTACCTTCGCTATCAGTATAACTATTCGGAATTTTCCCACGGTTGTTTGCCCTAAGCTGCTCCGTAGCAGCCAGAATGCGGCTCATGTCGTTCTTACGTTGTGTGTCGCGTTGGCTTCTTTGTAGGGCTGGTAAAGCTTGGGCTAGTGGCCCGGAGTGCCTACTTTGAGGAGAATGATGGTTTAGTTCTGGAGTGAAAACTAGCTTATTTAGGCCAGAACTAATCCACCCATATTTTCTAGCTGCGTGCTCGAGGGCGCTAGCCCAGGCTTTACCAGCCGTAGGAAATAGAGTGGAGTAGTTCTTTGTTTGAGGAGTAGATAATTTATACTTAAACATAAGCTAATTTTACTAAAAAAAAAAAATCTAAGTCAAGCGCGAAACATTCCTGATTGAAAAACTGCTCCAAAAGTGGTAAAATTGATTTAGTAAAATTTAAAAGGAGCCTAAAGAGTGAAATTATCCGAAGAACTAAAATGGCGCGGTTTTTGGAACCAAGCGACATTTACCGACCAAAACATTATTGATGAAAAAGACTTCACGCTTTATTTGGGCGCCGACCCTTCAGCCGACAGCCTTCATGTTGGCCACCTTGCCTTCTATATGATGGGGCGACAATTCCTAGAACGCGGGCATAAAGTCATCTTGCTAGTTGGTGGTGGAACTGGCGTAATTGGTGATATGCGCGACACCGAAGAGCGCGAACTTAAACCGCTTGATGAAGTTGAGCACAACAAACAAGCCTTATCCGCTCAAGTTTCAAGCCTATTTTCAGGTCAAGAGTTCACCCTAGTTGACAACTACGACTGGCTAAAAGATCTTCAACTTCTGCCCTTCCTACGCGATATCGGCAAAAAATTCAATATGGCCGAACTCACCAGTCGCGAGTTTTTTAAAGCCCGCATCAAAGCCGGCGGCGGCTTGAGCTTTGCTGAGTTTTCGTACACTCTACTACAAGGTTACGATTTTTGGCACCTACACAAAAACCACGGCGTAAATCTACAAATTGGCGGCTCTGACCAATGGGGAAATCTACTTTCTGGCGTTGATCTAATTCGCAAAAAAGAAGGTGCCGAAGTCTATGCAATGACCTGCCCACTAGTGATAAATAAATCAACTGGCCGTAAATTCGGTAAGTCAGAAGGCGGCGCAGTTTGGCTTGACCCAAACAAAACCAGCCCGTACAAATTCTACCAATTCTGGCTCAATAGCGACGACCAAAGCGCAATCGACTACCTAAAATTATTCACTCTTTTGAGTCGTGAAGAGATTGAATCGATTGAAGCAGAGCACAAAGATAACTTGAGCGCTCGCTTGGCACAAAAAATCCTAGCCCTAGAAGTTACAAAACTAGTTCATGGCGAAGATATCGCCAAAAATGTCGTCAAAGCGACTGAAGTTTTATTCGGTAACGCTAATGTCGCCAACCTAAACGACGACGAAATTCTAATCCTATCTGGCGAAATCCCCACTTTTGATTTTGGCAGCGAAAAAACTATCAGCGACGCTCTAATAGAAACAAATCTCGCCAAGAGTAAAGGTGAGGTTCGCCGCCTGATTTCCGGCGATGCAATCTCCGTCAATGGCAAAAAAATAACCGAAGACCAGCCAGCTCAAGCTAAAAGTTTGATCAAGAAAGGCAAAAATTCGTTCATCCTAGTCAAATAAATACAAAATAAATCACCCCTATTACAGGGGTGATTTTCAAACACTTTTTAAACTAACAGCTTAAACTTTTTTATTGAAACCTTTTTTGGCAGCATCAACGGCATTTAGTGCTCGTTTTTGCAATTTGTCGGCTGAAGTTTTTAGCTCTTCAGTGGTTTCCGTTGCCTTATCCTTCACTTCTTCAAATTTCTCTTCGGCTGCGCCTAGAGCCTCGGTAGTTTTATCTTGGATGTCAGATTTTGCTTTAGCGGCTTTATCCTTCAATTCTGCACGAGTTTCTTTTCCACTCTTAGGTGCGAATAGTAATCCACCGATTGCGCCTGCAATTGCGCCCAAAATTAGTCCTTTTCCCATTTTATTAGCCATTATCTATCTCCTTTATCTTTAAATTTATTGAACACCGACAGAACTGCTTTACCGATAACTACCGGCGATGTAATTCTTGCGATATTTTGCGTGATCTCCTCTATAGCTGAGGTTGAATTTCTGATATTCTTCGTTGCTTCGTTGATGCGATTAGTGACCTTTATGAGTAATATCACTAAGGTGATTGATAAGACTATGAAAATCGCTAAAGCTACGGCCAGAATTACAACTAAAATTTCTGCAGCTGAGCTCATCGTTCTCCTTTCTGTTCTATTTCTATTTTATGTTTTTGTTTTGAATTTGTCAACTCTACCCTATATTAGCATAATTATTATAAAATGTCAATAGTAAAATGCGCCCTGAAATTTCAGAGCGCATATTTTATCCTAGAATGATCTCCACATCCCTATAAACAGTGCGGATAAACCACCGTCTATAGCTGTTATACCAACCAATCACAAATTGATCTTCGATCGGATTTATCAAAACTGATTGAACACCAAGCCAATTTGCAGCCAAAATATCAGTTAAGATACCATCGCCGATTATCACTGCATTTTCCAGTTCAACCCTCTCTGTCTCTAGAACCCTTTTGACGATATGGCTAGAAAACGGCTTCATCGATAATGAATGTGCGCCGATATCACCCAACTGTTTAGCGATTCGCTCCACCCTGGAGGTTAAATTGTTTGACAATAGCCGCACCCTTATACCGTTTTCAGCTAGTTCCCAGATCCAATCACTCGCCGCTTCATCCATCAGCTTAGATCCTACCTTCAGCATCGTGTTATCTAAATCTAAAAACACAATACTAATTCCATTCATCCGGAAAAAATTAGGCGATATATTAAGAAAAGAATTAGCTCGCCAAGTCGGTTTTATTGGCATAAAAATCACCCCTTTAATGTACTTGCAATAAATAATACTATTGCTATAACTATATTATAACACTTATAGGGGTGATTGTAAAGTTAAGCTTAATTAAAGACGTTCGCGAATCAATTTCTGAGCTAGAGCTGGGTTAGCTTTGCCCTGAGATTTTTTCATAATCTGGCCAACCAAGAAGCCAATTGCTTTGTCATTTCCAGATTTGATATCGGCAACTGCTTTAGCAGCGCTTGGGTCGGCTAAAACTTCATCGACAATCGCTGCAATCGCACCTTCATCTGAAACTTGCAATAAGTTTTTAGCTTCAGCGATCTCAATTGGCGATTTTGCGGCAAATTCATCTGTAAACAGTGCTACAAAAATCTCTTTTCCGCCAGTTGAGCTTAGTTTATTTTCTTCAACCATTGTGGATAGTTCAATTAGACTACTACTTTTTAGCTCGCCAGAAGTGATTTTCGCTAGGTCAATTTCTTCGGCTGTGGCTGAGGCAAACCAGTTAAAGATTCGCTTTACGAGCTTAGAGTTTTGCGCACTCAAATAAACTTCATCAAGCAAATTAGCTAGGATTTGTTCATTCAAAATTGCATTCACGACCGACGAATCTAGGTTTAGGCTCGCCCAATCCGCTCGGAATTCGCTCGGCATTTTTGGAAAATCAGCCTGAAGTTCAGCGATATCTGCATCGGTTAAAATAATCGGTGGAATATCTGGATCTGGCATATAACGATAATCCTGCGCTTCTTCTTTGCTACGCTGCGAAACGGTTTTTTGCTCGTCATCTAGCCAACCACGTGTTTCCTGCTTGATACTTTCGCCCCTTTCAAGCAATTTTACTTGGCGCTCAAATTCATAACTCGCCGCCCGCTCAACACTTCTAAATGAGTTTAGATTTTTGATTTCGGTGCGCGTTCCAAGCTCTGCTTCGCCCTTTTTACGAGCTGAAATATTGACATCAAAACGCATATTTCCGTGATACAAGTCACCGTCAGTTACGCCAGCATAAATCATCCGGCGATGTAGTTCCTCAGCATAAGCCCGCGCAGCTTCGGCCGAATGAATGTCCGGCATCGAAACGATTTCAATCAATGGCGTACCAGCACGATTCAAATCAACTAGTGAATAATCGCTATAATGAGTTAGCTTTCCGGCATCTTCTTCAAGGTGAGCGTGTTCAATTCGCACTTTTACCTCTTCATCATCAGTAAGCGGCACAGAAATTTCACCCTCTAAAATAATCGGCTGATAAAGCTGTGACGTCTGATAACCCTTTGGCAAATCTGGGTAAAAATAATGTTTGCGATCAAATCGACTAATTCGCGCAACTTCAGAGCCAAGCGCCTTAGCCGCTCGAGCCGCCAAGCGCACGGCTTCTTTGTTTAGTACCGGCAACATTCCAGGTAAACCAAAATCAATCGGCGAAGTTGCCTCATTTGGTTGTTTTTCGCGAGCATCATTGTCGCTACCGCTAAATAATTTGGTTTTGGTTTTGAGCTGTACATGGCACTCAATACCGATCGTCATTTCGTATTTATCTAAAATTTCGTTCATTAAATTGCTCCTAAATCTTTCAAGGCCTGTTTAAAATTGTTCATCGCGCGGCGAGTTTGGTCAAAATTAATCTCAGCATCATGCTCATGAGCCACAACATTGCGCAGCTTGTGAGCGTGCCAAAGCGAATTTGGGCTAGAAAATTTATCACGTGAATTCTTTAATCTTTCGCCCATAGTTTGCCCCTGAACTTGCAGCTCCCGCAGCGCCGTATCAACTAATTTATCACCGTTGATAAGAGCTAGATGCCAGCTAGCTGGATTGTCTTTAGCTAGAGAATTTTCAATTTTCAACCAATTATGTTGATATTTTTCTTTATCTAGCTGCGGTTCGTGTGGCTTGGTTAGGTTAATTACGAACAGTAGCAATAAGCCAACAATCAGAATTCCAGCCACAAACAAAAATACATTAACGCCCATTATTTTACCTCTACTTTCTCAGCTAGTGCGACAATATCAGCGTCGCTCTTCATTGGACCGATTAACTGCACACCTATCGGTAAGCCAGTTTCGGTTGCGCCAGCTGGAGCCGAAACTGCCGGCAAACCAGCGATTGAAGCCGGTACAGTCATAATATCCGCCAGATACATTTTTACTGGATCGCTAGCATTTTCGCCAATCTTGAAAGCTGGAGTTGGCGTTACTGGACCAAGCAAGAAATCACATTCTTTAAATAATTTATCAAATTCCTGCACCAAAAGTGTGCGAGCTTTTTGCGCCTGCAAATAGTAGGCGTCATAAAATCCGCTCGAAAGGACATATGAACCAATCATAATTCGGCGCTTATTTTCTGGCTCAAAGCCTTCATCACGGCTCTTGCCGTAAACTTCACCCAGAGTTTTGGCCGCGCCAGAGCGCAAACCGTAGCGTACGCCATCATAGCGAGCTAGGTTTGAGGAAACTTCTGCCGGAATGATAATGTAGTAGATCGCCAACGAATATTTACTCATCGGTAAGCTAACATTAACAATTTCGTAGCCTAGATTTTTTAGTTTTTCGGCGTATTCCAGAGTACGCTCGCGAACTTCAGCATCAACATTTTCGTCCATAAATTCACGAATTAGACCAATTTTTTTGTTTTTAGCAGCAATTTCGCCATTAATTTTAGTTTCATAAAAATCTTCAACCGTCATCATATCACGATTATCTTTGCCACTCATAATTCGCATCACTAGATCAGATTCGGCCGCAGTTTTGGCAAATACGCCAATCGTATCGGTCGAGCTAGCCATCGCCACCACACCAAAGCGGCTGACGGTTCCATAAGTTGGCTTGATGCCATAAACGCCGTTAAAACTGGCAGGCTGACGAATTGAACCACCAGTATCGGTGCCTAGCGCAAACGGTACGACATCTAGCGCCGTAATTACCGCTGAACCGCCACTCGAACCGCCAGCTACGCGAGTTTCATCAACCGCGTTTTTGGTCACGCCAAAAGCTGAGTTTTCGGTCGATCCGCCGTGTGCAAAGGCGTCTAAATTTGATTTACCAATAAAAATCGCGCCTTGGTCTTCTAGTTTTTTAACAGCCGTAGCCTGAATCGGTGTATTGAAATTGGCGAGCATCCTGCTCGAAGCCGTACTTGGGCCACCAAATGCCAAAAAGTTATCTTTCACCACAAAGGGCACACCGGCTAGTTCGCCCGGATTTTCGCCACGCGCAAGCTTTTCATCAATCTCGGCCGCTCGCTGCAAGGCGTATTCTGGGGTTAAACTCACAAGAGCGTTATAGTTTTCATTTTCCTGAGCTTTAGCTAGCGCCTTTTCAACCTCAGCCTTCGCCGTGGTTTCGCCTGTCAAAACTCGATCTCTAATTTCAAAAATATTCGTCATAATTCCTCTACAAAACCTTTGGTACTTTTATCTGATTGTCTGTTTGATTTTCGCCCGCAAGCGCCAAAAGTTGATCGCGCATAACGCCATAATTATCAATTTCGTCTTCGCGCCAAACATTTTGATTGGCAGAAACTTGGTAAGTCGGCTCAACACCAGTAGTGTCAAGCTCGGATAATTGCTCAATATAACCTAAGATATTGGCTAAATCGTGCCGCAGGCTCTCCATCTCTTCCTCGCTTAGAGAGATGTTCGAAAGCGCAGCTAAGTGTTTTACTTCGTCTTTTGATATTTTACTCATAGAGATATTATATCACAAGTAAACGAGAGAAAATACTGCTCGTAGTTTTTTCCGAGTGTCGCCGCGATATATTTGACGTATCACAGGTAAACCGAGTGACAAAACTAGTTCACTAGTTTTTTCCAAGGCGACCGCGGGATATATTTGGGTATATTACATATAAAAAAGACGCGGGATAATCCGCGTCATACTAATACCATAGAGAAAATGGAAACTGCCGCTCTTTGCTCTGCTGGCAAAGCTCTCTTACAAAATCAGCTAGTTCAGCACTGTTTAGCGCCAATTCTAGCTCATCTTCTGAGTTCATCAAGATAGATTTATCTGAGAACAAATGCCGAAAAACAATCTCGCCTTGGTCAATTATTTCCGTATAATCTACCCTTCCGAGCAGATACAGTTTGCTGTATTCATCAAAATCGATAACGCCAGCGTTTCGTTTAGCGCTGTTTTTCTGCATCTCCTCCTCAACTTCATGTAAAGTTGAAATAAATGCCGAAAATTTGACTTTTTCCTCGGAGCCGATCGGTTTCGAGAAGTCAATTCTCTCGCACTCCTTCGTTAAATCTTTCACAAATACTGAATTTGCACTAATTTTTTCCATAAAATTAATCTCTCCCTTATAAAGATAGAATATGCGTAATGAAATCACACGGAATCTTGTCTATTAAATCACTAAACCATTTGTCTTTTAACAAATACTTTAAGCGCTTGCTAGCCAATCCTGATGGCGTAAAACGCACTTTTGGGTAATTCTTACGAATTCGGTGATCATATCTTGAGGCAATTCTGCGCGTTATCTCATCAGCCTCTTCAAATAGATTTTCGATTTCTAATTTTGGTTCGGGATAGTTATCATTTTCGATCTCTCTATCAAATGGCCGCAAACTTTTCTCGCGATATGCCACATATTGATAGCTGAGACGATACATCAATGCAGACAACACGCAGACAGATCCGCTAGAATTATATTCCTCGTCGCTTTCGATATTTATATCTCCAGCGATCCGAATAAGTTCACCCAACCTTACAATTTCAGGGCATCCAAAAATATTGCCCTGAATCGAGGAATCCTTAATGCTCTCCATTTTCTCCACTCCTTTAAATAGTACTTGGCTCGTTAAAAAACTGAACCATACTCTTTAATTATAACATAAATTATTTAAAAAGTCAATACGCGGGTTTTGAGGCAAGAAAAAACCGAAGATAAAACTCTTCGGCTTATAAAAATGGATATTTACCGTCAAAAAATGCACGATAAAGCTCGATAACGTATGTCTTGAGCTGCCAATCTGGCAGTAGCGTATACCACCTAGATGAAGTAATTTCATGCTCCATTTTAACTTTGCCACTCTTTTTGAGAAACAAATTTTCGATAATTGGAGCACAAATACCCACCATATTGATATAGGCAATCACCTCTTGAGGATTATTTTCCGTAGGAGGCTTAAGCATACTTTTTGGCGGTTCGACGATCACCCCTTCTTCGGCTTTTACACTCTGGGCGTGAAGATCGAAAAAGATATCGCTCAACATCTTGATAGCTTCATCATCTGGGTGTCTCAAATGCATCTTTTGGCATTTTGACACCTTCTCGATAAAATACTCGCCTGCAACTTGCAACACTAATAAATCACCACTTTCTAGTAAATTCTATCCTTAATTTTAGCGAAAGGATATGCTTATATTATATCACATATATGCTTAAAAGTCAATGCAAATACTCGGTGAAGTCTCAGATTACTTCATCATCTGCTTGCGAATCTCAGCAATCTGATCGCGGATTTCAGCCGCTTCTTCAAATTGTAGATTGGCACTGGCGAGATTCATCTGACTAGTGAGGTCGCGCACTAGACTTTCCCATTCGTCGCGTGGAATTTTCTTGAGATTGAGTTTCTTCGACTTATCCTCTTTTTGTGGAATAATCGCTCTTAGACCTTCACCAACTTCGCTTGAAACGGATTTTGGCGTAATGCCGTGTTTTTTGTTGTAAGCTTCTTGAATCTGGCGGCGACGGTTGGTTTCATCTATCGCGGCTTTCATCGAGCGAGTAATTCGATCGGCGTACATAATAACTTTTCCCTGCTCGTGACGCGCCGCACGACCGATAGTCTGCACCAAGGCGCTCTCGCTCCTTAAGAAGCCTTCTTTATCAGCGTCCATAATTGCCACTAGACTGACCTCTGGTAGGTCTAGCCCTTCGCGCAGCAGGTTAATACCAACTAGAACATCGTAAACACCATTCCGCAGGTCGCGCAAAATATCGCCGCGTTCCAGCGTGTCAACTTCACTGTGAATGTACGCCGTTTTAATACCCGCTTCTTGTAAATAAAGCGTGAGATCTTCTGCCATTCGCTTGGTTAGAGTCGTCACTAAAACTCGTTGACGCGCCTCAATCCTGAGGCGGATTTCTTCCATCAAATCATCAACCTGGCCGTCAATCTTGCGTACTTCGATCTCTGGGTCAAGTAGTCCTGTCGGCCGAATCACCTGCTGAGCTGGCTCTGGGCTATGGTCAAGCTCAAAGTCGCTCGGTGTGGCAGAAACGTAAATCACCTTCGCGATATGATCATAAAATTCCTCAAAAGTCAGCGGTCGGTTATCTAGCGCAGACGGCAAGCGAAAACCGTTATCCACCAAAACCTGCTTACGCGCGCGGTCGCCATTAAACATTCCGCGTACCTGCGGCAAAGTCATATGCGATTCATCAACCAACATCAAAAAATCATCTGGAAAATAATCAAGCAAAGTTGCTGGCTGCTCACCTGGAGCGCGGTTTGTCAAATAGCGAGTATAGTTTTCGATACCCTTAACGAAACCAGTTTCTTTAAGTAGCTCAATATCATATTTAGTTCGCTGAGCTAGCCGCTGAGCCTCAAGCAGCATATTATTTTTTTCAAAATATTCGTGACGCTTGGCGAATTCATCCTCAATCTTAGGAATCGCCTCATCAATCACTTGGCGCGGTGTGGCGTAGTGGCTGTTTGGGAAGATATCAATACTCTGTGGATGCTCGAGAATTTCACCCGTGAGTGGATCAACCAGTGTAATTCTATCAATCACGTCGCCAAAAAATTCAAGCCGAAACGCTAGGTCTGAACCGGCCGTGAAAATATCAACCACGTCTCCCCGAACGCGGAAAGTTCCACGGTGAAAATCGACATCATTGCGCCCATACTGAATATCTCGCAGATGGCGGATAAACTTCTCTTGATTGTAACGCTGGCCGGGAGTAATATGAATCGACATCTCCATATATGCCGCTGGCGAACCGATGCCGTAAATACAGCTAACGCTCGCTACGATGATCGTGTCTGGCCGTGTAAGTAGCGCTTCTGTGGCTGAGTGGCGCAGTTTTTCAATTTCTTCATTGATGCGCGAATCTTTCTCGATATAAGTGTCACTACTGGCGATATAAGCTTCTGGCTGATAATAATCAAAATAGCTAACAAAATAATGCACTTCGTTTTCTGGAAAAAACTGCTTAAATTCGCTATAAAGCTGCGCCGCCAAGGTTTTGTTGTGCGCCATAACTAGAGTTGGTTTTTGCTGACTTTGAATGATATTAGCCATCGTAAAAGTTTTACCAGAACCAGTCACACCAAGCAAAGTCTGCTCCTTTTCGCCCGCGTTTAAACCACTCACCAATTGCTCGATCGCTGTCGGCTGATCACCAGTTGGTTTATATTTCGATTTTAGCTTAAATTCGCGCGGTTTCATATAACTATTTTACCACTTATCTACCAAGTAGTAAAATAGTTATCGTTAAGTAATTTATCGTTGGATTTGGCGGTTGCTAGTACAGTGCAAGCCACCATTTTCTAATTTGATTATAATATTCGCCTGATATTGCTGGCGCGGATCACCATCAGGGCTAAGGTCGATTGCCCGACCATTTTGGTCGCAG
>CAYXHY010000017.1:0-12933 GCA_964465135.1 uncultured Candidatus Saccharibacteria bacterium
AAAAACCATTAAAAATATTAAACCTGCAATTGCCAGTACGAGAACAACTTCGATTATTGTAAAACCATATTTCTTATTTTTAAGCATAAGCTAATTTTACTAAAAAAAAAAAATCTAAGTCAATACAAATCAGCGAATTTAAGCCGTTCTTCAGAACAGTATGTTAAAATAGATATATGAAGAAAGTTATTTTGTACTCAACAAGCTGGTGTAGCTTTTGCCACGCCGAAGCCGATTGGCTAGAACACAACAAAGTAGAATTTGAGCTTAAAGACATTGAGCAGGACGAAGCGGCAATGACTGAGCTGAAAGAAAAGATGGGCGGCGAGTTCCGTGGCGTGCCAGTGACGGCTATCGACGACGAAATAGTTGTTGGTTTTGACCGACTAAAATTGACTCAATTACTAGAAATCGGACGATTCTAACTAAATATCCACCTCAGGAGGGTGGATATTTAATATATGAGAAGTTTAGTTGGCAAAGCCTCTAGCCAATGACTCTAAAAAGCGAAATGCAGCCCCTTAAAAATCAGAATTGAAGTTCTGATTTTTGTGGCGCGGAGTGGAGGAATGGGGAGAGCGCTTCGCCATCTAAATTTCGATTAGATCTCACCAATCTGTATAGTCTGATAGTCCTTGTCGGACTTTTTCATTGCCTGGCGGAAATATTCGTCGTGGCTCACAAATAACACCGCTCCACTATATTTTTTAAGCGCGCTTTCAAGCTCTTCGATACTGGGTAAGTCCAAGTGCGAGGTTGGCTCGTCTAAAATCAGTAAGTTTGGCTCGCGCGACAGCATTTTAATTAGCTGAAAACGCGCTTTTTGACCACCAGACAGCCGAGCGATCGGCAAATCAAAATCACCCTCATTAAATAAGTACTGATGTAAAATCTGGCGTAATTTAGTCTCTGAGATTTCGAGATTTTGATCCAAATAAACCTTCTCAACCGCCGCTTTGAGCGGAGTTTCGAAGAATTCCGGCGTGATTTCTTGCGAATATTCGCCAATCACAACATTTGGGTCGACCTGAATTTCGCCATCATAAACCGAAGGAGCGGCAGGGGAGTCTGGATGTAAAATTGCCTTAATTAGGGAGCTTTTACCGGCGCCATTGCGCCCGTGGAGTTCAATTATTCCACCAACTTTTAAGTCAAAATGTAAGTTCTCAAACAATAATTTAGCGCCATTCTTATCTTCAATTGCGTCCATTAAATCACCATAGCCAAGCGCCAAGTTTTCACCCTTTACCAAACTGCGCCGCGATTTTTCGGTGGAATTATCAACCGAAATTTTAACATTGCGGGCTTTGAATTTTTCATAGGATTTAGCGGCTTTGTAGTCCAAATTCTCGACGTGTTCTTTGTCAATCCAAAAAGTTGGCTTTTTAACTTCTTCGAGTTGGGCTAATTCTGCTTTGGCGTTAGCTTCGAGACGCTTGAAACGCTGAATCGTGCCAGGGTCGCGGGCGCGTTCTTTCATGCGCTGATATTCGCGAGCCTTTACTCGCAAATTCGCAATTCGACGCTGAGTCGATTCGTAATCCGACATTTTATTGGTTGTCGAAAACGCATTTTGCTTCAAATATGCATCATAATTACCGTTAAAAACAACCGTTTCACCGTCTCGTAGCTCAATGATTTTATCAACTTGCTTCAAAACATCACGGTCGTGAGTAATCACCAGCACCGCACCTTTAGTAGACTTCATCCAGTCCAAAAATCGGTCTTTAGCGGCGTAATCCATAAAGTTGGTTGGCTCATCTACTAGCGCTAAATCAGCTTGCGAATAGATAATTTTAATCGTATCAACTAGGCGTTTTTGCCCGCCTGAGAGCTGTTTCATCTTTTTAGTCTCAAAGCCAACCAAGCTAAAATTCGCCAGCTCGCCGATAATTTTTTCTTCAATAAAATGAAAATTCTTCTGCTGAAACCGCTCCAGTGCGTCAGAATATTTCTCAATTTGCGCAAGATCATCGCCCATTGTGAGTGGCAGTTCAGTAATTAAGCGGTGCAAATGCGCGTATTCTGGTAGGTCGTTCAGAATAAATTCCAGTACATTTTGCTCGCCAGCATTGGAATATTCCTGCTGAGTACTTGCCAGCACGGTGTTACGGCGATAAATAATTTCGCCTGAAAAGTCCTTATCTGCGCCAGTCAAAAGCCCAAACAATGTACTTTTGCCAATTCCGTTGCGGCCAATCACGCCAACTTTTTCGCCATCATCAATATTTAGCCGAACATTCGACATTAAAATTTTATTACCGAACGATTTTTCGGTGATTTCAGCGCTTAGAATCATTTTTTAGAGTTAAATTTAGCGGTAAGTTTGTTTAAAATTTTGCCGTCCGCTACTTTCTGTTTCTCGCTCAGCACAAATTGATAGATTTCTTCAAATTTATTTAGCGTAAAATCTAAATCATGATGTTTGATAATCTCGAGGCTAGCTTTTGAGAATTTATCACGTAATTTTTTATTATTTAGGATTTTGTCTAAGCTTTCAGCAATCTGCTCATAATTGTCAGTTTCACACAAAAAACCGTTGGTATTATCTTGACAGATTTCTTTAACCGCGCCAACATCAACACCTACAACCGGTTTACCACACGCAGCGGCTTCTAAAAAGACAATGCCTTGAGTTTCGGTTGGGCTGGGGCTACAAAAAACTGTCGCCAAGCGGTGAAAATTCACTAGGTCTTCGCCTAATTGTGTACCCATAAAATGCACTCGATCAGCAATTTTAAGCTGATAAGTTAAGTTTTGTAGGCGCGCCATATCTGTACCGTCGCCAACAATCACCAAATCGGTTTTTGGGTTTTTGTCAGCAATTAGCGCAAACGCCTCGATCAAAGCACTAATATGTTTTTCAGCGTCAACTCGACCAATGTGGCAAATATATTTCTTTTTAGCCGAGAGTTCAAACTTTTTGTAAAATTCTTTTGGTGGCTGTTCAGGCGTAAATTTAGCCAAATCAATCCCGTTACTGACGGCTTCAACCGGCATTTTGGTTTTCTCAGAATGTTTATAATAACGATCGATTGCCAGCTGAGTTGGCATAGTGGTGTAATCTGCGCGCACATTAAATCGCTTTGTGTAGAGCAGAACCGCGCGATTAATAACTGGCGAAAACGGCGCCAAAAGTTTGAGGTTATCAAATAGATTCTCAGGGCTGGCATGATTGGTTGAAACAACCGGAATATTGCGGCGTGAAGCATATGACATCATCGCCTGGCCAACCGTTAGCTGTAACTGAATATGCACCACATCTGGGCGAAATTGTACGCGATTGCAATAATCACGGATTTCTTTGTATGGCGTTAAACTCAGCCGATAGCCATTATTTATATATATTTGCGGCATTTTGATCTTGCCGGCGATTTTCTTGGGCGGAGGCAGCGGAGAAGTTTGATTATGATAAAACGGAAAATTAAGCGAACTTAGGCGCACGATTTTGTAGCCCTCGGCTTCTTCTACATAAAAATCTCCAGTCTGACTAGGCGCAAATACCATAATTTCGTGGCCGCGCCTACTCAAGCCCTCAGCTAGATTTTTACTAAAGACCGAAATACCGTTTAACGTCGGCCAAAATAAGTCAGATGCAATTGCGATTTTCATAAGCTATATTGTAGCAATATTGCGCCAAAATTGCAATTTAAAAACTGCCGTGCTAAAATTAAATGAGCTTATGAAAAATTTAGTAATCGTAGAGAGCCCAGCTAAGGCCAAAACTATCGAGAAATATCTCGGCAAAGACTTCACCGTAATGGCTTCGGTGGGGCATATTAGAAAAGATACCAAAGTTAATAAAGCAAATTTTGATGTAACTTATGAAATCGACCCCGGACATAAAGAAATTATTTCCAAACTTAAAAAAGCCGCCAAGGCTGCCGAGCAGATTTGGCTCGCAACCGACGAAGACCGCGAAGGAGAAGCGATTTCGTGGCATCTTTTAGAGGTGTTGAAATTGCCGCAAGACACTAATCGTATTACTTTTCACGAGATCACCAAGACCGCGCTAGAGCGCTCAATTCAAAATCCGCGCACTGTAGATATGGATATGGTTTCGAGTCAGCAAGCGCGCCAAACGCTTGATATGCTGGTAGGATATGACCTTTCAGGAGTGGTGCGCAAGAAGGTTCCGGGCGCAATTTCGGCTGGGCGCGTGCAGTCACCAGCGTTACGCTTGATTGTTGAGCGCGAGCAAAAAATTGAAAAGTTCGCCAGCAATTTTAAATTTAAGGTTTCGGGCGACTTTGGCTTCCAAGCCGTTTTAAACAACGAATTTGAAGACGAAGAATCTACTTCTGAATTCCTCAAAAACATGATTGGTGCTAAATTTACCGTTTCAGACATAACAACTTCGCCCGGTAAACGCAGTCCCGGTGTGCCACTCACCACCGCCGCTCTACAGATTGAAGCCAACAGTAAACTTGGCTATACTACACGTACAACCATGCAGGCTGCTCAAGGTTTATATCAATCTGGTCACATCACCTACCACCGAACAGATAGTTTAAATCTGAGTAAAGACGCGGTCGGTGCGATTGCTGGCTTTATTGAGCGCGAATTCGGTAAGCAATACTTAAAAGTTCGCGGTAGTTTTGGTAAAAAATCAGCTAGCGCACAAGAGGCTCACGAAGCGATTCGCCCAACCAACATCACGCGCGAGATTGCGGGTAAAAATGACTATGAAAAGCGCCTGTATAATCTAATCCGAAACCGTACGCTTGCCACTCAAATGAGCGACGCCAAGCTTGAAAAAACCACAGTTAAAATATCTACGCCAACCGAATTTATATTTGAAGGTAAAGGTGAGGTGATTGTATTTGATGGCTTCTTGAAAGCCGTTGGGCGAACCAAAGAAAGTGAACTGCCGGCGCTCAAGTCGGGCCAAGAGCTGACGGCCGAATCAATTACAGCACGCCAAACATTTAGCAAACCGCCAGCTCGCTTTACTGAGGGTTCTCTCGTTAAGCAACTCGAAAAACTCGGTATTGGCCGACCTTCGACTTACGCCAGCATCATGTCAGCAATCCAAAATCGTGGCTATGTAGTTAAAGGCGATTCTGAAGGTGAAGAGCGCGACGCAATCGAATTTAAGATCGAAAACAATACTATCAGCCGAAGTACCGTCAAAGAAAAATACGGCGCTAATAAAGGTAAGTTAGTACCAACTCCAATCGGTGAACTAATCGCTGGCTTTTTAGTGGATAATTTCAAGAATATTGTCGACTATAAATTTACCGCTCATATCGAAAAAGATCTAGACCTAGTTGCTGAAGCTAAGCTTGATAAAATCAAAATGCTGCGTGATTTTTATGAACCGTTTAATTCTGATGTTATGGCAAGCGAAGGCGTGGAGCGCTACAACAATGCTCGGATTTTAGGCCATGACCCAGAAACTGGCAAGACAATTTATGCTAAAGTTGGTAAAAATGGCGGTTTTATTCAGATCGGCGAAAATGAAAAAGAAACTGGCGAAAAACCACGTTTCGCGCCATTACCAAAACGTAAATCTGTCAAAACCGTCACACTAGAGCAAGCACTAAAGCAATTAACTTTGCCTGAGCTACCGCGAAACCTCGGCAAAGCTAGTGATGGCACAGAAATTATCGCCGCCGCTGGACCATTTGGGCCATATTTGAAATGCGGCGATTACAATGTTTCGCTCGGCAAAGATGTTGATCCGTACACAATTTCGCTAGAAGAAGCTATCCCGTTATATGAGAAGAAGCGCGATTCTTACATCTCCAACTGGGGTGATATTCAGATTATTAATGGTGTTTACGGTCCATACGTTAAAGGCCCAGGTCGCTGGAATAATGTTAAAATCCCAAAAGATACTGACCCAAAATCAATCACAAAAGAACAAGCAGAAGAAATGCTCGCCAATAAACCTGCCCGCAAAGGCCGAACTAAAGCTGCCGCCAAGAAAACCGCCAAGAAGAAAACTACAGCTAAAAAGACGGCTGCCAAGAAGGCTAAAGCAACCAAAAAAGCTGCACCAAAAAAGCCTTCAACCAAAAAATAAACTATACAATAAATATCCATAAGCACAATGATTATGTAATAAAAATGAAAAAATAACATTTTTATTACATTTTTTATTATAATGCGCAATTATGTGTTATAATATGAATAGAAATAAGTTAAAAGCTATTGACATAAAACTATTTTTATTGTAAAATATATTTTAATTGATATTATAAATTAATCACCCCAACAACCAAAAGAAGGAAAGGTAATGAACGCAGACAGCCAATCGCCCAATGATAAAGCCAATTTAATTAACACCACAATTGAAAGTATCGTAGGGATTATTGAGCAGCCTCGCGAGCGTGAAATCCTATCACGACGCTTTGGTTTAAGGGGTAAAAAAGAAACTCTTGAGCAAATTGGCGAGCGCCTAGGCATCACTCGCGAACGCGTTCGACAGCTGGAAAAAGCAGCTCTTATCAGATTGAAAATCGCTGCCGAAAAGGGCGAAATCGAGCACCTTCCAGAAGTAGAAAAACTTATTATTCGTGCTTTAGCAGAAGCTGGCCGAATAACTCGAACTGAAATTTTGGCCGAGAAATTCACCGGCGAGCAGCCGTCAGATAAAATGCTTCTTAATTTTATTTTTATCGGCGAAGTCAGCAATAAGCTAACTACTATCAACGAAAACGACAAATATCATAGCTCGATCGCAAACTCAAGCTACGGCGACGAACGCCAAATTAAGTCAGCAATCGACGAAATTGTCAAAGCCATCAAAAAGAATAAAAGTCCAATTTCGCTTGACGAGTTAGATGAGCAATTCGAATACGAACACCCAAGCCAAATCGAAGCCCTAGCTGGCGCAAGCAAACTACTTGCAACTCTAAATGGCATGTGGGGATTAGCAAAATGGCCAAGCGTGAATCCAAAAAACATCCGCGATAAAATATTTGTGATCCTAGAAGCCAACAAAAAACCTCTGCATTTTTCAGAAATCGCAAAATCGATTCGTGAAGGTGATTTCAACCGCCGCAATGTTACAACTCAAGCAATTCACAACGAACTGATCAAAGATAAACGCTTCATCTTGATTGGTCGTGGCATTTACGCACTCGAAGATTGGGGCTACAAACAGGGAACTGTGAGTGATATTATCCGCTCAATTCTAGAAGAAGCTGGCGAACCACTTTTCCGCGACGAAATTGTTAAACGTGTATTAGATAAGCGTAAAGTTAAAGAAACTACCGTGCTCCTAAACCTACAAAGTAAGCCAGAGTTTAAGCGTGTAGCAAAATCTACTTACGCACTCGCCGAACCAGGAACCGAATAAAATCTGCATAAAGCTAAAGCTGTATTGAACAGTCGCTCATTTTATGCTAAACTCGGAGTATAATTATGTCTCAATTTTTCTATTTTATATTTCAACCAATCGTTTGGCTACCAATTGTAGGAATTCTAGCCTATTTAACTTACCAAAACTATAAAAAACTCGACAAATTAACCGCCCTAAACGCCGAAAGTGTATTGCTGGCGCTTGAAATTCCAAAAACTAATGATAAAAGTGAGCTCGCCGCCGAGCAGCTTTTTGCAAGTTTACACGGAATTTTGCGTGACGCCGAAGAGTTAAAAAATAACAAAATGGTGCAGGAGCATCTTAGTTTTGAAATCGCCTCGGTCGACGGTGCGATTAGATTTTATGTTTGGATGCCAAAATCACTACAAAGCTTTGTTGAAGGCCAGATCTATTCGCAATATCCGAGTGTGCAAATTTATGAGGCACAAAACGATTACGTGGATAAGGTTGAAACACACGGCGTTGTATATACTTCTGAGATTTCACTGATCGAAAATGAAGCCTTGCCGATCAAAACTTTTGATGGTTTTGAGGTTGACCCACTAGCTGGAATCACTGGTACGCTCGCTAAATTAGAGAGTACTGGAGACGAGTTGTGGATTCAGATTTTAACTCGCCCGATTGCTGACGATTGGCACAAAAAATCTGACAACTGGATCAAAAAAGTTAAAGACGGCTCACTTAACTTCTCATTTAATTTGAAGTGGTTTTTGGGCATACTAGAAGCTTTATGGACACCGCCTGAACAGGGTGAAAAACCTGTTCCTAAAGAGCTGAGTGAGCGCGACAAAACTCGAATCTCTAAAGCCGAAGAAAAGGCCACCAAACTTGGCTATCAGGTTAAAGTTCGTTTAGTCTATCTTGGCAATAACGAAGGTAGCGCTAGGCTGCAAATGCAAGCACTCACCGGAACGTTTAAGCAGTTTAACAGCACAAACTTGAACGGCTTCAAAATGATAAAAGGCAGTTTGGATAAATCTAGTATTTCGAGCTACCGAAACCGAGAGTTCTTTGACGAAGGCTATATCTTAAACATTCAAGAATTAGCCAGTATCTGGCACTTGCCGCACACCAATGTGGAAACGCCAAATATTGTTTGGGCGAGCAGCAAAACCGCCGAACCTCCAGCTAAGCTACCTATGATAACCGGTAATCCAGCTCATGATGAAAACATATCAGCTTTTGGATTAACTAATTTCCGTGGAGTCAATCATCAATTTGGAATGTTGCGCCGCGATCGCAGCCGCCACCTTTATATTATTGGGCAAACAGGTGCTGGTAAATCTGGTACGCTGGAGCTTTTAGCTCTATCCGACATTTATCATAATCAGGGTTATGCGATTATTGATCCACACGGCGATTTTGCGCAGAACAATATGCGTTTTATCCCTGAACATCGCCTTAAAGACGTGGTTTATTTCAACCCAAGCGACACTGCCTTTCCGCTCGGTTTTAACCCGCTCGAAATCACTGACCCAAATCGTAAATCAAATATTTCATCTGAAGTTATTGGTGTCTTGAAGCGAATGTTTGGCGAATCTTGGGGTCCACGACTCGAATACATTTTGCGCTATTCAATCTTGGCGCTACTTGACCGGCCAGAAACCACCATGCTTGATATTACCCGAATGCTGACCGACACTGAATTCCGCAAAGACACTTTGGCTTATTGTAAAGATGTTTCTGTTCTGCAATTCTGGAAGCAAGAATTCGGTCAGTGGAGTGAAAAGCAGGTTAATGAAGGTATCGCTCCGGTTCTAAACAAAGTTGGTGCCTTTACCGCTAACCCAATTATCCGCAATATTATTGGTCAGCCAAAATCAACCTTCAATATTCGCCAAATCATGGACGAAGGCAAAATCTTGGTAGTAAACCTTTCTAAAGGTCTAATCGGGGAAGATAACGCCGGAATTCTTGGATCTTTCTTGGTTACAAAAATCCAGCTAGCTGCAATGAGCCGTTCTGATATTGAAAAAATCGAAGACCGCCGACCATTCTACTTATACGTTGACGAGTTCCAAAACTTCGCCACTGATTCATTCGCCGTGATTTTGTCTGAAGCCCGAAAATACGGCTTGAATTTAACTGTAGCCAACCAGTATATTTCACAGATGACCGATAGCGTCCGTGACGCCGTTTTCGGAAACGTTGGCTCGATGATTTCATTCCGTGTTTCGGCCGATGATGCGCCGATTTTAGGTAAGCAATTCGAACCGCAATTCGAACCGCAAGATCTAATTCAAATGAATAACCGACATTTCGTTATGAATATGGTGATTAGTGGCGAAAAAACTAATGCCTTTAGTGCAACTACATTGACCCTACCAAATCCAGTTAACGATCTAACACCTAAGATTATTGAAAATACTCGCCGCTACTACGGGCGACCACGGGCCGAAATTGAAGAAGATATCCGCAATATTTTAGCGCCACCTAAGCAATTTATTAATAAAAAAATGATCGAAAAACAAGGTTTATCTCCGCAATCTGGTTGGGCAAACTCAGGCGTGGCAAGCGGTATTACGCCAAAGACCGAGAAAGTTTTCGAGCCCGCTAAACCGATGTTCGCAGCGCCCCCAAAAACCAAGAAAAAGGATTTTAACCCTAAAAAAGTTAGCCCAAATAGTATGGAAAATCAGCAACCAGTTAATCAGCTCAAGGATTTGAACAAAATACTTTCTGAGAGTAACCCAAACGGCTCAGAAGATAGTAAGGCATCAAACGCGAATAGCAACAAACGCCGCCGCAAACCGCGCGCTCGTAAAAGTCAAAACAAACCAGATTTCAACAAAAACTAATTTGCGCTCAACGCCAATCACTAGTATAATAGACTTATGAATATAATTAGTCTAAAAAATATATCCAAAGTTTACAACGAGGGTAAAAATGAGTTTCGAGCGCTCAAAAACGTCTCGCTCGAAATCACAGAAGGCGAGTCGATTGCGATTATCGGTAAGTCTGGTTCTGGTAAATCGACCTTAATGCACATTATGGCGCTACTCGATACACCCACAAAAGGCCGAATTTTTATCGGAGACGAGGAATCAACCAAACTAAAACGTAAACAGTTGGACAAAATGCGCAACAAAACCTTTGGGTTTGTGTTTCAGCAGTTCTTTATGAATGCTAAAGATACTGTGCTTGAAAACGTTATGGTGCCACTAAAGATCGCCCGCGTTAAACGCTCAGATCGCAAGAAGATGGCAATGAAAGCCTTAAAACAAGTCGAGCTAACCAGCAAAGCCGAAAGTCGCGCCAATGATTTATCTGGTGGTCAGAAGCAACGCGTATGTATTGCGCGAGCTTTAGTAAACGACCCTAAGATTATTTTTGCTGATGAGCCAACCGGAAATCTAGATAGCGCAACCAGTGAAAAAGTAGAAGAGATTCTATTTGGACTTCACAAAAAGGGAATTACACTGATTGTCGTAACTCACGACGAAGAACTGGCCGCTAAATGCTCTCGCCAGGTTAGACTAAAAGACGGTAAAATTATAGAAGATTCCGCTCAGAGAAAGGTAAAAAATGAAAAATAAAACACCTCGGATTTTAAAAAGAATTGGTAATTTTTGGCGTGATAAATTACGCACAATTTTGACAGTAATCGCAGTTTTTATTGGCGCGTTCACTATCGCCTTGACTAGTGCGGTGAATGTTGGTGTAAATGATTACATCGACAAACAAATCGGTATTTTTGGCAACGACAGCACATTCTTGGAGGTCTCAAAGAAAATGGAAAATAGCCCATTTGGTGATTCTGAAGGCCCAACTGAGTATAATCCAAATCAAACTAGTATGAATATGGCTGGAATGAGCTATGAGACTTTATCAGACAAGGATCTCGAAAAAATCAAAGCCATTGCCGGCATCGAAAAAATCGAACCCTACAAGGCTGTAGCTATCGAGTATATCGAAGGCGCAAACAGCAAGAAATTCTCAATCAATGCACGATCGACAATCTCAGGGATGGTTTTAGATACTAAATCTGGTCAGCCGATAGATGTTGATTCAAATCAGCCAGAAATCAATCTACCAGCCAGCTACGTTGAAGCGCTTGGCTTTGAAAACGACGAAGATGCAATCGGGGCAACCGTAAAGTTAGCCGTCAAGAATAGCGCAACCGGCAAAACTGAAGAAACTACTGCCAAAGTTGTGGGGATTCTTAATAAATCACTAGTGCAAGATATGGTCGGATTCTATAATCAAGCCGCACTCGACGAAATGTTCGAGCTACAAACCGCAGGTCTACCAGACGCAATGAAACATAATTATATCGGTGCGATGGCGAATCTGGAGACTGATTTTACTAGCGGAGACAACTTAGAAAAGGTTAAAAAATCTCTAGACGAGGTAGGCTACCGGGGCCTTACAATTGAAGATCAAATCGGTATGGTACGCGACATCGTAAATGCAATTACTGGAGCCTTGATCTTATTCGGTGCAATTGCACTCCTTGCCGCCAGCTTTGGTATAATTAACACTCTATATATGAGCGTCCAAGAGCGAACTCGCGAGATCGGCCTTCTAAAGGCTATGGGAATGTCAAATGGTCGCGTATTTAGAATCTTTAGTTTAGAAGCAATCATGATCGGTTTCTGGGGCTCACTGCTAGGCTTAGGCGCCGCGATGCTAGCCGGAACGGTAATCAACAACTACGCCTCTGAAACCTTCCTAAAAGGTCTGGAAGGATTCAATCTAACTGTCTTCACGCCCCTAAATGCACTAATCGTATGTTTAGTAATTATGGTGATTGCATTCATCGCTGGAGCTCTGCCTTCACGCCGCGCCGCTAAACAAGACCCAATTGAAGCCTTGCGCTACGAATAAAATGGCCAGAGATCATAAAAAATCACAGAACTTCTTGCATTCTCCGCAAATCGCAATGATGCTGGTAGGGCATACCAGCATCAAAAAACGCGACTTCACGCTTGATATTGGAGCAGGTAGCGGCGTTTTCACCTACGCCTTAAGCAAAAAATCAGCTCGTGTTTTGGCGATAGAAAGCGATAGATCGGCAATTCAAAAATTGCAGAGCAACACCAAAAATCTAGAAAATGTTGAAGTTTTCGCGGGCGATTTCTTTAGTTTTGATTTGAATAAATTACCTAGTGGCTATAAGATTTGCTCTAATATTCCGTTTCATTTAAGTTCACCAATCTTGAAGCAACTAATGAACGCTAAAAATCAGCCAGCAGCGATTTATTTAATTCTACAAAAACAATTCGCTAGAAAACTGATGGCTAAAGACCGGCATTTTACTAGTATTTTAGGTGCACAAATTTACCCATTTTATAATGTTAAAATCAAAAAACCGCTTCAAAAAACCGACTTCACGCCGCCACCAGCAGTTGAGACTGTGTTTTTAGAAATGAAACGGCGCGAACAGCCGCTAGTAAACAGTAAAAACAACTACGAAAAAATGGTTGAAGAATTATTTACAGATAACGAAAAGTTCAAGCGTGCCGTAGTTAATACGAAATTCAAAGATCTAAAACCCAGCCAACTCACTGGCAGCGAATGGCTAGAGATTTTTGACGCGAGATATGGTAAAATAGACAGATGAAAAAGCCAAAATTCGAGACTCTAAAATTTGAAAAATTCAC
>CAYXHY010000018.1:0-12875 GCA_964465135.1 uncultured Candidatus Saccharibacteria bacterium
TATTATAAAAGAGTAATATCAACAAAAAACAAAAAAGGAAAATAAATGGCAAGACATGAAAGTATGGCATCTTGGGATCGCCACCGAACGCGAAAAGAACTACGTAGCTTTATCGATGCTAAATTGGAATCTATCGACGACCTAGACGTGCTTTAACCTGTTTAATTCAAAAAATATCAAATAAAAAATCGGCTGTTATGAGAAGCCGATTTTTTATGTGGTATAATGGGGCTAAGTAAGTATTTATTACCTCGTTTGATGTGTAGTTTCATAGCTAATCCATAACTCGCGGAAAATAGTGAAAGCGAAATTTTTAAACGAAAGGAATAACAAAATGAAGGTGCATGTTGGTGGTTTACCATACAGTCTAACAGAGGAGGAATTTGCAGAATTCTTCTCTCAAGTTGGTGAGGTTAAGAGCGCGATTATTATTCGCGACAAATTCAACAATAGCCGATCAAAAGGTTTTGGATTTGTAGAATTTACAACCGAAGACGCTGTGAACGCGGCAATTAACGACCTATCTGGTAAAGATTTGGGTGGACGAACAATCGTTGTAAATAAAGCGATGGAGAAAAAAGAAGGTGATCGCCGAAACGGTGGATTTAACCGCGGTGGTGATCGACGTGGTTCATACGGCGGACGCGACAATCGTGGCGGAAATCGTGAAGGCGGATTTCGATCTTTTCGCGAGCGATAAAACCCAATTTTAAGAGGTGAAATTTACAGAGAATGCCGGATTGAGGTGTTCTCTGTTTTGTTTTAGTGGATAAAACATACCTCAGTACCATTGACATATATCAATAATAGTGTATAATTGCAATATGAAAAAACGTGGAATTATTATATCTTCAATATTAGCATTGTTTGTTTTAGGGGTAGCAGGAGCGTATCCTTCGAACGATCAAAAAGACCCTTCTAGTAATACTTATGACAGTCAAACTGTAACTGATCCAATTTCAATACCGGCAGAGGAGCCAGAGACTCCAATTTGCTACGGTAAAAGCGTTGTCGCTAATTGTATTCTTGACGGAATAGAATACCTAAAATATGTATACCACGAAGCTGTGCCAGAGAAATCACATAATGAAACCATAACAAACTACAGGCAGGAAATTACAGGATATTGCACAATATGTAATGACGGAACACGTTCTCCTTCTTGTGCAACAGGAAGGGGCGCATGTTCTCATCATGGTGGAGTGGCTCAATGGAACGCGCCAATCTATAGAAATATACCCGAATATATTACGAATAAAGTAATTGATCAACCTGCTCAAGAAGCTTATTACGAAAAGGTTCTCGCTGAATAAAATGCGATACTATTCTGTAGCTTGGCTGTCCTTAAAATAGCGGCTATATTTATTATAAATACAAAAAATTCCAGCTAAAAAGCTGAAATCCATTGTTTGGTAGTAGCGGCAGGAATTGAACCTGCGACCTTAGGCTTATGAGTCCTACGCTCTAACCAACTGAGCTACGCTACCACATAAAAGATATTATAGCATAAAAAACCTATAAAAAAAAGCTTGTTTTTACGTAAAAATTGGTGTAATATTGAATAAATAAACTTAAACGGAATAAATTTAATGGTTAAAGTATTTATTTTTAGTTTAATCTTTGCACTGGTTGTTCAGCCAGTAATATCACCAGCCTCTGCCCTCGCCGCCCAAGATCTGGACGGCGATTTTTATAGTTTGGAGGGCAGCGATAGTGAAGATGGCTTACAGGAAGAGAATATTGATGTTGAGAATCCGCCCGAGGAAGGAGAGGCGAGTAATGAAGCGGTTGAAGATAATGATGAGGGAGAGGATGGTTATAAAGAGTCTGAAGAGCCAGTTGTCGACAATCCGATCGTAGAGGATGATATTACTCCGGAAGAGCGAGTTTATATTTCGAAGGTTTATAGTAAGGACGGTGAGGAGTTTATAGAGATATATAATCCTGGCGATAATATTTATATAGAGGAGTTAAAGCTAACTAAGTTAACTGTTGCTAACGGCCTCTTTACGACGTTGAATAATGGTGTATTTATGGGTCAATCTCATATTCTTATAAAGCAAAAACCCAAATCATATATTCCATTAGAGGATATAGATTATGATGGCTATTTTAAAATAGATAATGTAGTTATTCAAAGCGCAGTCATAGAGATCTCTATAAACGGAGTAAGGAACCTATTTTGCGCAGCCGATGAAAGTAATTGTAAAGATAAATATAAGACTGAGAAAAATTCCAATACATTAAATAATGACACAATTGCCGTCAATTGTCGAGAAATAGAAGGTCCTGGTTGCGACATATATGAGTTTACCAATGTTGATAAAAACTCTATCAAACCCTCCTATGGAGGTTTCATCCCAGATGAAGATCCAGAAGTGGAACCCGATCCAGATTCTGGCGATAGTGAAGACCAACCGCTAGAAATCAACATTCCTAAAAACCCATGCGAAAATCTTAAACTTAACGAAATAGCAGCAAATGTAGATAAGCAGTTTATTGAGATTGTGAATTCTGGCGGAGAATTGGCGGCACTTGATGGCTGTGTCATAAAAACTAGCACCAAAAAAGATGGGCGACATATTTTCAAAGATAATATTGAGCTCGCCCCAGGTGAATTCTATGTACTAGAGCTGACTGATTCTGAGCTGTCAATCGTCAAGACGACTACACGTACAGTGTATTTGTTGAGTGAAGATGAAGAGAACGAAATGGATAGTATTTTGTACGAAAATCTCAAAAAGGAGACTTCATTTTCGCGATTTATAGATGACGAATCCGGGAAGGATATCTGGCGGCAAACCTATGTGCTTACGCCAGGTGAGGATAATTTGTATGCCGAGTTCCCTGCTTGTGAAGTTAGTTTTGAACGTAATTTAGAAACTGGTAGATGCCGCAAGGTTGTAGATGTTCAGACGCTGGGCCTGGCGGAGTGTGCAGAGGGGCAATATCGAAATTCAGAAACTAACCGCTGTCGCAAGATTGAAGCTTCAACTTTAACACCTTGCGCCCCAGATCAATATCGCCATCCAGAAACCAATAGGTGCCGCAAGATTGAATCCTTGACCACTACTAGCTTGACTCCGTGTAAGGCTGGACAATATCGTCATCCTGAAACAAACAGATGTCGAAATATACCCGCAGAAACTACACTTACTCCGTGCAAAGATGGCTACGAGCGCAATCCAGAGACTAATCGTTGCCGTAAAATTGTAGAAAATACTGGCGCTTCAGACTCTATAGATGATAATACAGATGAATCCGCAGACAATTTTACTGGATGGGTGGCGATTGGCGGTGTTGGGCTTTTGGCGGCTGGCGTAATTGGTTGGGAATGGAAGCGTGAGGTCTATAATTTGCTTCAAGTCTTAGGTGGGAAGCTTAAATTCCGCCGCCGATAATTTCTAGAAGAGAGATTGATTTTATGATATTATAGTTTGTAATGACAAAAGCAAAACGAATCTTAGGTATTGACCCAGGTACGGGAATTCTTGGTTTTGGTGTTGTAGAAATTACAACGAGAAACCAAGTAAGATTAGTGACAGCTGGAGTAATTACGACACCTGCACACACGCCAATTGAGATTCGCCTAGAAGAAATTTTTAATGGTTTAACTGAGATTATCACCGAAACAAATCCAGATGAAGTTTCAATCGAGAAGTTGTTTTTTACAAATAATATCACAACGGCGATTTCGGTGGCAGAGGCGCGAGGCGTGGCAATTCTGACCGCACAACAAGCTAAAATCCCGATTGCTGAATACACGCCATTACAGATTAAGCAGACCTTAACTGGCTATGGAAAAGCCGATAAAAAGCAAGTTCAAGAAATGGTTCGCTTGCAACTAAATCTTAAAGAAGTGCCCAAACCGGACGACGCCGCCGATGCCCTGGCGGCCGCAATGACGCATCATTTTATGTCTCGCCAAAGCTAGCTTGCAATTATCTTCTGAAAAGGTTATACTTAAAATAATATGATCCGGGTGGCAAATCTTCAAAAAAGCTATAAAAAGCAAGTGGTGCTTGATATTTCTGAACTTCAAATTGATGAATCGGAATTTGTAGCGATAGTTGGTGCAAGCGGTTCGGGTAAATCGACGCTACTTAATCTTTTGAGCGGATTAGATAAGCCAACTAGCGGTGAAATTTTGGTGTCAGGGCAAAATATTTCGAAGTTAAACGATCGCAAGCTATCTAAATTCCGTGGCCAAAAAGTTGGTTTTGTGTTTCAGTTTTTCTATTTACAGCCGTTCTTGACGGTGCGACAAAATATTGAGGCAGCGGCATTCCCACGCCGTTTGGTTAGCTCAGAGCGAATCAAGCGAGCCGAAGCCTTAACTCGGATGGTTGGGTTGAGTGAGAAGATTCATAGCTATCCGCGGCAGCTATCTGGCGGTCAGATTCAGCGCGTGGCGATTGCGCGCTCGCTTGTGAATTCGCCAGAAATTCTGTTTGCGGATGAGCCTACTGGAAACCTTGATAGTAAAAACTCAGAGCAAGTGATTGATCTTTTGCAGGCGATCCAGCAGCAAACCGGCATGACGCTAATTATAGTGACTCATGACGAGCAAATTGCAGCCCGTGCCGATAGAATTATTCGCCTTAAAGATGGCAAAATCATAGGAGACGACGATGCTTAAAGTTCGCGATTCACTTACTCTAGCCAGGACAAAATTTCGCACACGGCGAATTCGCCTAGTACTAAGCTTGGTGGTTATTTCTTTGCTTTGCTCGGCTGTAGTATTAGCATTTCTGGCAGTAGAAAAATCTAGTCAAAGTTTAAGTTCTTTTTCAAACCAAGGACTGAACGGCAGATATTTAACTCTTGTAGCTGGTAAAAATCATAGTGCGTTTGACAGACCTACGCCAGAGCTGATCGTTCGCGCTAATAAACTATATGAAGAAAAGGTCGCCCAAGAGAAAGAAATCGCTAGAGAAGTCGGATATCAATATTATGAAGATTCAGCCAAGAAGCCAATTATGGAATATCAAGATTCGGATATTAGCTATTGGAATTTTGGTTCGGAAATTGTCACTCAGGTACTAAAAGAATATTCTAAAGAGAAGATGCCATTATTAAATGGTGATGAGCTCGAAGTATTATTAAAATCAAAGAATACTAAATCGGTATATGAAGTTAAACAATTAAATATTGTAGGTAATATCTCTCCATTTCTAGATAATCTAAAAGAGGTTGACGAAACAGCTACCAAAGAAGATTCTGAAAAAGCACAAAGTCTAACTAACTATTTTAACTATATGACGGGCTATAATGAAGATTTGACGCAATATTTTGTGTCCGATAACTATAGTTTAGAAGAAAATGAAATTCCGATTTTAGTGAATTACAAGATGGCTGAAGAAATGCTTGGTCTAAAAAAGTTAGAAAAATCGGCTACGGAGCAAGAAAAATATGACCGGATTCAGCTACTGAGAAAAGATATAGCATCTGTTCGGCAAGCTGTTTGTTGGCGTAATTCTGAAGCAAATTCGCTAAAATTAGAAGCTGAATCTGCGAACAAAAACCAGTATTCGCCTGTAAAATATGATTTCTCTGAGGATTCTTGTGAACTACCGACTATAAAAAGTGATATTCGTACACCGCAAGAAAAAGAGAACGAACGAATTGATATTGAATATCGCAAGCGAATCGGTGAATATTCTGAGCCTAAATCTCTCAGATTGACCTTTAAGGCTGTCGGCGTAATGCCGAATGTCCCTGATGATCCATATTTTGATAGGATGGAAGATTTTCTAAAAGCGATTTCGCTCTCTACCTTAGACACGGGCTATTCACCAGTTGTGCCACAAAATTTATATGATGAAAATGTAACTTCTGATGAGATACGATCATTGTTGGAAACTCCTATAGACTCGGAATTCCTTTCAATAATGACGACTGATCGTGGTTTTGTAGCCGAGTTTGATTCGGCCGATGAAATGCGTAAATTTATAAATGAAAATAACTGCGAGCAGGATTATTGTGGTAAAAATTCTCTGACGGTTGAACCGTTTTCAAATAATGCAGCTATAATCTCCGATGTAAAAGATTACGCGCTGAAACTTATTAATTATGCAATTTTAGTAGTTGTGGTAATTACAATTTTGCTAATTTTCTCTGTTGTAAATCGTATTATGTCGGACTCGCGCAAAGAAACTGCTGTTTTTCGCGCAATTGGCTATTCGCGGCTAGAAATTACCCAGATTTATATTGTTTATGTGGCGATTTACGCTGTAGTTTCGGCGATTTTGATTAGTTTAATTTCATTCATAACTATTTTCGCCGTAAAATTAATCTACGAATCTCAAGCGGGCTTGTACTTTACAAATTTCTTTGCGTTAAAAGAGCCGGTCGACTTTATAATTATAAATTTTGACCCGTTAGTTGGCTTGGCGGTGGTTCCAGTGTTTATAGTTGGCTTAGTGGCAGCACTGATTCCACTAATTATCAACACCCGCCGCTCGCCGCTGAAGAATTTGCGAGCTGAGTAGCCTTTGTGGTATAATAACACTTATGATTGCACACATTTCAGGGCGGATTGCCGAAAAATTTGCCGGTAGCGTAATTGTTGACGTATCCGGAGTTGGTTATGAGATTATTGTACCTAGCGGCGAATACGACCGCGCGGTTCTGGGTGAAGATATTAAATTTTACACTTATCATCATATTCGCGAACAAAGCCAAGAATTATTTGGCTTTTCGAGTTTGGCAGCTAAAAAACTATTTGAACTTTTGATTACAGTGCAAGGGATTGGTCCAAAAGCTGGCGTTGCAATTATGGGTCTTGATGAGTCTGAGATGGTGCGCAACGCGATTGCGAATGAAGACTCAAAATTTATTCAAAAAGCCACTGGCGTCGGGAAGAAATCAGCCGAGCGGGTGATTGTTGATCTTAAAGATAAAGTTGGGCTGGCGCTAAATCATCAAATGACCACCGGAGCAGACCAATCGGTTGCAGCTGGCCAAGTTGATGAAGCGCTTGAAGCTCTGATGGCGCTGGGTTATAATCTAAATGATGCGACTAAAGCTCTTGAAGCTGTGCCGGTAGATCTCTCAACCTCTGAGCGCGTCACGGCCGCTCTAAAAGGAAATTTTTAGGCAAAGAAAAACCGCAGAAATATTTAATATCTCTGCGGTAAAATGTACTTAGTCTCTCTTATTTAGGAGATGATTGAAGATGTAGGCGATATCTTCAATTTCTAGCCTATTAAGGTCAACTTTTTTGTAGTAGTGGTGCGTTCCTTTAATCGAGCTAGCGAGTAAATCTTCAGTTTCGCGATTGATCAGAAATATATCTCCGCTACCAACGAATGTAATACACTCGACTAGTCTATTGCCTGAACCGTCATTTAAATCTAAATTGAGAGTAGCCCGCTTAAGGCTGGTAGGCAGCGTAGCTTTTCTACAAAGTAGATTAATTTTTGCGTCAACCTTTTTGATTAGGCTCTTCTTTTGGTCTTCTAGATTAATTTCTAGAGGTTTTTCGTAGAATCTTGTCGCCTGTAGTGCACAAACTTCTGCCGGTGTAAAATCTTGCGGTGGTAGATTGTTGTCTTCGTCAAAAACGACAATACCTTCATCGTACTCAACGATCACAAGATTGTGCTGGAGTTCAACTGTTACAGAGTTTCCTTGTAATGTAGGGTATTTTCCGGGGATAATTTTCTTATCTTTACCCCAGAACATGTTCCACAGATACATCCAGCGCTCTTGTGGCGGTGTCAGTTTTGGTGCCCATTCGTTCATTACTCCTTCATATGGTTTCATAGAAGAAGCACCTCCTTTTTAAATTTACAACCCTAAGCGTAATAATACCTTAGAATAGTATTAAATAATATTATACAGAAGTTATGCAAATTTGCAAGCATAAGCGTTTTATTGTATAGTTATAAAATATTACCACCCCTATAAATTTGAAATATGCTATAATATATTAAATGGCTATTGAAAGAATTGTAGATACAGGTCTTCACGACGAAGACTCTGAAGAGAAGCAGGTAGAGGTTAGCTTACGGCCAACTAATTTTAGTGAATATATTGGTCAGGATCGGCTTAAAAAGAATTTAGGCCTTGCGATTGATGCCACCAAAAAACGTGGGGGCAGTTTGGATCATATTTTACTTTATGGCCCGCCAGGGTTGGGCAAAACTACTATGGCAAACGTGATTGCGCACGAAATTGGTGCGAATTTGCGCGTGACTTCTGGTCCAGCGGTTGAGAAGGCTGGAGATTTGGCTTCAATTCTAACTAATTTGCAAGATGGCGATATACTTTTCATTGATGAAATACACCGTTTGCCGCGGACAGTTGAAGAGATCCTATATTCGGCGATGGAAGATTACAAATTGGATATTATTATCGGTAAAGGCCCGGCGGCGCGCTCGGTTCGACTAGATTTGCCGCAATTTACAGTAATTGGCGCTACTACACGCACTGGTAGTTTGGCGGCGCCGCTGCGTGATCGCTTTGGTCATATCCATCGGTTGGAATTTTACCATCCAGAAGATATCTCAAAGATTATTTCACGTTCAAGCCGAATTCTGGAAAGTCAGATTAAACCAGAAGCCTCTGATTTGCTTTCGACTCGCGCTCGCTTGACGCCACGAATTGCTAACCGTTTGCTAAAACGTGTGCGGGACTATGCAGACGTTAATGGAGACGGAATTATTGACGTTCCAACAACCGAGGATGCGCTAAAAATGCTCGAAATTGATGAACTTGGTTTAGATGCAGCTGACCGCAATCTATTACTGGCAATTATCGAGAACTACGGGACCAGGCCAGTTGGTCTAACTACAATTTCAGCCTTAACTGGAGATGAAACGACCACAATCGAAGATTTTTATGAACCATACTTGATGCAAATTGGCTTTTTGCAGCGCACACCACGCGGACGAATCGTTACGCGGAAAGCCTTTAATCATTTAGGCAGGGAATATTTAGAGAATTAGGAGGAATATGGATCAACAAGAAGATAAAACTTTTGCACAATCGGCTGTAGATAGACCACCGCAGACTCACAGCCCAGAGGAGCGACGAAAAGTTCATCATGTGATGAATGTGGAATTACCGATTGGTGATCCAGGAGTTATCAATAAACGTCATACAGAATCCAGGCGCCGCTATCCGAGTGTTGAAATTGATGACGACGAATACGTGGTTGTATCAGTTAAACGCCACCCGCTAGGTATGCTTGGAATCGTGCTAGTAGGAATGATTTCGTTTGTCGTGACAGCCAGTATTTGGATCACGATTTGTTTTATGCCAAACAGCTTAAACCTTACTCAGGCCGCTAAAAACAATATTTCTCTTGGTGCGGCAGCGATTTTGGTGCTTATTACAGTATTCTCTTATATTGGTTTGATGATTTATCGGCGCAACCAGTTTATCGTCACGAATGAGCGGATTATTCAAAAGATTTCTAAAGGATTGCTAGACCAACAGCGGCAGACTATTAATCTAGAAGCGATTGAAGACATCAGTTATCATCAAAAAGGCTTGATGCCGCACTTGTTTCATTATGGAGAAATTCGTCTGAGTACGGTTGGTGATGAATCAACCTATACCTTTACCTGGGTGCCTGAACCAAATAAATATACCGATTTCTTGGGCGATATCGTCGAAGGTGCCCGTGAGAACCAATTCATTACTGATGAAGCTATGGAGATTGGCCGCAAACTAAGCTGGTAAAACCTTTTAAAACAAAAAAACCGAGATACAGGTGCACAGTCCGACAGCAGTCTTAACAAAATACCTATAACCCCCTAAACAGCTGATAACCTCATCAGCTGTTTTCTTTATAAATTAGCCTTATACTCCACTTGTTACGCCGTGTGCGCCTAACAAACTAAAGTTAAGTAATTATCCGCTAAACTTTTAGCTACACTCCATAAGACAGAAAAATAAATTTTATCAGCAAGACCGAATACCTACTCAAGTACAAGTCATTTAGCCTAACTACTACACTATTCATATTCTATCAAAAAACATGCCTTCTATCGACATATTGACTAAAAATACAAAATATGATTAGATATGCATATGAACACGCTTAACTTTAAATCACATAAACAATACAAAAATAAACAGTCTGGTTTCACAATTATCGAAGTAGTCCTTGTTCTAGCGATTGCTGGGCTTATCTTCTTAATGGTGTTTGTAGCCTTACCAGCGTTACAGAGAAGTCAAAGAGATGCTCAGGGAAGAAACGATGTTGCTGCTGTAAAAGCTGCTTTAGAAAAATACAAGAGCAATAATAAAGGGAACTATCCTTGGAGTGATATTTTACCCACTACTTATGGTGCGTATATATCGGATGAGAAACTCTCTCCCTTCGTAAATGATTATCTTAACCAGGATGGGATCTTTTCATCGCCGGCAGGAACCAAATATCGTGTCTACGGCGGCATGCAACCAACTGGTCCTTATGTAGGAGGCGCGTATTTACCAAGATCGAAGAGCGAGATTACCATAAATATTAGCAGTGAATGTTCAGGATCTTCTATTCGTAAGCTAAAAAATTTCAATAAGGGCAAGTACACTATCCTAATTATGCTAGAGTCAGGCGGAATTAATAACTACTACTGTCTAGATTAATGTATGTGGCCTTAGGTGATATTTTTTTAAATAAAACACCCTCAGAAACTATTCTCGGTTTTTCTTTATAAAATCATCTTCTTTTTCTAGTGTGGTACGTAAGGTGTATTTCTTGCATTTATTGTGCGAACAGTCGGTGGCTTCATAGCGATAATCTGAATCGGGCTCGCCTAGATTAATGCCTTTTGGATCGGTGAAAAGCTGCGGATCCATAGAAGTCAGGATTTTTTCGGTAATTTCTGTAGGGTAGGCCGAGTGTTCTTTAAAATATACTTCTTCAAGACTATAATGCATCGCATTAATCGCTGTTTTGCGCTGATCATCGCGATTCTTGGCTTCAATTTCGGCTTTCTGCATAAAAAATAATACGCCGATTCCAGTCAGGAAAACCGCCAAAACTAAAACTTCAATAACTGTAAATCCAGATTTATTTTTCATATAAATATTATATCATAAACGGCGGGTCAAACGCAAAATAGGATCCATCTAGTCTGATATATTTGCGCTGATTACCTATAGTTCAAAATAAAACACCCAACTTGTATAGTTGGGTGTAATTATAGAGAGATTAACGAGTTTCCTTCATGTCAAAGAACATTGCAGCTGCTCCTAGTATTGCAAGGAAAGCTCCCATCATTAAGAAATATACAGAAGTTCCAACTTTAGAGCTAGTAGATGTTTTTGCTAATCCGGTAGCATCTGTGTATAGGCCACTGTCTTTCTTAGCTTCTTCTGCTGGCTTCTTGTCTTCAGTCTTAGCTGGTTGCTTAGTTTCTTCTTTTGGCTGCTCAGGCTTTTCTTCAGTTGGAGTTTTATCTTCAGATTCATCCTCATCGCCTGGTTTTGGAGCTTCAGCGTCTGGTTTTTCTTCACCATCTACATTTTCACTGTCCGCGTCTTCGTCTTCACCTTCGTTATCCGGGTCAGTAGTATCACCTGGAGTTTCTGTATCTGGTTCTTCAGGGGTAGCTACTGCAGCTGTTTGATAATAGACAATCAATTGATGGTCCTCTTCCACTGTAACTGTTAAGCTCGGCGGAGTCACAAGCCCTTCATAATCAGGGAACTCAATTACTAGAGTAGAGCCGATCTCTTGGTCGCTAAATGTTAGTGTTCCAAGTAGCTCGCCTTTGTCTTTACCGCGTAGTTCAATTGTTGCTGTTGTGTATTGAGCTTCTGGCGTTTCAGGAGTTTCTACATCTTCTAGTAGGACTAGACCTTTTAAAACTGCATTCAATCTACCAATCTGATTATTGAAGATTCTATTTGTTTCAGCTCCCTCTCTCCAATTATCGTGTGCTAGGGCTGCATATGCTCCTATTACGGAGTTCTCGGCAACAACCCATCCGTATGAGTCGTAGACTTCAGCCTCTGGTATCTGTAGGTCTTCAGTGTAAAGGTGGCGATTATTCAACGCGTACTCAACTTCTGCGATTAGGGCGTATAGGGTTTTAGTATCTAAGCCTAATTCTTCGAATGTTCCATACACGTATTCATCCTCAGTCTCTTCTTCAGCTACAAGCTCTTCATAGCTAGGCGGCAGGTTGACTTCTTCGTCTACTGTGTCTTCCGTGATTGGCTCAGTTTCTTCTACAAAGTTTTCTTCAATTTCGTTATCGTCCGCTTGCACTTCGTCAGCTAAATCTTCTGTCTCGATAACTTCTGGAATGGCAGGTTCGTCTGAAACGATTTCGGTTGTCTCAGTGTTTGGATCCTCTGCGTCAGCAAAAGCTTTCGCTACAGGTACGGCTGAACCTAGAATTAGAGTACTTACTGTAAACATTACAAATAGCTTGTTCTTTTTCATATTAATTTCCTCCTATACAAACCTTGAGTGACAAAACATATATGTTAAAGTAATAAGCTTTATTACCATAATTTTTTGAAATAAGGCACACGTAACTAGAGGAATTCAATCTCTCTATGTAAATGTGCTGTTTGCTGAACTCGCAAACAATTACCTAGTATGATACAACTTTTTACCATATTTGTCAATAGTTTACTCAAAAAATCTCTGTAAAAGATGAAAAAAGCTTGAAAATAAATACGTTTAAGGTTAGAATAGAAACAAAGCAGAAGTTTTTAAGGGAGAACTATGAGCGAATACAAGGGAATTAAATCTACGTCTGTAGATAACTTGGGTGATACGCCAGGTGAAGTCAAAAATAAAAAGAAATCTAAGATTAGTTTTGGATGGGTGAAGAAGCGCTGGGGGTGGCTTCTAACTCTCTCTATCGTATGTATTTTTACTGTAATTATAAGCATTGTAATTACGAATA
>CAYXHY010000019.1:0-4894 GCA_964465135.1 uncultured Candidatus Saccharibacteria bacterium
CCTAAACCTCCATTTTCTTCAAGGCAGGCGCTCAAGGGCGCTAGCCCAAGCTTTACCAGCCTTAAATAAAGAGAGGAATAGGAGTTTACAAACCGAAGGCTTTACTATTATCGAAGTAGTGCTCGTCCTAGCTATCGCCGGTCTTATCTTCTTGATGGTTTTCATAGCCCTGCCGGCATTACAAAGAAGTCAGCGTGATACACAGCGTAAAAATGATATGAGTCGTTTACTAGACGCGGCGCAAAGATATTTAGCTAACAATCCTAAGGTCGCAAATTTTCCGTCAGTGGCTTTTTACGGAGCGGGAGACCGTGGAATTATTAATTCTTATATTATTGCGAAGGATGACGAGTTTAATGATCCTGATGGTAGTGAGTATTATGTTGATTGGGGCACTATCGGCACTATTCCTGCGGCGCGAAAAGATTCTTCTGGTAGAAGTGTTATCTATAGGTTTACCTCTGCAAAGTGTGATGGTGAAAATACTGTGGCAGTATCCGGAAATAGGCAATTTGCTATCTCAATTGTACTTGAAGGCGGCGGCGTATACTGCTTAAATAATTAAAATAATAATAATAAGTATAGTGACCTAAGCTTGGTTTGGCGGGATCTCCCTTTAGTGAGATGTTTATTCACTAATTTTGCTATCATCGAACTTAAATAAGGGTGCCTCAGAGATGGCGACCGGGTCTGTACTAGTGATGTCATGAAGTAGGTTTTAGCGGCGAAACACCTTCACAAAACTGCAAAAGTGTGTTAAAATTAATAGGTAAGCACCCGTAGCTCAACTGGATAGAGTACTTGGCTTCGAACCAAGCGGTTGCAAGTTCGAATCTTGCCGGGTGTACCATTGAAGATTAAAATATGAGTTAGCTTGATAGGCTAGCTCATTTTGATGAAAGAGAAAATGACAGAAATTAAACAAACCATTAATTTAGCAAATTACACCACAATGAAACTTGGCGGCGCGGCTAAGTATTTTGCCGTATTAAATAATGAGTCCGAAATTCCAGAACTGGTGGATTTCGCAAAAAACCAAAGTCTGCCGATTTTCATTTTGGGCGGCGGCAGCAATACGATCGTTGGCGACGCTGGATTTGCTGGACTTGTGATAAAAAATAACATTTTAGGCCGAGAAATCATCTCTGAAGACGAAACTTCGGTTGAATTTGAGCTTGGCGCGGGCGAAAACTGGGATGAATTTGTGCGCTATACGGTGAGCCAAAAAGATTTGAGTGGTGCAGAGGCGATGGTGATGATTCCTGGTACGGTTGGCGCACTGCCGATTCAGAATGTTGGCGCTTACGGGCAAGAAACCTCAGATATTTTTGTGAACCTAACGGCTTTTAATCTAGAAACTGGCGAGTTTGAGGTTTTAGACGCTGAAGCTTGTGAGTTCGGCTACCGTGATAGTATCTTTAGGGGCCACGCGAGCGGTAAATATATAATTACCTCTGTGCGATTGAAGTTATCTAAGCAGCCACCCACACCACCATATTATGCGGCGATCGAGAAGTATTTTACAGATAAAAAGATCGCGCTTGAAGATCTATCGGTGCAGCAAATTATGGATGCTGTTATCGAGATTCGATCAAATAAATTGCCGGATCCAAGTGAGATTGCCAGCAGTGGCAGCTTCTTTAAGAATGCAATTATTACGGCTCAAAAAGCCGCCGAACTTCGCCAGAAATTTGGCGAAAATATCCCATTGTTTGATCTAAAAAATGGCGACTATAAGATTGCGACTGGCTGGATGATTGATCAAACTGGCTTACGTGGTGAAAAGATAAATGGCATGCGGCCGCACCCCGGAAACGCGCTAGTTTTGACTAATATTTCGGCTAAAAACTACGGCGATTTAGCTGCGGCGCGCGCCAAGATTCAGCAAAAAGTTTTTGAAAAATTTGATATAAAAATTGAACAGGAGCCACTAGAAATATGAAAATCTTAAACGGTGCAGAGTTGCGCGATTTTATCAAAGAACGGCAGGCAAAACAGGTTCGAAATTTGCGCCAAAGTTGGAGGGTTTTTCCAAAATTGGTGATTTTTTATGCCTCTAACTCGCCTGTGATAGAAACTTATATTCGCTTGAAGAAAACTTACGGCGAGGATATCTTGATTGATGTTGAGCCGGTTCGAGCTAATGTTGACGAACTACCAGCACTGATTAAAGAAGCAAATAAAGATGAGGAGGTTCACGGAATTATTGTGCAATTGCCGCTAGAAAATACGGCCGAGGAACGGCTAAATAATGCCGAGACTGAAGCGATTCTATCTGTAATTTCTCCAGAAAAAGATGTCGATAGTTTGAGCGGGGGTGATTTTGATGCTGCTACAGCAACGGCCGTGAATTGGTTGGTCAGTGGTTATAATATTGAGTTAAGGGGTCAAAAAATCGCAATTATCGGAAACGGAAAATTGGTTGGCGCACCTCTTGCTAAGATGTGGCAAAATTCTGGCCACGATGTGACGGTTTTTGACGAAAATACCAGCCAGGAGATGGTGCAGACGCTTGATCAATTTGATGTGGTTGTCAGCGCGGCTGGCGTTCCGGGTTTGATAAAGCCTGAAATGTTGAAGCAAAAAGCGGCTATAATTGACTGCGGCACAACTAGCGAAAACGGCACGATTAAAGGTGATGTTGCGGAATCGGTTCGCCAGACTCGCCATGATTTAAAAATCACTCCTGAAATTGGCGGTGTGGGACCACTAACAGTTGCGGCTTTGATTGACAATGTGATAATTGCCGCTCGCCGCGTAGCTGACAAAAAAGGCCAGCAAGATTTAAATTAAATAGCTAACTACTAATAAAAATAATTCCCGCATCTATAATCGGGAATTATTTCTTATCTAAACTTTCTTTAACTCGTCCAACGACCTGCTTTGGTGTCATCTCGGCTTTTACTATGTAGCCTTCGATTTCTAGTTCGTCGAGTTCTTTTGGCGCCTCTTCTTTGCCGGTATTAGTCAAAATAATTACCGGGATCTTCTTACCCCAAGTTTCTTTGCGAATTTGCGCTAAAACTTCATTACCATTCATCTCTGGCATCTGTAAATCGAGCAAAATAATATCTGGGCGGAACTTTTTAACTAAACTTACGCCATCTTGACCGTTGCTAGCAACTTGCACGTCAAAACCTTCAACCTCAAATTTCATTCGATACATTTGGTTGATTACAGTATTGTCTTCAATGATGGCAATTTTTGTCATTACCCTAATTTTAACACAACTACTTTGAGATTTCAATTTTTTTGTGATAAAATAAAGCTATGGAACTTATGCTTTTCTTGATCGGCGTATTAGCTGGAATGACTCTAGGTGTTTTTGTACACAGGCGATATAGTCGTCAGCATAAAGTCAACGAATTCTTGCGCTATGCTCGAATGCACCAAGAGCATGGTGCCGACCTTAAGCCGCTACTCAATAAATTATCTCGTTATACCGCCGATGTTTTAGGGGCGAAGTCCGTCCAGTTTTTTATCAAAATGGAACTAAGCGGCAAAGATTTATTAGTTGGAAAAGCTAAAAATACGAAAATTCCACCAAAAGATATTGAGATGTTGGACAAAATAGTAGAGAAATCGGCCAAAAAATCGATATTATTGATTCGACCAAAAAATAAACAGAAGTCAGGCCAAGAAGTTTTGAGGATGTTTAAATCGCATAACTGGCATCTGGTGGTGCCCTTAAAGATGAGCAATCAAGTGATTGGCTATATATTTGTTAGCCCGCCAAAGAGAGGTCATTATAAGTTTGGCAGTATTGAAGCTTTGAAGCGGACTTATGACGGCTTTGTTTTAGCGATTAGCTCGGCAACGGCGATTTATAACGCCAATAAAATCAACAACACTCTTGAGCAGCGCGTTAAAAACGCCACCAAAGATTTGCAGCGGGCCAATGACCACTTACGCAAGGTTGATGAAAGCAAGGACGAATTCCTCTCAATGGCTTCACATCAGCTGCGAACGCCGCTAACTTCTATTAAGGGCTATATTTCGATGGTGATTGATGGCGACGCCGGTAAAACCACTAAAATGCAGAAGAAATTCCTAAGCGAAGCTTTTTCAAGTAGCGAGCGAATGGTGCATATTATTAGCGATTTCTTGAATGTCTCGCGACTGCAGACTGGTAAATTTATGCTAAACAAAACTAGTGGAAACCTCGGCAATATTGTAGCTAAAGAGGTGGAACTTTTAGTTCCAGCGGCCGAATCGCGTGGGCTAAAACTAGAGTTAAAGGTGGATGAAGATATTCCAGATTCTTACGCTGATTTTGATAAACTCCGTCAAGTGATTATGAATATGGTAGATAACGCGATTTATTACTCAAAACCAAATACGAAGACGGTTGTCAGTTTGGCTAAGGCTGGAAGCAAGCTGGAGTTTAGGGTTAAAGATAATGGCATAGGCGTGCCAAAAGATGAGCAAGCTGGGCTATTTGGCAAGTTTTATCGCGCAGGGAATGCTCGCCAGCAGCGCCCAGACGGAACAGGGGTTGGGTTGTATCTAGCCAAAAAAGTCGTCATGTCGCACAGTGGTAATGTGATTTTTGAAAGCCAAGAGGATGGCGGTAGCGTATTTGGTTTCCGGATCCCGATTATTGAAACGCCTAGCGAATAAAAATAAGCCCCTGAGATGGGGCTTATTTTGTATAGCTTGATACTTCAAGCAGTAAGTTAGAAGCGGTCAAGCTATAGGAGTTGTCGGCGGCTGGCGATGTAGTAACCTAGGGCTGCTGTTATCGATCCGGCACCGATTAGGGCTGAAACGGCCTCAGTCATACCAGTTTGTGGTAATTCTGGTGGAGTTTCAGGAGTAGATGGTTCTTCAGGTATAACTGGTGGTTTTGGTGGAACTTCAATGTTTGCATCATCACAGTCATCTGGTGAGCCAG
>CAYXHY010000019.1:4994-8677 GCA_964465135.1 uncultured Candidatus Saccharibacteria bacterium
TGCATCATCACAGTCATCTGGTGAGCCAGGTACAGTTGGTGTATCTACACAAGCTGTATTTTTGGCTGTAATACCTTCTTTGGTTGCACGAGCTTTGATTTTGATAGTTTGGCTCTGGTCAACTTTTAGCTCGGCAATTTTGTAACTTAAAGCGTTGTTGCTGATTGTGCCTTTATCTGCGCTAATGAATTGCACATTTGTAGGCGCTTTGTCAGTAACGTTTACATCTTTTAGATCTACTTCGCCGGTGTTTTTAACAACTAGCTCGTAAGTAAATTCTTTGTTGGCTTCAATTGTGATCTTGTCTTTACCATTTACGGTTTTCTTGATCGAAACACCAGGTACTTTAGGTTGCTCACATTTCTTGCTGACTTTTACGTCGGCAGTACTGTCTTTTTTGCCTACGCTTGTAGTGGCTGAGACAGTATTTGTTAATGTGTTAGCACCACATACTGGCAATTGATCATTATCAGAGATTTTTGCAGTGAATTTCAAGAAAGCATTCGAACCAGCAGTATAGGCACCAATATTTGTACCGCCACCAACTAGACCGTCGGTGATATTTTTTAGTCCACTAGCGTTCTTTAGGTAAACACTTCCAGGAACGATTGTTGCGCCTTTTGGTAGAGTATCTTTGATTACTACGTTATCTAACTGGGTTTTACCAGTGTTTTTGAATTCGATCTGGTAGTCAACTTTGTCACCAGGGTTTACGGTAATACTTTTAGCCCAGTCTGTTGCACCTTCTTTTCTGACAGTTTTATTAACGGTGAAATCGCCCTGTGGGATGACTTCAGCTTTAACTTTGAAAGCCACCCAGCCTGAATATTTGAAACAACCAGGAATTTTACCATCAAGTTTGTCGTAGCCAAGTGTTGCGCCACTACCATTAACCAGGCTGTCTGGAAGTTTAGTTCCGCCAGTAAATACGTTATTGGTATAAGTTGCTGAACCGGCTACGTAATTCAATTTGAAGTTCTCGTTGCTTGAGAAAATAACTTGGTCAAACACCTTATTTGGTTTAGAGTTGCTTGAAGTCAAGCTACCGTCAATTTGAATCTTTTTTGCCTGATAGGTAGGTACGTTTAGTTGTGCAACTACGTTTTCTGCAGTTAGATTTAGATTGTCAGCGGCGTTGTTGTGCGCGTATAGACGCACAAAGTATTCACCACTTTTGGTAATACTAATATCGTCACTCCACTGAGTGCCGTTAACTTCACGTGCTCGCACGAAGTTTCGCTCATCACCGATATCTGGGTTATTGGTGATAGAGTTAAATGTGTTGTAGGTTGCCGGTTTTTCAACAGTAAATGTCTCGCGAGATGAACCCCAAGCCAAAACTGCCGCCGGAACTACTACAGCTGCTAATAGAGAAGCTAAAATCAATGAATGATTTGAAGCAAAACTACTAATCTTTTTGAGTAAATTCCTCATAGTCTCTCCTTTCTAGCTCTCCCAAGCTAGGTTTGTATACTTATATTATATCATAGAAAATCTTATTTGTCAATATTGAAGGTGTGTTTGTTTATCTGACCGCCTAATTTTTAAAGTTTAAGTTGAGCTGTTGAAAGATATTAATTATCAAGGGAAGACCGGCAGTATTGCACTGCCGGCTTCAAGGTACTAAATGTTTTATGCTGTTTCTAGAAGCCGTCAACTTCGCCATCATTGACTTCGTTTTGGGCTTGTTTTTCGTTTTCTACGCGCTCAGCTTGCTTACGAGCCTCTTCTTCGGCTTTTCTGCGAGCTTCGGCGTCTGTAATCTCCTGCGCTTTCTTAGCGGCCTCTTCGGCTGCTTTTTGTTGGCGTGCTAGTTCTTCGGCAGCAGCAGCTTGAGCGGCTTCGTGCTGAGCTTTTGCCTCAGCTTCGGCTTTTTTCTTGCGCTCTTCCTCAGCCTTAGCTGCTTCTTCTGCGGCTTTCTGTTGCTTTTCAACTTCTGCGTAGCTATCGCCTTGGTATTCGGTACCTGGTGATACATTAACTTTTGCATCTTCAGGACCATTTGCTCCTGGACGGAGATTGTTGGTATCTTTTTTAATTACCTTCGGGTTCCTCTGAGGCGCGTCCTCAATCTTCTTAGGTGAAGGTTGCGGCGGCTCTGGAGTTGGCGGTGTTACCGGATTTTCCGGAGTCGGTTTCGGTGGTTTTTCGTCCACTGGCGGCTCTGGAATTTTTGGCGATGTTGGAACGTCGCTTGGCGGCGTAGGGAATAGGAAATTTCCACAATAATTTAATACGTAAATTATTGTGTTATCGGCAAATTCTATTCTGGTAGCCTTTCTGCCGCTTAAATCCTGAGGGCTGCTAGTAGTGGTAAACACTCCATCGACCTGCCCAGAATTAACTGCGGTGAAGCCTACTGGAGTAACAATACTTGTTGCTTTTGTGTCCTTATCTAGCAGACTAGCTTCAAGGAAGAAGTATAAATCTCTACCTTTTTGGTTAAGATATCTCTTACCGTTTATTTCAACCAGTAAATCTTTTTGCTCAGGCACTCCTTGTACACCGCGAGCGTATGCAGTTCCGCGAAGAACTTCAACGTCGTGACGCATGTAGTTCAGCATCTCTTCTAGAGCTTTATCCGTTTTTTCCGGCAAGGAATAGCCATCAGCTATCATTACCTTCATTTTAGGGTTGTCGCTTTTTTGCTGAAGAAAACGTTTATCTTCCAATTCATTTTCTTCAGCTATAGCGACGATTGCTTGTTCGGTTGACTGGATCGTCGATTCTGCTGTCTGAGATTTTGTATCTCCGCCGACATAGAAACTCCCGATTCCAGCTACTAAAAATATAACTATCGCCATTGCTATTGCTGAATACTTTATTACCTTTGTTCCGGCGAGGAAAAAGGCAAAAAGTAGTGCTAATAAACCTGCGGCCACTAGGCCGTATACAATATTCATTGTCATTTTTATCACCCCTCCGCCCCACTTTTCTTGCAGGGCGTTTTCTTTTTATTTTTTGTATAAGAAAGAGCCTAAGCTCGAAAATGTGGATTTGACGGGCCACGTACCCGTGAGTCAGCATAAAACATTGTTGCGATTTATCGCAACACAAAGCCGATACCTGTCAGCTCTGTGCTGCGATAAATCACGTTAATATCGTTCAACAACTCAACTTGTTAAACTTCTTCAGTAAACTCCTAATCCACTGATTAGCTTCATTATAGCATAAATTCTATAAAAAGTCAATAATTATACTATGTTTTGCAGTAAACACAAGCGGCTTTACAGATTAAGTAAAAGAAAAGACCCTAGTTAGGGTCTTCTTATTTGGCTATTTCGCGCTTAAATCGTCTTTCTAGAAGGAATAAAGCATCCTCTTTTTCTGTTTCGGATTTCCCCTCTAGATTAGTGCGCATCTCGTCAAGTTTAGCCGTAGTGTCAGTCATATCTAGATCCTCTTGTAGAAGGTCTAAGACTAGGGCTAAGCGGAGAATATGGCCCTCGGTTGTGTCTTCTTTTTCAAAAAGGTCGTTGATATACGCTTTGCCGTGTGTATCACCGATTGAATAATATTTATCTTTGACATCGCTAATGATTCTACGTCGTTGCGGCAGACTAATCTCTATAATCTTTAAGGTTTTGCTAAGAAAAGGCCATTTTTTTTCATCTTCTAGAAGACTATCTGCATATAAAATGACGATCAATCCAGATAACCCTATTAGCGAAACCCAAATGTTA
>CAYXHY010000019.1:8687-12443 GCA_964465135.1 uncultured Candidatus Saccharibacteria bacterium
CAACAACCAATACTACTGTAGACAGGACCATTTCGAAGGTAATTATACCACCTAGCTTCATCCAGTTCAGGACATTCCATGCTTTGCCAGAAAGTGTGCCTAAGCTAAAAAACTGTAGTACTCCCAGTATAAATTTTGACATTTAAATCACCCTTTATAAGAATTTTTAGTGCGTATAATTTAGCGATAAAGCTCAAAATAACCAAATTAAGGTACTAAATTGTTATTATTTTAGCATAAAAATGTATTTTTGTCAATAGTGAGCGGGGTATTAAGGAGTAAAAAACTCGCCTAGACGGTAACTATCTAGACGAGTTTATATAATTGCTTGGTGGGTGATGAGGGACTCGAACCCCCGACCCTCTCGGTGTAAACGAGATGCTCTAGCCAACTGAGCTAATCACCCAATACGTAGTATTTTATCAAACCAGGCGGCGGTTGTCAATAAGTAAAATTAATTTTTGTTTTTTGACGCTTATGGTATAATTGATTCTAATGAGAATAGATTGGCGCAGTCAAGAAAACGCAGACAAATATAAGGAATTTAGATCTCGGGTTAGTAACTGTCCATTTTGTCAAATTAACCAAAATCTTAATGAGATAATCGAAGAAAATGCCACCATGCGGGTGTTGACCAATGCTTTTAAATATGAAATTTGGGATAATTGCATTGTACTTGACCATTTGATGGTGGTACCTAAGCGACATACTAACTCTTTGGGTGGCTTTAATTTTGACGAATCGATTGACCATATTGAGCTGCTTGAAAAATACGACCAGCTTGGCTATTCAGTGTATGGTCGCGCTTCTACCAATAAGCAGAAATCGGTGGCACATCAGCATACGCATCTGTTTAAATTAGATACCGAAACGCCGATTGATGAAACACTCAATAGGCATTTGCGCTAGTATGTGACGATTGCGGCTACATTAGTCCTTTATTTTATGCTCAAAATATGGTACAATAACCAAAGTTTTTAATTATTAGCCTAAAAGAAAAGAGAACAATGGAACCAGCAAAAATTAGGAATGTGGCAATTATTGCACACGTCGACCACGGTAAAACGACACTAGTTGACGGGTTGCTGAAGCAGAGTAACACCTTCCGCAGCAATCAGGTCGAAATGGACCAGGCGCTACTGATGGATAGCGGCGATCAAGAAAGCGAGCGCGGAATTACGATTACCGCCAAGCAGACTTCGGTTTACTATAAAGATTATAAAATAAACATTATTGACACGCCCGGGCACGCCGATTTTTCTGGTGAAGTTGAGCGAACTTTGAATATGGCGGACGGCGTGATTCTAGTGGTAGATGCACAGGAAGGTCCGATGCCGCAGACGAAATTTGTGCTTTCGAAAGCTCTAGAGCTTGGCTTGAAGCCAGTGGTGGTGGTGAACAAAATCGACAAACCAGCTCGCCGAATTACTCAGGTGAATGATGAAGTTTCTGATTTGTTTTTGGAGTTGGCGGTTGACGATTCACAGTTGCTTTACCCAACTTATTATGCGATTGCACGTGACAGCAAAGCTTGGCCAGAAATGCCAGAAAACCCAGAAGCCGATGCCGACTTTTCGCCAATTTTTGAGGCGATTGTGAGTGATATTCCGGCGCCACAGGTTGATGAAAATGGTGATTTCCAGCTACTTATTACCTCTTTGACTTACGACAACTTCCTTGGTAAATATGCCATTGGCCGCGTTCACCGTGGTGTCGCAAAAGCTGGCGATGGGGTTTCGCTAATCAAGCGCGATGGCAGTGAAATCAAGACCAAAATTGACAAATTGTTCGCTTATCGCGGTTTGCAGCGTGAGGAAATTTCTGAGGCGAAAGCTGGCGATATCGTAGCAATTACAGGTGTGAGAGAGGCTGAAATCGGCGAAACTCTAGCCGCGCGTGAAAATCCTGAAGCTCTACCAACTATTGAGATTGAAAAACCAACGCTTTCGATGTATCTTGGTCCAAATACCAGCCCGATGAAAGGCCGTGAGGGTGAATTTACTACCAGCCGCCAGATTGGCGATCGTTTGAAGAAAGAGCTTGAGACAAATGTTTCGTTGCAAATGAAAGAAGAAGGTATCGGTTTTATTATTTCGGGTCGTGGCGAGCTACACCTTTCGGTTTTGATTGAAACTTTGCGCCGCGAAGGCTTTGAATTTGAAGTTGGTCGCCCGCAGGTAGTGACAATCGTAGAAGATGGTGAAGAGAAAGAGCCGGTTGAAGAGCTGATTATTGAGGTTGCACCGGAATTTGTTGGTGCGGTTAGCCAAGAAATGGGAACTCGCCGAGCTGAAATGCGCGGGCAAGAAAACCTACCAACTGGTGCGGTGCGGATGACTTATATTATTACCACTCGAGCAATGATTGGTCTGCGCAATCTGATGTTGACCGCCACTAAAGGTACTATTATTATGAACAGTTTGCCACACGGTTATCAGAAATTGGGTGCTAAAATCCAATCAACTAGAAATGGTGCACTGATCGCTTTTGAAAAGGGAACAACTACTCCATATGCTCTGCAAAACACTGAGAGTCGCGGTGAATTATTTGTTGGTCCAGGAACTGAAGTTTATGCTGGTATGGTTGTTGGCTTGAATAATCGCCAAGAAGATCTTGAAATCAACGTGGTAAAAGAGAAACATTTGACTAATATGCGCAGTAAATCGTCTGACGGAACCGTGCAGTTGACGCCATTTACAGATTTGAGCCTTGAGCAATCGATTGATTTTATCAACGATGATGAATTGTTAGAAGTCACGCCGAAGAGCTTGCGATTACGCAAACGCTACCTAGACGCCAATGAGCGCAAACGAATGGTGAAAAAAGCTTAGTTTAAAGTATAAAAAGAAGTTTTTAAGAAATCCACGGCAGAAAAGCTGTGGATTTTCTTGATAATTAAGCGCAAGCATGATAAAATAAAAAAGTAATTATTTTATTAGGGAGGATTACATAAAGCAAAGGAATTCGCATTCCAAGTTTTATATCAACAAACGCACTATGCTTAAAAAGAGTTATCAATCTTTGTTTATTCGTAAGAATATATGGCCATTTATAACGGCAGCTATTTTTGTTCTTACTATAGGTTTTGGTCTATCTAGCTTCTTAGTTATGAAAGACCAAGCTCATGCCGACCCAATCTCCAACCCAGCAATCTTTTACGAAAACCCAGATATAGAATTGGCGTCATGTGAAGGAGAGAGTGAATGTTTTGCTTTTACTATCGATACCAGACTAGATGCTACCGGTGGATTGACTCGCGCTGATACAACTTTTGCTATACCGACTTCAAACGCCAGCCCTTATAACTGGATAATAAACTGGGGTGATGGAACCGCCAACCAAACTATTTCTGGATCTGGCTCAGCTAGTTCAGTCGGCGTAAGCCACACCTATCCAACTACCGGTACTTACCGCATAACTATCCGCCCAGTGACCGTTACAGCTGGCTGGTTCCGGGCTTTCGGCTTCTATCCTAGTTTCACAGGTGCCAATTCTAACACTAACAGATACAAATTCAAAGCCATAAATACACCATTCACTAATTCAATGCGATTTGCTAGCTCAACTATTATGAATGATACATATCGATACCTATTATATAACTGCCGAAACGGTGAACAAATTCCAGCTAAACTTTTTAGCAAATTAGACACGTCTAACGGTACTAGTTTTAACTATATGTTTTCTAGCACCTTCTCTGGCTACGCCCAAAACTCCACCACCGCCACCATCCCAACCGGCCTCTTCGATAGCATA
>CAYXHY010000020.1:0-11225 GCA_964465135.1 uncultured Candidatus Saccharibacteria bacterium
AATATAAGGTTAAAACTACCAATTCAATACCAGAAAAACCAACTATTGTTGTAATCGATCGAAAATAATACAGTATATGTTAAATAAAAATACCACCTTTATAGGGTGGTATTTTTGAAGTCAGTTTTACAGAATGCCTTTTTTCTTTAGCGTTCGTATAGCTTGTGTGCTCAAGTTAAGTTTAACTTTTTTGCCGTCAACTATAACTGTCTTTTTTTGGATATTTGGTTTAAAGGTTCGCTTAGTTCGGCGAAGTGAGAAGCTCACATTGTTGCCGTGTTGCTTGCCTTTACCGGTCAAATCACATACTGCCATAATTTACTCTCTTTTATATATTATTTACAATCTTTTCAATTATAGCTCAATTTAGCTAATTAGTCAAGTATGTTATAATAGTAATATGCAATTATTAGGTATAGTGATAGTTTTTGGCGTGGTTGTGGTATCTATGGTTATCCATGAGCTTATGCACGGTTTGGTCGGCTACTGGTTGGGCGACGACACGGCTAAGCTACAGGGAAGATTAAGCCTAAACCCATTGAAACATGTTGATCCTTTCATGACGCTAATAGTACCATTGTTACTATATATGGCGGGCGGTCCGATCTTTGGCGGGGCAAAACCGGTGCCGATCAATACTAACAAAATAAAATACGGAGACTACGGCTTAGCCTTAGTGGCTCTAGCTGGGCCTTTGTCGAATCTCGTACTGGCGTTTATTTCTTTCGGATTACTAGTATTATTTGGTGCTGACGGTGGGTTATTATCACTAATTTTAGGCTTGATGGTCCAAGTTAATCTTGGATTTATGATATTTAACCTACTACCAGTTCCGCCACTAGATGGCTCAAGAATTATTTATGCCATAGCTCCAGAGTTTGTCCAATCTGCTATGCGTAAGATTGAACCTTATGGAATAATAATCGTATTTCTTCTAATTAGTACATTCTCTACGGTGCTTGCTGGGTATATGCACGCTGTCCAGTCTGGAATAATTGAAATATTTATGGGAATTTTTAGAGTTTAGTGGTATAATATAAGTAGCCCTAGAACGAAAGGCTAATGATTTTCCTGAATAATCATTGATATTGGGACTCCTAATGATGATTTGTCGTCGTGGCGACATTTTGCGGAAACCCACCTTGCTTTTAGCGGGGAAATATCATGGCTGTCTCGAACTAGGGCTTTATGAAATTATTTAATAATATTGTATAAATTACAACAAGATAATGAAACAAAAAGTAAAAATTACAACAATTATAGAGGTAGAAAAGAAGATTATTCTTGTAGGGAATAATAAAACTGATCTATTGGAATTGCCGCAAGGTACGGCTTCTGCTGGTGAGCAGCCAGAGCAATTTGCTGTTAGACTATCTATGGATCTATTTGATATAGAGCCAGAGAAGGTAAAATTACACGATATAGTGTCCTATACTGACAAAAAACTAGACAAGGGTAGACAGGTATCGCAGCTGTTTATCTTATATAAAATTGGTTTTGGTGGTAATAATTTAAAGCTATCTAGATACAATACCAAATATAGCTCGATGGAGCTAATTGGCCTGGAGCATTATGTTGCTCAAACCAACGTCTCTAAAGAGACCGATTTTATTTTGAACGTATTATCTCAGAATTATGATAGGAGTTTTATTACTAGTGATGACTCTACAGATGTTTCGTTATCTGATTGGACTCTTTATACGGATGGCGGATCTAGGGGTAACCCAGGTAAATCATCGGCTGGCTATGTTATTTTTAGGGGTGAGGAGCAAGTTTCTGCAGGTGGAGGGTTTCTAGGTATCACGACTAATTCTCAAGCGGAATATCATGGCTTAAGAATTGGTCTGGAAGCCGCTTTAGCTCACAATATTACGCGCCTAACGGTCAAAATGGATAATCTTATGATAGTCAACCAGATGAACGGTACATATAGGGTAAAGAATCGTGAATTATGGCCAATATATGCTAAGATTAAAGATTTAGCAAAACACTTTGAATATTTAAAGATAGAGCATATTAGAAGGGAGTTTAATACAGCGGCAGACCGTGAAGTGAACCGCATCCTAGACGAGCTCGTATCTAAAAGCACAGATGTTTAAAATTAATATTTATGATATAATTATATACAGCCCATCGAATGATCGCTAGCTTTTAGTTAGAGGAAAGTCCGGGCAGCGTAGGGTATGACAGTTGTTAACGACAACCAGAGGAAACTCTAGGGAAAGTGCCACAGAAACGATACCGCCTTGGCCTAGGCTGAGGTAAGGGTGAAAGGAGTGGGGTAAGAGCCCACAGTCGCTTATGGTGACATAATGCGAGAGGTAAACCCTGTCTGCTGCAAGGAGAGTTTCTGGCTTATGGCCAGTTGGTTACCCGCCAAGCTCGATAACCGCTAGACCGCATAGGCAACTGTGTGGCTAGATAGATGATCATTTTAAACAGAACCCGGCTTACAGATGGGCTACCTAATCTTATATGATAAAAAATCCAGTACGTATACTGGATTTTTTAGTTGAACACAAGATTTGTATTATTTTACAGATTCAACGATTGTTGCAAAGGCCTGAGGCTCTCTAGCGGCTAGTTCTGCAAGAATTTTGCGATCTAGTTCGATATTTTTAGTTTTAAGGCCAGCAATTAGTTTTCCGTAAGTTGTTCCGTGCTCTCTAGCAGCAGCGTTGATCCTAGTAATCCATAGACCACGTAGGTCGCGTTTGCGGTTGCGTCGGTCGCGATATGCGTATTGTCGCGAACGGATCACACCTTGTTTTGCTAGGCGGTATGAACGTGTGCGTGCATGTTGCATACCTTTAGCAGCTTTTAAGATCTTTTTGTGCTTAGCGCGTGCCGCAACACCTCTCTTTACTCGCATATTATTTTACTCCTAACGCTCGTTTAACATTTTTTGCCATTGCACCGTCTACGGTCGCAGTGGTATTGATTCGTCGTTTACGACTTTTGCTTTTCTTTGAAAGCATGTGATTTTTAAAGGCTCGGCGGCGAGTCACTTTACCAGTTTTGGTAACTTTCATTCGCTTAGCCGTACCCTTATGGGTCTTTAGCTTTGGCATTATTTACTCCTTACTACTAAACTCAGATTGCGGCCAGCCATCTGAGGCTTTTGCTCCAATATAGCGTCTTCTTCAAGGAGGGAAATGATTTTATTAGCCATATCGAATCCAATTTCTTTATGAGCCATCTCACGACCCTTAAATACTATTTGAATCTTTACTTTATGACCAGCCTCAAGAAATTTCCTAATCTTTCTTAGCTTAATATCTAGGTCTCCACCTCCGATTTTTAAGCCAAAACGCATTTGTTTTAGGTCGACAGCTTTTGAATTTCGCTTATTCTTCTGCTGTTCTTTCATTTTTTGGTACTGGTACTTGCCCCAATCAATAATTTTTGCAACTGGGGGGTTGGCATTTGGTGAAATCTCAACCAGATCAACTCCGGCTTGTTCTGCAAGCTTTAAAGCTTCTTTGGTTGTCATAATACCAAGTTGCTCACCATCTTGACCGATAACCCTTAGCTCACGTGACCGTATAGCTTGGTTTATCCGTACTGAATTATTGCTAATATTTCCTTCCTTTCGAGTTTGCTATTTCAGGTGCAATTTACTCAGAGACAATTTTACCAAAAAATCCCTAAAAAATCAAGCTGTTTTATGAGGGATTGTCTCTATAGCGATATTGTAGAGCTTCACTTATATGTTGGGGTAGGATTTTATCGGACGATTCCATGTCAGCGATAGTCTGCGAAACTCTGATAACTTTGAGATAACTTCGAGCCGAAAGGTCTAGCTTACTTGCAGCGTTGTCTAATAATTTTTGAGCTTCATTTGTGATGTTGACATAGTCTTTGATCGCCGATAGCTGAATCATACTATTGTAAAAATTACTACGATTATATCTTTTTTGTTGTATTTTTGACGACGTTCTTATCTTGGAAGATAATTCTTTATGAATGTTGTATTTTTTATTGTCGTTATTTAGTAGGGATTTATTTTTAACACGTTGAACTGGTATAACAATATCTATCCTGTCTAGTAATGGTCCAGAAAGCCGGCGCTGATAGTTAAGAATTTGGGTTGTTGTGCAAGTGCATTCTTTGGTTTCATCTCCTAGATATCCACAAGGGCAAGGGTTCATAGTTGCTATCAACATAAAATTAGCCGGATAGGTGCTAGTGCGGTTAACTCGACTAATGGTGATCTCCTTGTCTTCGAGTGGTTGACGTAGTGATTCTAGTACATTTCTAGGGTATTCTGGTATTTCATCTAAAAATAAAACCCCTAGATGTGATAAGCTGACTTCTCCAGGCAAGGCTTTTGGGCCACCTCCAACGATTGAGATCTTACTGGCGGTATGGTGTGGGGCTCGAAAAGGCCGATTATATACCGTAGTAGAGGAGTTGTTTATCAATCCATGCACTTTAGATACTTCAATAATTTCTTCATTTGTCAGATCTGGCAGCAGGGAAAGGGCAGCCTTGGCTAACATTGTCTTACCGGTACCAGGAGGACCTGTCAGTAGTATATTGTGTCTACCCGCGATAGCGATCGATAGAGCGCGCTTAGCTTGCTCTTGGCCTATAACATCATTTATGAGCCGATTCGGCTTTCCGGCGCGTGTTATTGGCTTAATATTGGGTTCATAGGCTGGTATAAGTTGTTCTTTTTTTAAGTGTAAAAATAGATGCTTTAGATTTTTGACCGGCACCAACTCTATATCCGTAATTAAGCTAGCTTGTTCTATATTGTCTACAGGTATAAAAATAGTTGAAGCGCCCGAGTCTCTTATTTTCTCGACAATATTAAGAATACCCCTAACGGCCTTGATGCTGCCATCTAGGGATAATTCGCCAACGAAGGCAACATCTTCTATGTCAGAGGTTTTTAGTTGTTTGCTTAGTATTAAAATAGAAATAGCGATCGGGACGTCAAAATATGTTCCATCTTTTGGTAGTTCTGCTGGCGCAAGATTGATTGTTATCTTACTACTAGGGAAGTCTAGTAGGGAATTTTTGATAGCACTCCTAACTCTATCTTTAGCCTCGTCTATGGCTTTATTGCCCATTCCGACAATTTGTAGGGTAGGTAAGCCCTTCGATATGTCGCCTTCGACCTCGATAATTTCGGCGTCATAGCCGATTGGAGCAGCAGATATGACCTTACTTACCATAATGATCTAATTTAAGCATAAAAACTACCATAAATCAACAGAATATGCTATAATTTAGTCATCTGGATGGGGCTGATTTAGCTTTAGACAAGAGGAATTTAACATATTATCTGGCAAGTCGATTACTTCGTACGGTAAATTTTAATTGCAAAAGAAAATTTTGTAGCAAAAGTAAAGGGTATGTTTACCCCGGCTTTTGCGCCAATCGCTGCTTAGTATATTAGCGATCATCGGTTTAGGATAGGCAACGTAGGCCTAACTGGTGTCATATTTTATCGTTGACCGTTTATTTGTAGTTTCTGATTCTATAGGTAAATTAAATTTTAATTGGAGCTCGGGTCTTTTTTTGTTTATCTTTTTTTGATAGGCTCTGAGTAATTCAAAGATAGACTAAACTTGTAGATGGATAATAAGTTACCTTTTGGACCCGAGGGCAGTTCTCGGCAGCTCCACCAAATTTGAAATTATTAAAAGACCTAGCTTGGTGGCTAGGTCTTATTTTAGTTCCCGAAAATGTAAAAAATACAACAAAATAAAAAATGAGCGACTGCGAGGAACGCTCATTTTTTATAGAATTGTGGAGTTATATTAGTTTTCTGCGTAGAATATCTGCGGTTTATTCTACGAGGTAATATATAATTTTTGTTTTTAGAGTTTAGGCTTATGAATAAGTTTTTTGTTCACAAGCTACCCCTATAATAGCGCGTTATTATGCTAATGTCAAGACTTTTATGTTGTTTTTTGAACAACTTTTTTAAACGGTATTTATCGGTATTTGTGGAAAAGCTTTTGAGTTTTATGCAGCACAGAATATAGAAACAAGGGCAGGGGTATTGACAAAGCATTATGTTTATGCTAGTATGTAAGTAGCTTTTACAAAAACAAAAATAAAAGCAAACACAAAAAGTACTAGCACATTATACTGAATAGCACCTTTTTATAATTAATGAGAATTACTTAAAATTTGACCTTGTCCAATATTTGGCGGAGTCTGAGTGGTAATTTAAAGTCTTATAAGGTTTATGAGAATGTCTTTCGATTCCTAACTTATTAGTTTTTTGAATTACCAAAAAGCTCCGCTAATATATAAGTGTAGAGCGCGAGGATATTAAATAAGTACTCATACTATTTACTCGTATAAATAGTATTCGATGGAACTCCTCAAGGACATATGCCCCCTTAAAAGGGAGCGGTCAAACTAGCCTAAAAGGGCGGACTTCGGACCACGACTAATAGTTATATTATCGCGTCGTATGGAATTTTCGATTCGTTTGCCCTTTGGGCTGTATCTAATATGTGATATATTATAAATATGCTTAAGAAAATTATTTTCTCATTAATGGCTGTCTCTGTAGCGGGCTTGATCTTGTTACTCAATTTGACATCGCCTTCAAATATTGGTCCGATAGGTATACTAGCATTCTTTATTATGCTATATATGATCTTTCTCGGACTATTTTCTTTTTTCCTACATGTCGTAGGCAAGATTTCGGCCAGTTTCTTGAAAACGCCACTGAAATTTATAGAATTTAAGCGTAGCTATTATTATGCTACAGTTTTGTCTTTAGCGCCAATTATTTTGATCGCCCAACAATCCGTCGGAGAGGTTGGTTTTTTTGAATTTATTTTAGTTATATTTTTTGAAATAATCGCGTGCATTTACATTTCAAAACGCTAATGTTTGTGGTATAATTTTACTATGGAACCTCAGCTTGAAAATAGGCTACCTGAAGTTAAGATTGAGTCTCAAAAAACTATCGAGACTAATTTTGTTGGTCCTAATAATTTTGAGCAGGTAGATGGGGCGAAAAATTTAGATACCCAAAGGTCACTTAATGAGGCTCTGTCTGTGAGCGAGCAGTTAAGCCAAGAGGCAGAACTGATAGCTCCACAAGCACTGTCAACTATTACAAGCGATCAAACTGGCGCTCCGGCGGATGGCGTAGATGTAATCGCAGCACCGCAAGTAGCGCAAGATAATGATCTAATGGAGAAAGAGTGGCTTGATAAGCTTAAAAAAATGGTTAAAGAAACCCATGATCCGTACCTAAAGCAGAAATATTTTAGAGATATACAGATGGACTATATGAAAAAACGCTATGGTCGGATTCTAGGAGGAGGCAAATAATGAGTGTCTGGGTGGCATTATTTGTGCTTGTAGTTTTGGTTCCAGTTGTAGTATTTTTGTTCGTGGACCAATATAAAAAAGCAGTACGTGAGACGAAGAATTACGAGCGTGGCTTAAAGATGGTGCCGATGAAAATTCATTTACCACCACCGAGTGACGATATTGAGGGCGGATCTAGAGATGAGCGAGATGTGGTGGACGAAGCACTGTCTCAAGCTCAAACTATGTACAATATTATATATAGTACTGCTACAAAAGGTTTTAAGACTAAACTATACGGGCAAAGGCATATTTCTTTTGAGATTGTAGCTAGCGGGGGATTGATTCATTATTATGCGGTTGTGCCGGCAGTAATTACAGAAACTGTGAAACAAGCAATCGAGGCGGCTTACCCAACAGCACGCCTTGAAGAAGTTGAAATGAAGAATATTTTCAACCAGCAGGGAAGTAATCATGGTGTTATTGGTGGTGAATTCACACTTAAGAAAGATTATATATATCCTATCTCTACCTACGAAGATAGTAAACGTGATGCGTCGCGCGCTCTGCTAGATGCATTATCGCGTGCCGCTCGGGGTGATGGCGTGGCGGTACAGTTTATGTTCCGCCCAGCTATCGAATCTTGGACGCAGAAGTCTATTCAAAAAGTTGAAAATATGCGGAAAAACAAAAAGACGGGCAATGGTGGTGCGATAGCTCTGGATGTTATGGAGGCTCTATGGAAGCCACCTCAAGAAAGGTCAAAAGATGAACCTGAATTTAAAAATCTAACATCTCTAGAAGAGTCCGAGATCGAAGCTATTGAGCGCAAGATCAGATATCCTGGATACGAAACGCTGGTGCGTGTGGTTGTGTCGTCGAATACTTCTGCAAGAAGCCAGGCTTTGTTGCAAAGTATTATATCAGCCTTTTCAATGTTTGACTCAGCTACCTATAACGGATTTAAATTTAATATGACTAACAATATCGATGATTTAGTGACGTCATATATCTTTAGATTCTTCCCGCAGAATTTAAATAGCAATATCTTAAATAGTATTGAACTTTCAACAATGTTCCATCTGCCTAGTCGAACGGCTATTCCGACTGAAAAGGTTCAGCGGCAGAGAATTAAGCAGGTTGATGGTCCGACTGAGCTAATGGATGAAGGTTTACTGCTCGGCGTTAATGAGTTTAGGGGTGTAAAAAAGCAAATCAGATTGAGCGAAAATGATAGGCGACGCCATGTGTATATTATCGGTCAAACTGGTATGGGTAAGTCTAAATTGCTTGAGAATTTAGCTTTTCAAGATATTATGGATGGGCGTGGTTTTGCGTTTATTGATCCGCACGGAGATTCGGCTGAAGAGCTGATTGGTATGATACCGAAAGAACGGATTGATGATGTTATCTATTTTAACCCTAGTGATATCGAAAACCCAATAGGATTTAATATGTTCGAAGCTGCCACTCCTGAAGAGATGGATTTTGTGATCTCAGAGACTAACTCAATGCTTAAATCTCTGTATGATCCAGGAAATACCGGTATTGTTGGGCCGCGCATGGAGAATATCGTGCGTAATGCGGCCATTCTTTTAATGAGTGACCCTGAGGGTGGTACATTTATGGATATTCCTAAGGTTTTGGTTGATGCTGAATTTGCTAAATCTAAGATTAAACACCTAAAAAATCAGCGAGCGATAGATTTTTGGACTAAAGAATGGCCGGCATCTCAGCGGTCTAGTGAGGCTGGAGAGGTTGTGAGCTGGGTTGTTTCAAAATGGGCACCGTTTGAGAGTGGCTTGATTAATAATATTCTAGGGCAGAAGACTAGCGGGTTTAATATCCGTGAAGTTATGGATGATCAAAAGATACTACTTGTCAATCTTTCGAAGGGTTTAATGGGTGAGCAAGCGGCAAAACTTCTAGGTATGGTGTTCGTGATGAAGTTTCAAGCTGCGGCCATGAGCCGAGCTGATACGCCAGAAGATGAGCGTAAGGATTTCTGTCTCTATGTTGACGAGTTCCAGAACTTCGCTACTAACAGCTTTGAGTCTATTTTGAGTGAGGCTAGGAAATACCGATTGAATCTAATCTTGGCTAACCAATTTATGACCCAGCTAACAGATACGATCAAGAGCGCTATTATCGGTAATGTGCCAACCAAGATTGTCGGGCGTATTGGTATTGATGACGCTGAAAATCTACAGAGAGCGTTTACGCCAACATTTACGGCAGAAGACTTAACGAAATTGCCAAACTATAATGCAGTAGCTACTGTTTTAATAGGTGGAATACCTTCAGCGCCATTTACGATGGGTCTTTTACCGCCAATAGGCAGATCTAATCAGCAGCTCCGAGACGCGTTAAAGCGATATTCTTCATCTAAATATGGCCGACCAAAGGCAGTCGTAGAGGCAGAATTGAAAGAACATCTAAGTGTAAAACCGGCACCTTCGGCTAAACCTACGGAGAGGAGTGTGAGGACAGCAGAGCAGCCCGTATCAACTATTAATGATCAGATCACAGCTTTGAACAGTCAACCGTCGGAGAGTGTAGCTCCTTACCTTCAATCCGTTCAGCCTCAAGCAGTGCAACCTCACGCGGCTAATAATCAGCCTAAGCCGCCAGTTGAGCAAGGGTTAACACCAAATACTCCTCAAAATACCACTTTGTCTTCACCTGGTATTGTATCTACTAACCCACCATTAACAAAGCCTGCAGACAATGGCTTCTTAGATGGATGGGTGAAGAAGAGAGAAGAATTACGTGCACAAGAATCTCATAAAGTTGCAGATGATTCAGCTCGTGCGGTAAGGCCTCAGCCTATAATTGCGCAGACAGAACCTAAAGTGTCTCAAGAGGTAGCATCTCAGCAACCTATCAATAGCTCAGGCAGGTTTGACGTAAATAAAAACGATGAATCAGAAGAGATAGTCTTTAAAATCAGATAAATATACTCTAGTGGTTAGAGTATACTTATCTGGTGATCGTATGTGAGATAAGCAGATCTTACCTATTTAAATAGTAGAAAATGCAAACCTTTTAATGATATAGTAATCATCCAGGTTATTACAAAGGCTAGTATAGTTGCCATAGTGTTGATGCTGGCAGAGAAGAGCACATTGAGTATTATTAGGGATATGTAGGTTAAAATACTGCTAATGGCGGATATTATAATGGCGATCGGGTCTAGCAGCATGTCTAGTAGGTTGAGGAAGCTTCTTAGAAGGGCATTATTATTTACTGCATCGCCGAATGTCTTATCGAGAAATCCTAAGCTCTCTAGGCTCTTGTCGATAGCAATCTGAGCTCGTTCTTGAGCTTTTTGGTCGAGCGTTTTGGTATTATTTTGTGACATATAGTACCTCTCTATTTCGTCTAATAAAAGATAATTGCTTGAGTAATATATTTGTTCGGTAGGCTAGAGTAGATGTAATTAGTAGCATAGCTAGAAGTGTTATTGTTGTTAAAAATACATCATATTTAGGTAAAGTTGTTGTAATAATATCTACATTCTTAATGGCGGGACAATCTATCTTCAGGTCGATTCTATTGCCGAATATATTGCTAATATGACAATCGTAACTATTTTTATCCATAACGCCGCGGCCTCGAGCGGGTGTTTTAGCTAGGGTTTTTGCGGTAAAGAATACCTCATAAGTTTCTCCAGGTAGTAGCGTAACTTCCGGCCAGACAATATTATCGCCTTTAATTGTACCGTCGCCGACATCAGTTATGTTAGCATATTCTAAGATATCGCTAATATTATTGTTGGGAGCTAGCGTAAGAGATTCCGACCCATTATTGGTTGATAGTAATCTAAAAGTGACCTCTTGAGAAGATCCTATGACTGAATCATTATCTTTGAGATTAATGGTAGAGGATAGGCTAATATCTTTGTTTGATTCTATACCTGGCGACCTAAGTGAATT
>CAYXHY010000021.1:0-3613 GCA_964465135.1 uncultured Candidatus Saccharibacteria bacterium
GATTTAATAAATTTTCATTCAGTTTTGATAGTTTTTTATTTTGATCTCTTTCATGTGTATTTGTTAATCTAATAGTGGGCCATTAATCAGCAAGTATCAGTTGACAAATACAACGATGTCATAATTTAACTCTGTTAGGCTTTTGCCTTAGGATTTTTATTATCGAACTGTTCACGCACAACGAGAATTTCTGCCATGTTTTCGGTTGCCCATTTTTCAAGGGATTCCATGGGCTTGACGACGCTTTGCCCGAACTCAGTGAGGCTATACATAACGCGCACTGGCATTTCGTTGTATTGAATTCGTTCAATGATGCCGTTGCGTTCAAGTGTCCGAAGGGTTTGGGTTAGCATTTTATATGATATGCCATCAACTTCTGCGGATAACTCGGTGAAGCGCATTGATTTGCGAGATAGCGCCCCGACAATTAGCACCGACCAAATATCACCGACGTCGTTTATTAGTCGACGAGATGGGCAAGCTCTGTTGTACGGATTAAATCGGGGAGAATCACTCATAATACTATTTTACCACGAACTAGGTTTATTCGATAACCGCGAATCCGTTGGTCCATGCAACTTGTTCTGTTGCGGCCAAGTTGATTTGTAGTGCGCCAAAGGCTTCTAGCTGAGGTGCTTTTGCGAGGCCACCGGCATTTTTAACAACAAGTCCAGCCGCTTCAAGCAGTTCGGTTAGGCTTGCTTTAGCTTCTTCGTCGTCGCTGGCAAGGATTACGGTAGTTTTAGCGTCACCAACTTTACCGCTGGCTAGTGTTGCTGCGAAATTAGTGTTGAAAGCCTTCACGACAGATGCTTTTGGCAACTTTTCTGCAGTTTCTTGTGCAGATGATGAGCCGGCTTTAACGACAGAATCGAAAGTTCCAAAATCGATAGGGTTTGTTGGATCAACGATAGTTTTGCCTTCAAATCCATCTGGATAAGCTGCCAATACGTCGTCAATCGCTGTATATGGAACTGCTAGAACGACCACGTCGCCAGTGATTTTGTCGCCCAATGTGCCGGCTTCAACGCCTGCTACTGCACCGGTTGCTTTTTCAAGATTGCGATCTAGTAGTTGAACTGGCTTGCCACTTCGTTTTAGGGCTTCTGCTACGGCTGAACCTAATGCGCCTGCGCCGATTACTGTTGTGCTGCTTATAGTTTTACTCATTTTATTTATACTCCTACTCTAGAAGGGTTAATTATTATTTAGAGAGTATCTCTCTAAAAGAGAGTATAACGCACTTTGTAAGCTATTGTCAAGCATTTTCTTGAAGAAAATTTGCAATTTTTATTTAGATGGATTATTTCTATCTGTTGGCTGGGTGATTGTGTTATAATAAGCTTATGGATAAAAATCATTTTGTTTCTTCGCCGGATCAGAGTTTGCGATTAGAGGTTGGCCGAAATATTGATGGTCGAATTTGGTATTCGTTGTCTCGGGGCGAGCAACAAGTGGTTGATAAATCTTTTTTGGAGTTATTTGATGAAAATGATATCAATATTATCGGTACTCAATCTGAGCCTGAAGCTGAATTTAGCACTTTTGATGATGTGTGGCAGCAAACTTGGGGCCAAAACAAGGATGTTAGGAATAATTACAACCAATTATTGCTTAAAAGTGCCGATTTTGATGTTACTTTTCGTTTGTTTAATGACGGTCTTGGGTTTCGCTATTCGATTAAAAAACCCGGCGATTTGAATATAAAAGCTGAATTGACTGAATTTAATGTCGATAAAAATAGTACCGCCTGGTGGATTCCGGCGTTTAAAGATGATCGATATGAATATCTGTTTTCTAAAACTAAGATCAGTGAAATACCGACAGTTCACACGCCGCTAACGATGAAATTAGCTGATGATTTGTATATTTCTATTCATGAGGCGGCGTTGTATGATTATGGCTCGATGGTTATTCGCCAGAGTGAAGCGGGGCTTGTTAGTAAAATTACGCCGCGTAAAGATGGCTTGGCGAGTCGGAATAAGTCACCGTTTGAGATGCCTTGGCGGGTGATTATGGTGGCTGACTCGGCAGCTAATTTAACGACAAAATATGATTTGGTTTTGAATTTGAACGATCCGCCAAAAATTGATACTTCATGGATTAAGCCAATCAAATTTATGGGTATTTGGTGGTCGATGCATTTGGATTACGCAACTTGGGCGCCAGGCGAGAGACACGCTGCGACGACCTTGACGGCGATGAAATATATCAACGCCAGCAAAGAATTAGGAATTGATGGCCTACTGATTGAGGGTTGGAACGAAGGCTGGGACGGCAATTGGCTTGAAAATAGTGAGAAGATGCGCCATTTGCAGCCGGCACCGGATTTTGATATTCATTTGGTGAGTCAATATGCTCGTAGCAAAAATATTGAACTGATTGGCCATCATGAAACTGTCGGAAATATTGCGCATTATGAGTATGAGCTGCCTGAAGCTTACGAATATTATCGCCAGCTGGGCGTGAAATATGTCAAAACTGGCTATGCGGCGGCGCGGATAACTGGCGATGAATTCCATCATTCGCAAATTGGGGTAAATCATTACCAAAAAACTGTTGAACTGGCGGCTAAAAATAAGATTATGCTCAATATTCACGAGCCGATTAAGGGCACTGGAATTGAGCGAACTTGGCCGAATTTAATGACGCGTGAAGGTGCAGTTACGCACGAATATGGCTTTAACATTTCACCAGAACATACGGCGATTTTGCCATTTACGAGAATGCTAGCTGGGCCGATAGATTATAGTTCTGGCTTATTTAAATTGCAAGATTTAGGACGCAAGAGGCATATTAAAACCACTTTGGCAAAGCAATTGGCGTTTTTTGTAACTTTATATAGTCCGCTACAATTTGCGGCTGACCTCCCGGAGCATTATTTTGGTCATCCGGCGTTTGAGTTTATTCGCGAGGTGCCGGTGGAATGGCAGGAGACTGCGCCGCTAGCGGGTGAAATTGGCGAGTATTTTGTGTTGGCGCGTAAAGATTTGAAATCTGCCGATTGGTATATTGGTGGAGTTACGAATCAAGATGCACGTGAAGTTGAAATAAAGCTAGATTTTCTTGACGAGCAGGCTGACTATCGGGCAAAAATTTATTGTGATGACGAAACTAGTCATTTTAGTAAAAACCCTGAAGCATTTCAGATTAGCGAGCGGGTAGTGAATCAGTACGAAGCTTTAAGTCTCAAAATGGCGCCTGGTGGCGGTTTTGCAATTAAATTGCAGAAGATTTAATTAGCGAAGTTATCGCGCACCCATCCATCAAGGGTTCCGGCGCTCATTGCTAGAACTAAGTAGTTTTTGTCTTTAAGTTTGGCAATTTCTGCGACTAAATCTTCATTTAAATCGGTGAATTTGACTTTATCGCCATCAATTTTGCGTGTCAGGAAATCAGGTGTTAGAATCTCCAAATCCGGATTTTCGCGACTAAGATAGGTCGGCAGCCAGATAATTTTATCAGAATTCTCAAAAACATCGTCTGTATATTCATCTTGAACTTCAACTTGGCGAATATTTTGGTGTGGCTGATAAACTAGCGCTACGCCGTCTAAGCCATTTTGTTCAGCAACTTCGCGCGCCATTTGTAGAGTCGCTTTGATTTCAACTGG
>CAYXHY010000021.1:3623-10860 GCA_964465135.1 uncultured Candidatus Saccharibacteria bacterium
CAATACCCGGGAAATTGTTGACTACACCGATAGCTTTTTGGCGCAAATCTTCACCAAATTGACCCGGATTGAGGCTTTCGATATAATCTAGGGCTTCTATCACGAGCGTCGCATTGCGCTTGCTGTGTTCGCCAGGCAATACAATTTCGGGGTCGGTTTCGGTCATTAGAACTTTATTCTCAATATCCTTAAAAATATCGCCATTTTGATCTTTCCAAGACATTGTAAATTCACTCTGAGCGGCGAACTCGATAAATGCTTCAAGATATTCCTCAGGGGTTTTATAAATATCGGTATGATCATAATCGATTGAGGTAATTAAACTGACAAAAGGCGAGAAATGTAAGAAATTGCGGTCAAATTCATCGGCCTCGTAGATGAAATATTCACTTTTTGGGTTAAAAAATCCGGCTTCACCAAAATTTATAGTTGTGCCAATTGACCAGCTGGCTGGAATTCCAAGTTGTTTAAAAGCCCAGATCAACATTCCGGTTGTGCTGGTTTTGCCGTGCGTGCCAGATACGGCGATTAATTTAAGATTTTTTTCTTCGATTAGATGGTTTAGCAATTCATCGCGCTTAGAGTTTTTTAGTCCAAGTTCGTGCGCTAAGACCAACTCTGGATGGTCTGCCGGTAGGGCTGCGGTATAAACAAACCAGTCAATATTCTGAGTTTGATGGATTTTTTGCAAAAAATCACCATCTTGTTTACCGATACTAATGTCAAAATTTTGGCGCTCAAGCCTGTCTGTGGTTAAACTTTTTGCACTATCACTACCAAAAACCTTATGCCCGGCACTCGCCGCAAGCTCTGCCAAGGGTCCAATTCCTACGCCACCAATTCCCGAAAAATATATATTCATAGCTATATTGTATCATAAACCATCGATCTAAACACAAGTTTTATGGTATAATTTAGGTTGATGATTATGAATTTTCTAAGGCAGTTTAGCTTGCGGCGCAACTTTTGGCGACACGCTACTTTTGACGAAGTAGGAATTTTGTATATTTCGCGATTCCTTAGATTGTTAGCTATGAATTTATCTAGTGTTTTTATCTTGATATTTTTATACGAACTAGGATATTCGTTTAGTTTTCTGGCGATATATTTAGTTGGATTTTATCTATTTAAGTTAATTGGCGCGATTTTGGGTGGATTTTATATTGCACGATTCGGACCAAAACATGGCGCGCTACTTTCAAATCTATTATATATTCCAACTTTGATTATTATTTCATATACGGCCGAGTTTGGTCTGAGTGCAATTGTAATTGGCATGATATTACAGGCGTTTTCGGTAGCAATCTATGATCTTTCGTATGATATCAATTTTTCTAAAGTCAAAAGCTTGAAGCGCGCTGGGCGGCAATTAGGAGTCGTTAATATGATGGAAAAAATAATTGGTGGCTTGGCTCCAATGATCGGTGGATTTTTAGCGATCTGGCTTGGCCCGCAGATGGTAATGCTGATCTCGGCTGGAATATTTACACTAGCTATAATTCCGCTCCTAGCAACCGAAGAGCCGATTAAAACTAACCAAAAAATTAATATATTAGGCTTTCCGTGGCATAATTTCTGGCGTAATTTAATTGGTCAGATTGGCGTCGGCTTTGATGCGTCCTCAAGTCAGATTTGGTCAATTTTAGTACCAATATTTATCTTTGTCGGGCAGAATTCATACGGTGTGATTGGTGTTTTGAGCTCTGTGGCGGCGATTGTAGGTGTTTTGGCGGCTTTGATTTATGGCAGATTTGTAGATAAAGGCCAGGGCTTGAAGCTATTACAAGTTCCAGTTATGATAAAATCAGTTACTTTAGCGATTCGAGGTGCATTTATCACTACTCCAGTAGCTTCAGTGGCTAGCAATCTAGTGAGCGAATCTACCACTACTGGCTACCATATGGCCTACTACAAAGGCGCATTTGATGCTGCCGACCGCTCAGGGTCTAGGATCGTTTATATGATGGCGTTGGCAGTTTGTGGTAATTTAGTGGCGGCGCTATCATCTGGTTTATTATTTGGATTGCTGCAAATTTTCCATTCAGAAGAAATTGGTTTACGATTTTTCTTGGTTATTTCGGCTGTTGGCCTATTAGCTCTTTCGCTGGCTGATTTTCCGCTGTATAGAGAAGAGTCTCGCCAATATAAGGAAGATTGATTCTTGGCGCTTGAGATGTTATAATTAAGTATAAGAGGAAAGCGGTGGCGACTAAACAACAGATAAAGACAACTCTCAAAAAGTTGAATGCACTCAAAACTTGGCAGTTAATAATCGTGCTAGTTTTAGTGCTGTTTGCTGCAGCCACTGCAATTCGGCTCAATAACGTTGGTATGGTGCAACGCCGTGATGGTGTTTATTCGGCTGATGAAGCAGGCGATGAAGCAGTTGTTTATCAGCGATTGTTGACCCTGCGTGAATACTCTAGTTCGCATATGAATGCTAATACTGACTTGTTTTCTTTGCATCACCAATATGATAGAGATAATCAAAAGGCACTAGAAGAAGCTTAAAAACGTTCAGAGCATAGCGAAAATCCAAATGGTAATATCTATAAAAAGGCGGCCGATATCTGCGATCCGCAATTTCCGGGCTATTCGCAGGCTTATTTGCAATGTTTTATGAACGAATTAGCGAAATATCCGTCTTCGGGCAGTATAGATGATAGTGTAAATTTACCACCAGCAGAGCTGTATCAGTATAATTTTGCCTCTCCAATCTGGACACCAGATCTGGCTGGCTGGGCGGTTTTAGCGGCTTTAATCATAAGTGTTGTTATAATTACGAAGATTATTTTAACACTAGTTTTACAGATGATTTTAAAGCATAAGTCGCCAAAGTTATAAAATATCACTTGACATCATAGCCTCTAAAGTGTAAAATTATCCCATAACAGTAGTAATGAAAGGATGTATATGGCTTACAGTCAGACTAACTCAAAGGGTGTTAAATATTATCTACACAAAAGCGAAGTAACTTTGCGCGGTGGAAAAGTGCAAACTATCTATTTCTTCGCTAAAAAAGAAGTGAACGAAAAGGGTGAACCTTGTGATCTTCCAGAAGACCGCATTGTAAAAGAAAACCCACGCAACGGTTTCTTGACAGTTTCACGCAAAAAATAATTTATTGAGATTTATATGTGGGGCCGACCATTTCGAAAGGAGTGGTCGGTTTTTGGCTGCGTAGGGCTGCTTGACTTAGATTTTTTTTTTTTAGTAAAATCTAAAGTATGAACAAACTTAAACTCAATAAAACAACAAACCTAACCACTTCAGAACTAAACCACCATTCTCCTCAAAGTAGGCGCTCAAGACCACTAGCCCAAGCTTTACCAACTTCTCAGAGAAGATGGAATAGCTCTTCACATAAACAAGGCTTTACTATCATCGAAGTAGTCTTAGTACTAGCTATCGCCGGTTTAATCTTCTTGATGGTTTTCATTGCTTTGCCAGCGCTTCAGAGAAGCCAAAGAGATGCTCAGCGCAAAAACGATCTCACAAAAATCGCCGCGCAATTAGAGAATTACCGTGCGAACAACAGAGGTCGATACGTTAGCGATTATCAAACCAATACCCAGCTAGAAGATTTTATTGAAAGATATTTAGTTCCGCCAGAAGAATTTCGCGATCCGTCTAGTGGCGAAAGATACACATTTATAAAATGTTCAGGGCCAGTTGGTGGCTGCTATAGGCCTGCACCAGAAGTTGGTGAGATCGCTTATAATTCGGGTGCCTATTGCGATGGTGAGCGCTGGGTGGATATTGCTAGAAATAATAGTTCATTTGCACTCATGATCAAGCTTGAGAATGGCGGATATATTTGCTTATCCAATCAATAGTATAGCTAAAAACCACAAAAAATGATAAAATAGTTTCAATGATAGACTTAAGCATTTTTTATTCAAACCTCGCCACCGTTGGCTTGATCATCTTCCTTGGCTTTATTTTGGGCAAAAAACGTTGGATTGTAGAGCACACCAACCGACAATTAACCGAAATTCTGCTTTCAATTGCGATGCCAGCGGCGCTATTTATGGCGTTTCCGCGCAAATTTGACTATTCGTCGTTTAACGATTTCTTGGCGGGGCTAATCGGCGGGCTTTTTGTATTCCTAACCTTAATTATTATGTCTAGAGTGATGTTTAGGTCCAAAAAACTGCGCTCTAGAGTTCACGCTCACCAATTTGCATTTATTTTTAATAACGCCAGCTTTCTGGGGTATCCACTAGTGTATGCTCTCTTTGGTGAGACTATGCTGATGGCTTACTGCGGCTTTAGCGTGGTGTTTAATATTGCGCTATTTAGCTACGGAATTTACTTATTTGAAAAGAAAATTAGCCGCGAAACATTGAAAAAAGTTGTTTTTAACCCAAATATCATAGCCATTTTGCTCGGATTTTTGGTTTTCATTTTACCGCACGAGGCTGCGATTCCTGCGTTTATAGACGATTTCTTGGGCTATATTGGCGGAATTATGACGCCGCTGAGCTTGATTTGCATTGGATATCTGCTGTCTAGAGCTAATCTATCGGATGTTTGGCATAAAAAGCGCTTATTTATCACTTGCGGGTTGCAATTGATTCTGGGCCCGATTTTAACGCTTGGAGTGGTATCTGTGCTCGGCTTGCCGGTTCATGTTAAAGTGATGCTAGTGTTGCTTCAGAGTCTGCCGACCGCCACTACGCTAGGGTTATTTTCTGAAAAATATGGCGGGGATGTAGTTGAGGCGAGCGAAATCGTGATGATTTCCACCTTGATGTCAGTGTTTACTTTGCCGATTATGTCGCTGGTGATTAATCTGATTCGGTAAATCACCCACTCATCTTGACATTTCATCGTGTTTGTTCTATAATATAAGTATAAGCTAGATATAAAGCTTACGAACCTTTAAAGTCGTTATACTAATTCGAAATCCTGCTTTAATTTTCGTTTTGCAACCTACGTTTAGGTATTCTGTGGCTCGTTTTGATCATAATTATATTTGTGATTAGGGTGAGCTGCAGAAGCTTAAATTACAAAAAGGGTGATAAAAATGAAAAAACAAAAGAAGTCTTAAATAGGATTGGCAAAGTTGTTTGGTTATGGGTAAAGTTGTCCATAGTACTTACAATAATCGGTCTTGCCGCATTGTCTGTGTGGAAAGGGCCTTTCAATGGGGCCGTATCTATACTCATAATCGATAGAGAGGTTCAGGGGTCTATTATAATTCTTTTGTTCACTATACTTGTAATGGATTTGCCTAAAGAATTTGGGCCATTTCGAAAGAATAATTAACGGCTTAGCCGGACTTAGTTGAAAAATACAAAAAGTCCGGCTTTTCTTTTGTGGGTAGTAATTTCTAAAAAGAAAAAGACCTACGGAAGGTCTAGGTATAGTTGTATGATAAGAACACGAAGTTGGAGATGCCAGGGCCCTTTACATATGAATGTTTAAATGTTATAATATATAATTGAACAAAATATTAAATAGGAAGTGATTATCTTGTATAAACAAGCGATTACCTATGATGATGTTGCACATTTAAATACAGTTGGAGATAGGATAAGGCATATCCGTAAATTGAGGGAAATGACGGCTGATAGGTTGTCGAAAAAGGCTATTGTGAGCAGAACTGCCATAGGCAAATTAGAAAGGAATGAAATTTATAATTCTTCTATTGTCGGCGCTATAGCAAAAGGCTTAGAAGTTGACGTATTAGCGTTGACTAAATTGACGGAAGGGAATGTTGTAGTCTTTGGGAGCTGGAAGGATAGTCTTTTAGGAGATAGAGTAAAGCAAGCCAGGCTCTATAATGGCATTGGTATATCTGAGCTATCTGCACTTTCAGGAATCTCGAGGCAGAGTGTTAATCGGATCGAAGAGAATCGAGCTATTAATGTAACTGTCAATACACTATATAAACTAGCCGATGCGTTAAACTTAGATAGAGGCCTACTATTGGTTGGTATAAAAAAATACAAAAATCATTTTTTATCCCAAGCCACTATTTATTCTAGAAAAGAGCTTGGCGATAGAATAGGGCTACTGAGACGTGCGAAGTTTTTGACTCAAGCCGAATTAGCGGATAAAGCAGTTATAGGCTACCGGACCGTAACTAGAATAGAGAGCGGTCTTTACGAAAGACCCCAGCTCCGTTCTTTGAAGAGAATTTGCCATGTGCTAGATATTGATATTCGAAAGCTCCTTAAGGACATTCATGGTTTTGAAAGACACTTCATGAAGCGAAGAGAGATACTGTCTAAAGATACATTGGGCGAGAGGATAAAACTTCTGCGGAATGCAGAATTTATGACGGCAAAAGAGCTCGCTGACAAGTGCTTAATACATAAACAGGATCTTTATGAGTATGAAGACAGGAACGTACGCCCAAGCGCAGATATTTTAGATATTATTAGTCTGAGTCTTGATATTTCAACGTCTCGATTGGCTGCAAATATCCCAGCTGTAAAACCTAGATAGACCACCGTGTCTATCTTTTTTTATTGGTTAAAAATAGACAAGGCGGGAATGGTAAGCCAACAAAAAAGACCTATAGGAGGCCTAAATATAATTGCATGGTAGGGGGTGCAGGGCTCGAACCTGCGACCAATCGTGTATGAGACGACTGCTCTAACCGCTGAGCTAACCCCCCGCCCTTTAATTATAGCAAAAAGTGTGCTAAAATCAAAGAATGAAAAGCGTTAAGCTAAAAACAAAAATTCGCCGACTAAAATACAAACTAACGCACGATTTCTTGACGTTAAATAATATCGTGATATTTGTGGCGGGTGCGATTGCTCTAGGTTGGGTCTGGGGTAGTATTGTGGCAATGCAGAAGAACTACGTGCTGCAGCAAGAGCTGGATATGAAGCGGCGCGATAAACTAGTGGCTGAGATTCAATATCAGACGTTAGAGTACGAACGGAAATACCTCAAAAGTCAGGAATATCAAGAGATTGCTGCACGGGCGAAATTTGGTTTGGTGAATCCGGGTGAACGAGTTTTGATTTTGCCAGAAAATAATTTATCAGATGACGAAATACAAAATAATCCAGTGCAAGTAGATATGCAAGAAGAAAGTAATTTCCGCCAGTGGATCAATTTCTTATTCGGTGGAAACGCACAAAGAAGCTAAAACTTAAAGAAACTTTAAAATAGGCTTGATTTTTGTGAGAGTTGGTGGTAAAATATAAATTGTATCGCGGGATGGAGCAGTCTGGTCAGCTCGCTTGGCTCATAACCAAGAGGTCGCTAGTTCAAA
>CAYXHY010000022.1:0-10492 GCA_964465135.1 uncultured Candidatus Saccharibacteria bacterium
GAGCAAATCTTCGGATTCATTCCGAAGATGTAGCGGAGGGGTGAACCCCTCCTGATAATAGCGCCTCGGTAGCTCAACTGGATAGAGCAGTTCCGTCCTAAGGAAAAGGTTATAGGTTCGACTCCTATCCGGGGTACCAGATTATATATTATGACTACTAAACTAGATAATCAAGAGAAAATATTTTCGGGTCAAAGAGACGGCGAAGAGTTTATTTTTATGTTTAGGCGTCATATTATCTCTATGCGAAAGGGATTTTATGGTCTATTACTGATATTTGCATTGAGCTGCGTACCAACTTTTATATTCTTAACTTATGACATGTTATTGATCGCACTTGCTGGCTTTGTTTTGGGGCTAATCTTCTTTATGTATCATTTTATGATTTGGTATTTTTCTATTTACATAGTATCTGATCAGCGGATTCGTCAAATTTCTCAAGAAGGACTGTTTAAGAAAAACGTTATTGATCTGCCGTTAAACAAAATCCAGAGCGTGAATTATATTATCCCGGGATTTTGGGCTGACGTCTTTAAATTTGGGGTTTTGAACGTTCAAACAATCGTTGGAGATTTAATTATAAAGAATGTAGAAAAACCAGAAGAAACTTATGACAGATTGCAAGATGCACTAAATTTATGTGAAGAAAGAGGAAATGATGAAGGTGAAGAATAAGATAAAATTAAAGAAAAAACCAGAATCTACGCTTGTCCCAGCTAGTAGAATTACTAATACGACGGTAGAAAGCCGCCGTCAGGAGATTCTAGAAAAAGGCCGCAAGTTTAAATATCCGGTACAATATAGTAAGCACAAATTAGTGATTAACGCGATTATAATTGCCGCAACCGCTGCAGCTATCGGTACTGTTATCTTGTGGTATCAGATGTACAAAGCTCAAAATACCGGAACATTTATTTACCGCGTTTCTTTATTTGCACCCGTACCAGTGGCCGATGTAGATGGAGAGAAAGCTCTATACAGCGATTATTTAGCTCAATATCGCAGTAATATATCGGTAACGGAGAAACAAGAAGGTCCTTTGGCGAGTGAAGAAGATGAGAAGCGCCGCTCTGACTACTATAAGCGCCAATCGATGGATAATATCACCGCTAATACATTTGCCATAAAATTAGCAAAAGAATATGATATTACTGTTTCTGATGAAGAAATTGAAGAAGTATTCAATGAGCACCGCAAAACCAGTAATTCTGAGATATCAGAAAGTGCTTTTAGTAAGATTATAGAGGATAATTACAAATTATCACCGAGTGAATATCGCCGTATGTTTATTGAATTACCACTGCTACGTAAAAAGGTTACATCTCATATAGATGACAGCGCAAAGCAACTGCAATCTGAAGTTATAGCTGAGCTAAAAAATAACGAAAATAATTTTTCAGAAACTGCTGAAAAATTTGAAGGTCGAGTAGAAATGAGTGCGCCTGGTTTTGTAAAATTGACTAATATTGACGGCGGACGAACTCAAATCGCAGCTACTCTAGAGAAAGGTCAGACTTCGCAGCCATTCATCTCTCGGGCTGGCGATGGCTGCTATATTGTGAAGCTTCTAGATAAAAAAGATGATGAAGTGAGCTATGCTTATATCAAAATTCCGTTTACGGAGTTCAATAAGCGATTGGAAGCTATTAAATCTGAAGGAAAAATCAAAGAATATATTTCAATACCAGAAGCAGCTCAATCTGAAAATATCATTCCTTAAGGGTAGAGTAAGGGTAATAAAAATACACCAGACGAAAATCTGGCGTATTTTATATAATGTCTTGTTTGGCGGGCCCGACCGGATTCGAACCGGCGATCTCCTCCGTGACAGGGAGGCGTACTAGGCCAACTATACCACGAGCCCTCGCTAAGACTATTGATATTTTACCAAACAATCTTAGATAATTCAAGTGGTTTTTGGTTTTATTTTAATTTTATAGTGTGCTATAATCTAAAGAGATATAAATGCCGATGTAGCTCAGTTGGTAGAGCGGCGCTTTCGTAAAGCGTAGGTCAGCGGTTCAAACCCGCTCATCGGCTCCAAATTGAGACCGTCAGAAGTTGTTAATAAATCTTAAATTTGGTATAATTTATCTAGGTAGAACTAATATATGAAAAATAATTTTAAAGAGACTGCAACAGCTATTATAAAAGATCGTCTTGTTTTATTATGTATGGTTATTATATTTATTGCAGGTATTAGCTTTTTCTTGTTTACTGCTCCTAACATTGAGATTTTCGACCATTTAATCTATAATCGATACACTATTTATGGTTCTGAACATTACTACCGCGACAGGTGGTTTTACCGCATCGCGGTGGCTATGGTTGGCTTACTGATTGCAGTCGGTCATAACGCTATAGCCGTCAAACTACATAAGACTGAAAATCGCTCCAGTATCTTTATTCTTACATTTTGTACAGTAGTAGTTACGATTTTAGGATTTATCATTATATCTAGCGTGCTACGGGAGATCCCTAACTAGATTTATGGATCAGAAAAACCTAGAGATACCCGAAGGCAAACGAACTGCTTTTTATCGCTTTTTTGAGATATTACCGGCAGTTTTGAGCTATGGTGCGGTATTGATGATGGTTGTTTTATCTATAATATCGCCATTTTGGGCTTCAATATATCTACTAACTATAGTTGTGACGCTGTTGATTAAAGCTATAAGTATGGCGTTTAGGATTATTATGGGGCATAAAAATCTTACTCAAGCCACTAAATTAAATTGGGATAGAATGTTAGACCATTTACAAAACCCAAATGAAAGCTATGCCAAACTTAAATCTAGACCAGAAACCAACTATAGATCAGCGGAGCATCTTGAAAATCTCCGCTTGATTTCAGCGGCAGATAGTGGATTCTTTCCTCGACCAGATGAAATTTACAACGCGGTTATAATTGCCGCTTATAATGAGTCGTACGATATTATCAAGCCAACCATCCAATCACTTGCAGATACTACTTACAGTAATGATCATTTGATGATATTTTTAGCTTATGAAGAACGGGGTGGAGAGGATATTGAAGAAACCGCCAAAAAACTTCAATCAGAATTCAAAGGAGTCTTTAAAGATTTTCAGATTGTTAAACATCTTAAAAGCCTACCACATGAGGTTATCGGTAAAGGCGGTAATATAACCCATGCTGGCCGGGAATTGAAGAAATATTGCTTAGATCATGACATTGAATACAGTAAACTTATTGTCACTACCCTAGATAGTGATAATAAACCGCACAAAAAATATTTCTCAGCCGTAACTTATGAATATATCGTCAATGAAAATAGAAAACATCTATCATACCAGCCCGTCTCACTCTTTTTTAATAATATCTGGGATGTGCCGGCGCCGATGCGAGTTATTGCCACAGGTAATTCATTCTGGAATATAGTCAGTTCTATGCGACCACATACTCTTAGGAACTTCGCCTCTCATTCTCAGCCGATGGATGCTTTAGTTGAGATGGATTTTTGGAGTACTCGAACAATCGTTGAGGATGGCCATCAATTCTGGCGCAGCTACTTCTACTTTGGCGGAGATTATTCGGTACTACCTATAGGTATTCCGATTTATCAGGACGCCGTCCTGAGTGAAACCACAAAAAAGACCCTAAAGGCTCAGTTTATTCAGCTTCGCAGATGGTCTTATGGTGCGAGCGATGTGCCATATGTTGCTGAGCGGGTGTTTACAAATAAGCGCAATGTTCCGCTAGCAGACGGTGTTGCAAAATTCGTTCGTTTGCTAGACGGGCATGTTTCGTTGGCCTTTCAAGCGATTATTGTTGCTTTTGGCGGATGGATACCACTGATCGTCAACTCTTCTGCGCAAAGGAGCATTATCGCCCATCAACTGCCAATTGTCGTTAGCTATGTGCAGCAAGTTGCAGCTCTAGGTCTATTTGTAACAATTTTCTTGAGTCTTAAAATGTTGCCGTCACGGCCAGCTCGCTACAAAAAGAGTAAGAATTTATTTATGGTTGCTCAGTGGGTTTTGATGCCGGTGACCTCAATCTGTTACAGCTCTTTTGCGGCATATTATGCGCAGACGCGACTGGCGCTAGGTAAGTATCTAGATAAGTTCGATGTAACTGAAAAAACACTCGTCACAGATAAAGGTAAGAAATCTTAATATTTATATAATATTTCTCGTGAAAATCAAAATTTAGATATTCACATAATATATCACCAGGTGAATATACATATTTTAAAAGTTAAATTTCACCTGTGCAAAAGCTAATATTATCAGTGTAAAAATAAAACCCCATCTGTTACTTAGATGGGGTTTTATTTTATCGATTATCGCCAGAGCCGTGGATTTTATTATCTTTCAGTCGCTTAGATAGTTTTTCGACATTCATATCGGCGATTGTATTCATGTCGGACTCTAAGTAGCGGGCGATTGTGGCTATATACCATAGCACATCTCCCAGCTCTTTTAGTATTTCAAGCTTATCTTCTTCAGAGATTTCGCCGTTTTTATCGCGTAGAGTCTTTTTAAATTTTTCAGCCACTTCACCAGCTTCTCCGACTAGGCCTAAAACCTTCGCCATAAAGGCCGGATCACTAGCTCTATATTTTTCTTGTACGAACAAGTCAAACTGCTCGATTCGCTTTTGGTATTGATTAAAATCCATTGAATCCTCCTATTTATTATATTCTATCATATTCAGAGCTGTACTTGACTTAGATTTTTTTTTTTTAGTAAAATTAGCTTATGTTTAAGTATAAATTATCTACCCCTCAAACGAAGAACTATTCCATTCTATTTTCTACGGCTGGTAAGACTTGGCCAAGTGGCCCGGAACGCACAGCTAGAAAATACGGGTGGATTAGTTCTGGTCTAAATAAACAAGCATTCATTCCACTCCTAAACCTCCACTTTCTTCAAAGCAGGCGCTCAAGGGCGCTAGCCCAGGCTTTACCAGCCTTAAACAAAGAGAGGAATAGGAGTTCACAAGCCGGAGGCTTTACTATTATTGAAGTTGTACTAGTTCTTGCTATCGCTGGCTTAATTTTCCTGATGGTCTTCGTCGCACTACCAGCACTGCAGAGAAGCCAACGTGACGCTCAGCGAAAAAATGACCTCAGTCGTTTAGCTGAAGCCATAGAGCGATATAAGACTAACAATAGGGGTCAGGCTCCGTCTATTTTAGAAATGTCAACGGGCGAAATGGTGACGCAGTCGGCAGCAGACTCTCAATTTGGTCAAGCCTATTTAAACGCTCATAACGGTGATTTTACCGATCCTGGTGGGGCAGTTTACAAACTGCGTCCAGCAGAGGGTAGTAGAGAAATTGGATACAAACCCGTGGCACTTTATCCTTGGATTTATGTTACCTTTGGCAGAAAATGCGGCACAGATAATGGGGCAGATCTAACTGAAGGACGTAATAGGTATACTATTCAGATGAGATTAGAGTCGGGTGGTTTCTACTGTATTGATGGATAAGATAAAAACTCGGCAAACTTCAATCCTGCCGAGTCGCATCCTTTACTCGTATGCTTACATTATATCATAAACACTACGAAGTGTCAAGTTGACTTTTTTTTTTTTTAGAATAAACTAGACTTATGAATAAGCTTAAACATAACAACCTACAAACAAAGAGCGCCTTTACGATCATTGAGGTTGTGCTCGTACTCGCTATCGCCGGCCTCATATTTTTGATGTTGTTTATAGCATTACCTGCTTTACGAAGAAGCTAACGTGACACTCAACGCAAGAATGATGCCGCTCAATTTAAAACTGCTATCGATAATTATAAAGCCAATAATAGAGGCAGGGTGCCTCCACAAAGTGGTATGGCGATTGGCTCTCCGGACGGAAGTATTATTGACCGCACAGAACCAAACTTCTATAGCCGATATCTACTAAGGGATGACAATAGTAATTTTAGATCTCCAGAAGGTAATACTTACTATAGTTCGGCTAATTATTCTGGTTCGGTTGCGGGAGGGCGTTGGAAGCCGGATACAGGTCGGGAAAGATCTTGGGCCTTTAGTAAGTTTCATTTCGGAACAGGTACGTATTGTGATGGTGAATATAAAGTGGCTGGTGGTGGACCCAATAATTATGCTATTCAAATCATGCTTGAAAGTGGCGGCGCAGTTTGCTTAGACGGCTAAATAAAATACGAGAGACTAAAATCTCTCGTATTTTTATAATTTCTGGTGGACGATAGAGGACTCGAACCTCTGACCCTCACAACGTCAATGTGATGCTCTAGCCAACTGAGCTAATCGTCCAGGTGATTTGATTATAGCAAATCCGCGGGCAAAATTCAATCAGTTATTGACATATCGGGTAAAAAACTATAAAATCTTAATAGGTGATGATTTGGCCTAACCATCCAATGAACCTCGCTTATAGTCTTGGGCGTAAACAAGACAAAAGAGGGCGCTTCTAGTTTGAGGCTAGTAGCGAAGTCCGGTGGAACCGCCGAAACTAATAATTTTGGTCCGAGACGCGTGATAATTCAATTTGTTTTTTATACGAATTCGATTATGGCGCGTTTTTTATTTAATAAAAGGAGAAATATGGACACACAAAATGACAAACTATTCAAAATGCGGCACAGTCTGGCTCATATTATGGCGGCAGCGGTGCAGAGAATTTACCCAGATGCTAAATTTGGTGTTGGGCCAGCAATTGATGACGGATTTTATTACGATATTGACCTAGGCGAGAAGAAGATTTCTGAGCTAAACTTTGGCAAGATTGAAAAGGCTATGCGCCGAATCATCTCTGAAAAGCAGGAATTTATCCGCCAAGAGGTCCCGATAGAAGAGGCTATCGAGTGGGCAAAAGAATCTGATCAGCCGTACAAAGTTGAATTGCTAGAAGATCTTAAAAAGACTGGCACTACCGATGCGAAATTACTAGCCGAAGGCGATTTTGAAGTTGGTGAAGGTGCTAAAACTGTAACTTTTTACATCAACGGTAACTATAAAGACCTTTGTCGCGGTCCACATCTAGAGAATACTGGCGAAGTTGGCGCTTTCAAACTTATGCGTGTAGCTGGTGCCTACTGGCGCGGAAATGAGAATAATCCGCAAATGCAGCGCCTATATGGTGTAGCGTTTGAGACCCAGGAAGAGTTAGACGCATATCTTGAAAAATTAGAGCAAGCTAAGTTGCGCGATCACCGTAAATTAGGCAAAGAACTAGATTTATATACGATTTCACCACTGGTTGGCGCGGGCTTGCCGCTATTTACTCCGCGAGGAACTATTTTGCGCGACGTGCTAGCGAATTATTCTAACCAATTGCGCCAAAGATATGGGTTTGAGAAGGTTTGGACTCCGCACATTACTAAAAAAGATCTATATGAGAAATCTGGCCACTGGGCTAAGTTTGGTGATGAGCTATTTTTGGTGCAAAGCCAAGAAACTAGTGATGATTTTGCGCTTAAGCCAATGAACTGCCCACACCATACGCAGATCTATGCGTCAAGCCTTAAGAGCTACAAAGATCTACCGGTTCGATATATTGAAACTACAACCGATTATCGTGATGAGAAGACTGGAGAGCTAGGTGGTCTGAGTCGTGTACGCTCACTAACGCAAGACGATTCGCATATTTTCTGCCGACCAGATCAAATCGAACAGGAGATCCAAAACTTATTGAGTTGCGCCAATGAGCTATATGATAAAATTGGTATGAATTTACGCGTTCGCCTAAGCTATAGAGATGATTCAGAGGGTTACTTGGGTGACAAAGATCTGTGGGCTGCGGCTCAAGATCAGTTAAAAAATGCTGTTATCACTAATAATTTGGATTATTTTGAGCAAGAGGGTGAAGCTGCCTTTTATGGGCCTAAGATTGATTTTATGGCAACTGACGCTATTGGTCGTGAACATCAAGTTGCAACTGTTCAATTAGACTTCGTGCAGCCTAACCGTTTTGAGCTAGTTTATACCAACACTGAAGGCGAGCTAGAAACTCCAGTCATGATTCACTGTGCGTTGCTAGGCTCAGTTGAGCGATTTATGAGCGTTTACATTGAGCATAAAGCTGGTTGGTTTGATTTCTGGTCAGCGCCAGAGCAAGTGCGAATTTTGACAGTCAATAACACAGTTGATGATTATGTTAAAGAAATTGAATCAGTTCTTAAAAATACAGTCCTAGATTCCCCTGTAAGATACAATGAGCTTAGATTTACTAGTGATATACGAAATGAATCTTTAGGCAAGAAAATTCGCGAAGCTTCAAAGATGAAAATTCCTGTACAGCTGATTGTTGGGCCTAAAGATAAAGCCGAGAAAGTTGTCAGTGTTAGAAGCCGCCAGGGCGATGACTTTGTTGAAGAAAAAGTTAACCTAGATTCACTAAGTGAATATCTAGCCAATATTTAGATGCCTGAACTCAAAAAGCCTTTGATTATTATAACTGGACCAACGGCGAGCGGAAAAACAACGCTCGCTATTGAGCTGGCTAAAAAATACGGTGGAGAAATTATCTCTGCCGATTCCAGGGCTATTTATCGAGATATTGATATTGCCTCTGCAAAACCTAGTCTGCAAGAAAGAGGGGGGGCTGTTCATTGGGGGTTTGACTTGGTAGATCCGGGCAGTAAGTTTACGGCGGCTGATTTTAAAGAGTACGCCTATGAAAAAATAGACGAAATACATAATCGTGGCCTAATTCCGTTTTTGGTTGGCGGCACAGGCTTGTATATAGATGCGGTTTTGTATGATTACCAGTTTGCCGGAGAGGGTGATAATTCAGCTAGGGAAGAGCTCGAAAAGATGACCCTCGAAGAACTTTATTCGTACTGTAGTAAAAATAACATCGAATTGCCAGAGAATTATAAAAATAAACGATACGTGATTAGGGCGATTGAAAAATCAGTTAATAATTACAACGATACAGATATAAAAAGTAATAATTACAACAAATATAATAATATCACTGTAGGAATTACAACATATAGAGAAGTCCTGCGAAACAGAATAAAAGAAAGAAATGAGAGTTTTTTGAGTTCGGGGATTGTTGAAGAGGCTGTGCGTAATGGCTCTAAATATGGTTGGGAATCCGAAGCTATGACAGCGAACGCTTATCCGCTTATTAAAAAGTTTATCGACGGAGAGTTATCTGAAGATGAACTGATCGCTAAAATGTCTACAATCGACTGGCGATTAGCGAAAAGGCAAATTACATTTATGAAACGCAACAAAGATATTAAATGGCTTGATTTAGGACAAGCTGAAGTCTATTTAAACAATAAAATTAAGAAAATAGCATAACCTGAATAAAAAATGTATATTTTATAAAAAGTATGCTAAAATATAGATGTGGCTAATGATATGATTGACGCATTATTTGGATCTAAGACTAGGGTTAAGCTATTGAACCTATTTTTTAATAATCCAGGCGAAGAGTTTTATGTGCGTGAAATCACTAGAATTATTGATGAGCAGGTAAACTCTGTTCGTAGAGAGCTGTCTAATATGCAAAACGCCAATGTTGTTAAAAGCATCACAAAAGACCGTAAACTGTATTATTCAGTGAACCAACGGTATAAATATTATGTACCGCTAAGGGCTATATTCTCTGGTGCGGAACTCAAAGAAGATGCAGTATCGGCAGCAGGTGGTGTAGATAGTTGGGAAGATAAAGTTAGCTCTGTTAAAAATAACATAAAAGTTTTTATCATTTCGGGCGTGTTGGTTGATAACTCAAATTCAACAACTGATATGCTAATTGTTGGTGATAATGAGGGCCGCCAATTATCTAAGTGGGCTGAAAAAATCGAAAAAGATGAAACTAGGGAACTGAACTATACCATCATGAAGCCAGAAGAGTTCTACTATAGGATGAGTGTAAAAGATAAGTTTTTGACCGATATCATAGACAGTAAAAATAGAATAATTGTCGATACTGACAATATTTTCAGTAAATAACCAAGGAGAATAAGATGTTTGATATAGAATATAAGGGTGCTAATACAGTAGTTATTTTGACCAGAAATTCTAGTTTGGTAGTTAACCCTAAACTATCTGAATATGGCCTAAAGGATGTTATCGTAAAAAACGGAGTAGAGTTAGTTACTTCTGATCGCTTCTTGACCAATGATAACAATTTTAAATTGAGCCTTAGTTATCCAGGTAGTTATGAGGTTTCGGGTTTCTCTATAAATGGATTTTCAGCTCCAACCCAAGAGGGTAATGAGTCAGTAATTTATAGTGTTAATATTGATGGCGTTAAAATTGGTATTGTAGGTGATGTAAATAAAGAACTTTCTGACGATCAACTAGAAAATCTAGGAGTTTTGGATATTTTAATATTGCCAGTTGGCGGAGGTGATGGTCTAGATGCGACTGCTGCAGCCATGACTGCCCGAAAATCTGATGCCAATGTGATTATTCCGACTAATTATGCTGATTCAGGCGTGAATTACTCCTCTGAACAGGCTAATCTTGACCTATTTCTGAAAGAATCTGGCCTAGAGGTTGAAAAAGTACCTAAATATAAGGTTAAAACT
>CAYXHY010000023.1:0-10325 GCA_964465135.1 uncultured Candidatus Saccharibacteria bacterium
TCCAGAGACGTTTCATTATTGAGGGTTTAATGCTCATGACATCTGAATATTCATTATTCCATATCGGTAGTAATGTTTTTAATCATTTTATCTACCAGTATAGTTAGCTTGGTGGAGGTATTAAAGGGCGGTCTTTACAGTTCACATAAGAGATTGAATAAAGATAATAGTAAAAAGCCTCATATACTTAGGATGATTTTTGATAGAACTCTTGCTTCTAGTGTAGTTTTATTGAGCAGTTTCTGTATCCTATTTATGGCATTTTCCTTGACGGACAGTAATAGTTTTGTGTATTACTCAGAGCCATCGAGTGAACCGGAAAGGATACGGACCTCTGATAATGATGAGGTTGCGCAAGAAGATGTAAAACGCTGGCAATATATGCTTTGCTCTAACGGTACGTATAGATATTATACCGATGAGCAATTTAAGGATTCACAGATTGGATTTACTGAAGAAGGCGAAGATGCTTGCGCTAGCAGTAATAACGGAACAAAAACGGGGCTTGCAGACAGGCCGCCAGAAAACAATACTACTCAGTCACCCGCTCCTATTCCCGTACCCCAGCAACGGTCATCCAATGTTGCAAGCCAAATATTTTGCTCTGTATATAATGACGTCAGACCTACAAATGTTATAGAACAACCAGACCCCAATATGAAAGAGGGTGTGATACGGGATAAAATTGGGTATAATGGATCAAGAAGAGAATGTAAGGATAGTAATAGTAATATTGTCAGTAATGAAGTGATTATTGAAGCGGGTAATATCACGCGCTATTATGGAACTTATACCTATGATCAGGCGTTGCGGAAAGCTGAATCCATCTGTAGAACGAAGATCCCGGCTGGTATACAAAACTCAACTTATTTTGGTGATCGTGTCAGCAGAGAGTTGGATAAAGTTTGGTAATACACTAGTTTTATTGACAAAAATACGCAAACATTATATTATGTAGTAATAAAATTTGAAAGGGTGATTCAAATGGACATTAAAAATTTATTAAAACTCATAAAATATTGTTTGAAGAAAGTCAATTTTGGGGACACTCGTAAAGTGGATAAAGAAGGCGCGCTATTACTATATCAGATGTTAGAATTAGATAAGATGGAATTTTTGGTATACAAATACAGCTTTTATACCGATGGTAAGGTAGTGTCAGACAGGGCTATTCGTGATGATGATTCTAACCAGTACTCTTCTTTGGACAAAATCGAGAAGGCCAAACAAGAGGATATTCGTTACTTTATAAAGGCATATAACAGTATCGATAAAGATATAATAGATGCGATGCTAACATCTCGTCAGGCATGCGTCTCCTTATTGATGAAGGAGAGAAAAAAGACTTATTCATCAAACGTTATTAATAGGATAAGAACTACCGCTGTTGATGATATAGACAATCTTATAAAAGAGCTAATTAAAACAAAGTCTGGAGTTACTGAAGACATTGACGATTTCATAAAAGACTTATCTTCTCGCAGAATTCAAATAACCGGAGTAGATGCTTTATCTGTAGAACACTTATATCTGGGCCCGCGCATTTATAATATTCTAAAACAAAATGGCATAAATACTGTGGGTGATATCGCCGAGAGGTTAAAAACCTACGATGATTGCATGAGACTTCCATATATGAATCGAAATTGCGTAATAACCTTATCAGAGGCAGTAAGAAAATTTGGTATTTTTATACCATTGAGTGGTAATGAATTATAAAAGAGGCGAACTAGCCTCTTTTTCTTTGACCTAAAATTTGTATAAAATCGGCAAAATCGATAGCTTATGCTATAATATTAATATCAGGAGAGATGGCTGAGCTGGTTGAAGGCGCACGACTCGAAATCGTGTATGCGGGCAACTGTATCGGGGGTTCGAATCCCCCTCTCTCCGCCAAATTTGGAAAATAATCTCTAGGCACACTGCGAGGCTAGAGATTATTTTATTTGGTTAAAATTTCATCTTATAAACCATCGCCGTGTGCGGCTTGATAATCACTCGGAATTTTCCGTCAGCTCCGCAATCAGTTTTGGCTTTTCTGGCTATGCCGCTGTAGCCACCGAATTTCGCCCAGTCGCTATGTAGGATTAGCTCGCCGGTGGTGTTAGGGTTGAATTGTATTTCAGTCTCAAAAATATCGTGCGGGTGGAAATTAAACATCAAAACATAGTCCCCGCGCTGATAAACCAACACTTTAGCCTGTTCGTCGTGCCAGAGCTGCTTCATTTCGGTTGTAAGTAGGTTATTTTCGCGGGCAAAATCAACCATTGCCTGGTCGAAATTTTGCAAATATTGGTAACGCAGATTTTTGTCATCTGCAATATCCCAGCGGCGGCGAGCATGCGAATAGCTCCAATTGTTACCTTCACGCGGAAAATCAATCCACTCCGGGTGCCCAAATTCGTTACCCATAAAGTTTAGATAGCCATCTCCGGCCGTGGTGCAAGTAATTAGGCGAATTAGTTTATGCAATGCAATCGCTCGATCTATCACTGGATTTTGCGAATCGACATTCATCTGCCAATACATCGCTGCATCAGCCAAGCGGAACATAATTGTTTTATCACCCACTAGTGCTTGGTCATGCGATTCTGCGTAGCCAATCACCTTTTCACTGGCTCGGCGCTGAGTTAATTCGTGCCAAATTTCACTTAAATTCCAATCGAGCTCAGAATTTTTCTTGAGTAGTTTTATCCAGAAATCAGGAATTCCCATCCCTAGGCGGTAATCAAAACCAATTCCGCCGTTAGAAATTGGTAGCGCCATTCCAGGCATGCCGCTCATATCTTCGGCGATCAAAATACAACCCGGCTTTACCTCTTTGGCGGTTTCGGTGGCGAGCTGCAGATAAGTTACGGCTTCGGTCTCGGTGTTTAGTGAGAAGTATTTTTTGTAACTATCAAAGGTCACGCCGAGCCCGTGGTTATGGTACAACATTGAGGTTACGCCATCAAACCTGAAGCCATCAAAATGATATTCCTCGAGCCAATATTTGATGTTTGAAAGCAAGAAATGCATAACTTCTGACTTGCTGTAATTAAATAATTTCGATCCCCACGCCGGGTGATTCCCCTTCTTGCCTTTGTGGAAAAATTGATATTCCGTACCGTCAAATCGCGCCAAACCTTCGGCGGTGTTGGCGGCGGCGTGCGAATGAACTAAATCTAATAACACCGCAATTCCCATTTCGTGGGCGGTATTGATTAGGTTTTTAAGGTCTTCGGGCGTACCAAAGCGTGACGAAACGGCAAAAAAGTTTGAAACTTGGTAGCCAAACGAGCCATAATACGGATGTTCGGCGATCGCCATCAATTGGATGGTGTTATAGCCGAGTTTTTTGATTCGCGGCAAGACATTTTTGGTAAATTCATTAAAGCTTGAAATTTTCTCTTCACTACTACTCATGCCGATATGAGCTTCATAAATCATCGGTGGTTTATCTGGACTTAGCTTGAAATCAGAATCGGTCCAGCTAAAAGGTATGTCTGGCGCCCAAACTTGTCCGTCGAAATCAATTGAATTCTCTTTTTGAATAACCCGCTTGATATAAGTTGGAATTCGATCAAATTTCTCTCGCGCAGTGGTGATTTCTAGCTTAATTTTTGACTTATGCCTTAGATTATCATTTTCTGGAATATGAATTTCCCACACGCCCTCGCCGATATTTTTAAGTTTATGACTGCTGCGATTCCAGTTATTAAAATCACCAATTAATGAAATTTCTTTAGCCGCCGGCGCCCACTCGCGAAAAATCCAGCCATCTTTTTGTTTATGAAAACCGAAATACAGATGTCCATTAGCAAAACTGGCTAGATTTTTGTGATTTTTGAGCAAGCGTTTTTTGGCGCTCTTAAGATTGTTCGCCCTAAGTAGAAGATCATCTTTATGGGGCTCCAAATAAGGATCGATATCTAAAATATTAAGCTTGCTGGCCATTCAAACCTATTCGCACCCGTCGCAAATTGTGAGTGTCGCTGGGTCGATTGGCGCACTAGCAATACCTCGCCTTTTAGCTTCTTCATCGGCCGCAGCTTGCGCGTTTTCCATTGCTCGGTCAATTGCGCTAAGTTTTTCTTCTAGTGTCATATCGTCATTCAAAATTTTATTTGCGTTCATTTTACCCTCTATTTTGGTTACGTTTATATCTATTATACCTTAAAAATTCTATTTCACGAAACGAAATGTTTCCAAATTCCGTCTGGGAAATCTTTGTCTAATTCGCCGATCGGTGCTTTATAAAAAGTTGGATTTTCGACTACCGGGCGGAAATCGCCGAGCTTAATTTGATAGGCTTTTTCGGCTGCTGCGAGTTTATTTTCTTCTACTTCAGAGGCGGTAGTTTTGAGATAAACTGCTTGCTTCTGATCATTCCAAGCTACAAATTCAATTGGCTGCCCATTTTGGTGATTTTTGCTGTGTTGCGAGTCCTTGCCAGTTATCCAGATTATATTTTCATCAAGTCTTGCGAAATGAAGTGGTGTAATCAGTGGTGAACCATCTGGATTAACCGTTGCTAGTGCGCCAACCTGAACTGTATCTAGAAGATTTTTACTATTTTCATCCATACGCTACTCCGTTGTATTAACTTCATAACTAGTGTTAGTACTTTCAAAGAAATTGACCAATTCTAGCGTATCGTTGGCGGTTGCCATCCATTTGGCTGGGTTGGCAACGTTATATTCCGGCTCAAAACCAAGCTCAACCAGTCGGCGGTCGGTCATATGCATCACGTATTGGTTGACATAATCGGCGTTGAGGCCTAAAATTCCCTTTGGTAACATGTCTTTATTGTAAGCTTTTTCAAGTTCAACCGCCTCAAGAATCAGCGCGCGGATTTCGTCAGCGAATTCTTGGGTTTGCAGTTCTGGGTTTTCGTCTAAAATGGTCAGCAGCAGATTGATGCCAAAAGTCAGGTGCAGGTTTTCGTCTTTAGTGATCCAATCGAGCAGCGAGCCTACATTACGTAATAAATTACGCTGGCGGAAGCTCATTCCAACCATAAAGCCGCTGTAGAACCAGATGCCTTCAAGCACGATGTTATAAGCCACTAAACTACGGACGAAATCTTTTTTGCCTTCAAGTGAGTAAATATCCAAATCTTTTGACATCATTACATCAAGGTGTTTATTTTGAAAAGCAGCTTTGTCGGCCAGCGATTTTTTGCCAAAGCCGGCGGCATAGATTTCTTCGCGGTCAAACGGGAAAGTCTCGATGATATATTCAAAAGTCATAAAGTGATTGGCTTCTTCCCACATCTGTTTACTGAGGTAGAGTTGCCCTTCGGCGGCGTTGATGTACGGATAGATACCGAAAGCTAGTGATTTGTTGATTAGCAGTTCATTCGGGTTCAAATAACTAATGACGGTTTTGAGGGCGTGCTTTTCGTCGTCGCTAAGTTTTTTGAAATCGGTTAAATCTTGAACTAATTGAACTTCGTTTGGAAACCAAGTGTTGGCCACAGCTTGGTTGTATAAATCGTACGCCCATGGATAGCGAATCGGGTGCAAGCTAAGCCCATCACGCAAGCCCGAACCTAGAATTCCATTTTTGGGGTGTTTGTAATCTGACATTTTATCTCCTTTTATTTAATTATTAGCTGCGTTTAGCAAAGCCAAAACCGCGAGTTTTGGTCTGAGTTTTAATCTTATCGGCAGCGATTTTATCGAGCGAAACGGTAGTTTGTTCTGACTGATGGCGTGGTTTGACATGCAGATAATAAGTGGTTTTGAGCCCTCGACGCCAAGCTTCAGAGTAAATCTCGACATATTCATCGATATTGCGGGTTTCCAGGTACATATTGCGGCTAATCGCCTGATCAACCCATTTCTGGGCTCGTGCTGCTACCTCAATGAACGCATACGGACTCAACTGGAAGCTGGTTTTGTAAACATCTTTGATATTTTGCGGAATCTGCTGAATATTTTGAATGTCACCCTGCGCCGCCAAAACATCTTCTTTGACTTCTTCCCATAGATTGAGCTTTTTTAGGTCGCGTACCAAGTTGGTGTTAACTTCAAGGAACTTGCCGTTCAGGGTTGAGCGGCTGAAAATCTGGGCGAATTGCGGGTCGATACCAGGAGTTGTGCCCGCCACATGGCCGATATTAGCGGTTGGCGCAATCGCCATCAAAGTTGCATTACGCATGCCTTTTTTGGCCTTTTGGCGCAGTTTAGTCCAATCGAGTTGGGTTTTTTGATTAATTTTGATATCTTCGCCACGGGATTCGGCTAGTTTTTTGATCGTATCGATTGGTAGAATTCCCTTGCTCCAGCCACTGCCCTCAAACACCGGATAATTACCGCGCTCCTTAGCTAGATCAGCTGATTGGTCGATCGCGTGAAAACTGATAAACTCGGTTAGCTGATCAATCAAGTTGTAGGCCTCCTCTGATTCATAAGACAAGCCAAGTTTCTCAAGCACATCTGTAAAGCCCATCACGCCTAGGCCAATCGCTCGAGTTTGCTCGTTGGAATGCATAGCCTCTGGAATTGGCGTTTGGGTGATATCAACTAGGTTGTCGAGCTGTCGAATGGCTGCGCGGGCGCTATTCTTTAGGCGGTCCCAATTCCAAGTTTTATCGTCTTTTAGATGCGACGAAAGGTTGATGCTGATGAGATTGCAAGTGGCAATATTCTTCTCGTCTTGTGGCAAAGTAATTTCGGTACATAGATTACTGAGGTGGATTGTACCGGTGTTATTGTTTAGGGCGCGTACATTAATCGTATCTTTCCAGGTCAACCATGGGTGGCTAGTGGCTTGAAGGCTGGTCAGAATTTGCTTCATTTGCCCGCGAGCGGATACTTTTTCAAATTCACGCAGTTTGCCTTTCTTAGCCATTTTAATATATTCTGCGTAGCGTTTTGAAAATTCATCGCCGTAAAGTTCGGCTAAATCTGGCGTTTCGGCTGGATCAAACAGATACCAATCGTCATCATTTTGGACGCGTTTCATAAATTCATCAGATATAAACACAGCGGTGTTGGCGAATCGAGTACGCAAATATGGGTCACCAGAATTTTGGCGTAAGTCAATAAATTGCGGGAAGTTCAAATGCCAGTTTTCCATATAAATTGCTGCTGCACCAGCCTTTTTGCCTTTGCGACTAACCGCAAACAGCGCTGTGTCGATCATCTTCATAAACGGAATTGGTCCAGTACTTTCGGTGTTGGTGCTTTTAACTGGACTGCCAGTGGCGCGCAATTTAGTAAAGCTGATGCCGATGCCGCCGGTCCCCTTGGCGATCCACATCGTGTCGCGGACAGATTTGGCGATCGATTCCATATCGTCTTGCACTTCTAGTAAGAAACAGTTTGAAAGTTGCGGAAAAGTCCCGCCGGCATTTACTCTGGTCGAGCCACCCGGAATGTAATCAAGATTGCTCATATGATTGTAAAATTCAATCGCAGCAGTAGTTGGGTCTTTTTCGTTGTAGCTCAACCCCATTGCGATGCGCATGTGGGTAAATTGGGGTGTTTCGAGCGGTTGACTACTCTGTTTGCGCAAAGCGTAGCGGTTGCGGTTGGTGATAACGCCCAGATATTTGCTGAGGTCGTCTTTGGTTGGATCGAGTGCAGCGCCTAATTTTTTCAAATCAAATCGGCCGTCGCTCATTTCGGGCGCTAATAAACCTTCTTTTACAGCTGACTTAATAAATTTTGGAAACCCTGTCGCGTGCAATTTTTGAAGTTCACTAGCTGTTTTATATTCACCCAAAATATCTTCGTAAATAGTTTTTAGCAGCAACCGAGCGGCGATTTTGTCATAATCCGGATCGTCTTTGATGTTTTGTAGAGCTACCTGAATAACCGTCTGCTCCAGCTCATCTTGCTTGATGCCATCAAAAATCGTCATCTGGACTTCGGCGATAATTTGGGCTACCTTTTTGATCTGTCCTGGCAAACCCTCACTCGCCGTAATTAACTCCATTTTTAACTGATTTATGTCTAGCGAAACCTTAGACCCGCCCTTTTTGATGACGTGAATTTGTTGCATCTTTCCTCCCATAGTGTAATATATTTTCAACTATTTTTATATTTATAAAACTCTACATATAGTGTTTATGTTAATTATATACACTATATATAGTGTTTTCAAGAGGATTTGTAAAAATTACAATGATAACACTTTAGGAAGTTTGTTGTGAATTTTACACACAAAAATACCGCAACTTTTCGCTGCGGTATTTTTTTAAATTATTGAGCAAAAACTATTGCTTCACGCCCTTCATAGTTAGGCCTAAACGACCTTTTTCGTCGATTTTTTCAAGCTTCACCCAAACTTCTTGACCTTCTTTTAGTACGTCTGAAACATTTTCTACGCGCTCTTCGCTGATTTGCGAGATGTGCAACATTCCGTCGATTCCAGCTAGAATATTAACAAACGCACCGAAATCCTTGATTGAAACAACTTTTCCATGGTAAAGTTTGCCCACTTCTGGCTCTTCGGTTAGCGATTTGATCCAGTTTAGGGCTTTTTCGATTGAGGCGGTATCTGCACTAGCAACCGTAATTAAACCATCTTCTTTGATGTCGATTTCGGCACCAGTTTCACTAGTGATCTTGTTGATAGTTTCACCACCTTTACCAATCACAGCACCGATTTTTTCTGGATTGATTTTGATTTTTTCAATTCGTGGTGCATATGGTGAAAGTTGTTTCTTTGGCTCAGAAATTACGCTCATCATGTGGCGCAAAATGTGATTGCGACCTTCGCGGCTGGTCAAGATCGCTTTCTCCAAGATTTCTACTGGTAAACCGTGAACTTTCATATCCATCTGAAGCGCGGTAATTCCGGCGGCAGTACCGGTACATTTGAAGTCCATATCACCAGCGAAATCCTCGGCGTCGGCGATATCGCTCAATATATATGGAGTGTCGCCATCCATCATTAACCCCATCGCGATTCCAGAAACTGGTGCTTTTAGCGGCACGCCGGCGTCCATAAGCGCAAGTGTGCTTGAGCAGGTTGCGGCCATTGAAGTTGAGCCGTTTTGGCTCATGATTTCAGTCACGCTACGGATTGAATATGGGAAATCTTCGGTACTTGGCAGAACAGCGGTTAGTGCGCGTTCGGCTAAGTATCCGTGTCCAATTTCGCGGCGGCCAGGGCTACCTAAGCGGCGTGGTTCGCCAACGGTATAGCCAGGCGCGTTATAGTGGTGCATGTAAACACGCTCGCCGTCGTTGATTTCCATTGTGTCTACTATTTGCGAATAGCTGAGCGGCGCTAGAGTCACGATATTTAGCGCCTGAGTCACGCCACGAGTAAATAGGCTCGAACCATGTACGCGTGGTAGGAGTGAGATTTCTGAGCTCAATGGGCGAACTTCGTCTAGAGCGCGACCATCTGGGCGCTCGCCGTCGTCCACAATTCCCCTTCGTACATCTTGGTGAATCGCCATGGTTAAAGCTTCATCGTAGTCCTTTTTGAGTTCGTCATAAGCTTCGCCTAATTTTTCGCTAAATTCAGCGTGGAATTGCTCACGAATTTGAGCAATTAGTTCATTTCGCTCTGGATATTGATGGCGAATCTGTGTTCCGAGTTTGCCTTCGCACCAATTATCTACCTCTGTTTGAATTTCTTCGTTTGGTAGAATTAGATTTACTTCGCGTTCATTGATGTATCCAGCGGCCTGGTATTTTTCGCGTAGTTCGTTCTGTAGGTCAATAGCTGGCTGAATATTTTGATGTGCCCAAGCCAGACCTTTAATAATTTCTTCTTCACTAACTTCTTCAGCACCTGCTTCAACCATTGTAATTCCGCTTTTAATACCGGCAACCACAAGATCAAGTTTAGAATTTTTGCGCTCTTCTTCAGATAAGAAAGCCTTGAATTCGCCATTAACTTTACCGACTCGTAGTCCGGCAACTGGTCCGTCAAACGGCACGCCAGCGATATTTAGAGCCGCGCTGGCCGCAATCATACCAACCATATCTGGTCGGAAAGCTGGATCCATTGAAAGTACGGTTGCGACAACCTGCACTTCTTCGCGGTAACCCTTTGGAAATAGTGGGCGAATTGGGCGGTCAATTAAACGGCCGATTAGAATCGCTTCATCACTTGGGCGGCCTTCGCGTTTAATAAAACGTGAGCCAGAAATTTTGCCGGCAGCATAGAATTTTTCTTCATAATCGATGCTTAACGGGAAATAATCAAGCTCAACTGGTCGATTACCAAGCTGAACTGTCCCCAATACAACAGTATCACCATATTTTACTAAAACTGAAGCACTTGAGCGGAAGCCAACTTTGTTAACTTCTAGGGTCAGCTTGCGCCCCAAAAAATCGGTACTAACCGAAAAAATATCTTTCCCACTAGGGTTGATA
>CAYXHY010000024.1:0-10214 GCA_964465135.1 uncultured Candidatus Saccharibacteria bacterium
CGAACTTCACCACGTTGTTTTGTGGTTGCGCTAGCTAGGCGGCTGTTTGCTAGATAAGCGTCGTAGGCAAGCTTCAAAAGTTCGTGATTTGGAACTTGAACTGCAAAAACGCTGCTAGGTAGTTTTGCTTTGTCAGCCATTATGCTTTACCTCCAATGCTTACAAGACCTTTTTTAGGTCCTGGCACCGCACCCTTTAGACCGATTAGATTGTTTTCAACGTCAATATAAGCCACTACTAAGTTTTTGACGGTTACGCGATCCGCGCCCATACGGCCCGGCATCTTTTTACCTTTGAAAACTTTTTGTGGATACATTGAACCAATCGAACCAACGCGGCGTGCAACACCGTTGCCACCGTGGGATTTGGCGCTTGTATTAAAGTTGTGTCGTTTAACGGTTCCGGCAAAACCTTTACCTTTGCTTGTGCCTGTAACATCTACGATGTCGCCCAAGCTAAACGCTTCAACATTGATTTTTGTGCCGACTTTGAAATCCGCAGGAATTTCGTCGACGCGGAACTCACGAATATGCTTCGGAGTAACGTCTGCTGGCTTTGTATGACCAGCCACGGCCTTGCTCAGGTTCTTACCCTCACCAAATGCCACCTGAACTGCGTTGTAACCGTCAGTTTCGACAGTTTTGACCTGAGTCACAGTTACTGGGCCGGCTTGAACAAGCGTAATCGGAGTCGCTACGCCATCTTCGCCGATGATTTGGGTCATACCAATTTTGGTACCGAGAAGTGCTTTCATTTCACTTATGCTCCCATTAGTTTTATATAATGAAACTTTTTTTCCACTCTTAAAACTTGGTGTAACGCGGTTTCAAATTCGGGTTTTCCCTATTATGACCTTCGCATTACCAAGTTCTAGTATTTACGCAAATAAAGTTCATCTGCAATTGTAGCATAGTTTGAGAAAAATTGCAAGGGGTGAAATCAACTAGTTGAATTAATCTCCACTAAATTACCAAGTCAGAAGGCTAAATATGACAAGCACCATTGAAATCGCATTTATTTTCAGCAGATTAGTTATTTTACGGGTATCAGCGCTTGGGTCTGCTTTCATAGCTATATATTTACGCAACACATAAATAAACAAGATAAGTTCAGCTAGTTGAGCGAGGCGCCAAGCTATCATCGCTGCATTATCAGCGTCGATCGGCGGCGCCATTAAGCCCATCATGTTAAAAGCCACAATAATAGCAAATGTTAACCACTGCAATAGGAAGACGTTAACTAGTGCCACAAGCGGAAAGTTCAAGATTAAAAGCAATACGGATGATTGCATTACCTTATCGTAACTAAAGGAGTTGTTAGTTCTATCATTCAGATAATTCATAATAATTATATAATATCATATGTGGGATAATTTTGGGAGATGCTAGAATTATGATATAATCTATAGGTCGTTCCCTTTATGCGGAATGATGTTCTTTATAAAATAGAGAAAATTGTTGGTTTTACGATCGTTTCTTAGGGTTTATTAACGGGAGAAATTAGAAATGAAAAATAAAATCACTATATTTATGTTTTTAGTCAGCACAACCTTTGGGTTAGTATTCTCGTCCACTACAGTCGAAGCTGCAACATCTCATGCAAACAAAAATTGGCAGCAGTCAACAAGCCGTGGATACCTTGAATTTTCTCACGGAGGATCAGAACAAATATTATTTGAAGGTGTTGCAACATCACCCGGTGCAGGCACTTTCAAAGTTGAATTACAACGCTTGTCATTTGGAATCTGGTATAAGGTCGAAGGAAGCACAGTATATACAGTAAAGCAACATTCCAATACAACATATAATGTCCGGAAAGGGATTAACGTAAATGGTGAATACTTCAGGCTATATTGGCCAAACCAACCTTCAGGAAGATATCGATTCGTGATGCATTCGCCATCTCATCCTCAAAACTTAGGCCTCACTCATTTGTATTATTAGCCATAGTATGAATAATTCTCTCTATTTTGACCTACTCTTAGTAAGAGTAGGTTTTTTATTGTAGTGATATTTACCAACATAAATTGCTTATGCTATAATATAACCAAATAAAGGAAGTATATGAAATTAAAATACACCGCAAAACTCACTCAAGCTAAACTAAAGGTTAGAAAGCGGCGGACTGCGCTTACCGTTCTGGCCTCTAGCTTACTGTTTGGCGTTGTGCTGTCTGGAGTTTTTCTTTCACAGGGCTTAGTGGACAATCTCTTAAACCGCGCACATAATTTATTGGGTGATAAAATCTATGTTGAAACAACATTTCTATCTGGAGAGTTGAATTCGCAAACTGGCGAAGTTGAAAATGAATTTAGCCTGAAGACCAAACAACGCGCGCTAGAACTATATGAGAATAGTACAGATGAGGGCAAGCAATATCCAATCCTTGAAGTTCCGCCACTAGCACCGTTCCTAGATTCCAACAATCCTTTCACCATTCAAGCGGTGGCAGAGTTTACACCCCAGGCGCGCGAACAAGGCACAAAGAGTCTGCATCAAGCCACTAGACAATCTGGCGGAGATTTTGTCGAACTAATTAAGGCTTATGATTTGCGCGGCTCAATTCAACCTGAAGATGAAGGCTCTGATGCGATAACTAATTCTCAAGCCGTTCAAAACGTTTCAGTTATCAATAATCATGAATTTATGTCGGCGTTTTCTAAAACTTCCAGCCGAGATGACGCTATCCAGATTGTGATTCCGTTTGACAAAGCAGCTTATATATTAGGTGTTAATCCACCAAATTTCGCCAGTACCAATCCAGCAACCGCACTCAATGATTTCGTAGAGCAAGTTTCAGAAAAGGCCATTGGATATGAATTTAAAAGGGACGTGATTATTGGCAAAGAAACAATTAGCGCCACTTTTGAAATCGCTGGTTTGGTGCCACCTGAGAACGCTGCTTCAACGCTCGATCCTTATAGCGTAGATCCGTTTCTGTCTATATACAAAACTATCTCATCCACCGCGATGCCGTCGACCCAATTCAAAACATTTATAGCCAACCCGGACTCTTCGGCCTTTAAAAATTTATACCGGCCTAGCTCTACCGATTCCATCTCGGGTTTTTCGACCGGATTAATCACCTTTCAAAATCCTCAAGATGCCAGAAAATTCATCGAACAAACTAATTGCGAGGATAGCTTAGATTGCGGCGGTGAACCCAATTCGATAGTTGGCTCCAGAGAGCTAATTAACAACACACTTGGCGTACAAACCAAATATCAGCAGTTGATTACACCAATAATTATCGGTATTGTGATTTTCTTGACGATCGTCGCGGCTTTCATAATGGCTGGCACAATCAGCCGCGTAATTCTAGATGAACAGCCAAGCATTGCCTTGTATCGCGCCGTCGGAGCTACTTCTACTGGCGTGATCCAAATTTATGTTGCGTATATCTTCACACTTTGTGCTATGATTATAATTTCATCAATTGCAATCGGTGGAGTGATCACTGGCGCCGTATCTCTTGGCTATAACGGCTTGATTTCCGCCAATATGAATGCGCTCTACGGATCTATCAGCCCGAATTCCGCAATTATCTTTGGCGTAAATACGCCATTAATTACATTAGTTTTAGGTGCAGTTCTAATCACAGGATTGATCTGTTTGGGTGTGAGCTTCAGAAAACTCCGCGCTAAAAATATTGTCAAAGAAATTAAGCAGTAATCCTGCCAATACATTTATCGGCTGTAAAATTAAACGCCGCTCATTACGAACGGCGCTCCAAAGGTTCTGCTTTCTGAAGTTCATCAGAATCTTTCAACTTATCCCAAATTACAACTTCGCCCGCTGCAAGTGACTTTTTAACGTCAATAATCCGCTGATTGCTACTGCCGCGGAATTGAAGTGTCAAATCCTTTTTAGAGATATCAAACCGGCCATCAACCAGAATATCTATTAAGTCTAAAAGTTCAAGTTTATCACTTGATTCCTGCATCAACTCCTCCCAAGTATAGCCAGTCCAGCTCCAAATATCCTTGGTCTCACCGAACCGTTCGCGCAATCTATTGCATAGCGGCAACAAAATATTAGTATTTAAAAACGGCTCGCCGCCAAGCAATGTCAAACCTTGGCAATAATCAGCTTCTAAATCTTGTAAAATCCGAGCTTCAAGCTCTGGTGTATATTCGCTGCCGTAATTGAAATTTTGCGCAACTCTATTGTAGCAACCCCTACAGGCGAACATACAACCGCTCACATAAAGCGAGCATCGCACACCTTCGCCATCAACAAAATTATAAGGCTTATAATCAGCAATTTTACCCTTACTTAAATCACACGCCAGCCATTCTTGCGGTTTTGGATTTCGCATCTCCTTCACCTCCCTAAAAGAAAACCGCCCTTAGATAAAGAGCGGTAAATGTACTAAGTTACTTACCAAAATCATTCTCCCATATGCTTCACACGAGCCGAAATTTCTTTGTGTCGACCATGAACCATCGGGCGAGCTTGCGGATTTCCAAGATAACCACAAGTTCTCTTAACAACATCACAAGTTTTTGGGTCATGATTGCCGCAATCTGGGCATTCAAAACCACGCGCTGTCGGATTAAAATCACCCGCGAAGCCGCATTCATAACATTTGTCAATCGGTGTATTTGTACCAAGATAGCCAACTTTGTCGTACGAATAATCCCAAACTGCTTCTAGAGCTTTTGGATTTTGCTGTAAAACTGGATATTCACAGTAGTGAATAAATCCGCCGCTACAATACTTCGGATAATCCTTCTCAAAATCCAGCTTCTCAAACGGAGTCGGATTCTTACGGACGTCATAATGAAAACTGTTCGTGTAGTATTCTTTGTCGGTAATATTTTCCACCACGCCGAATTCTTCACGATCCAAACGGCAAAAACGGTCAGTCAAACTTTCGCTCGGTGTTGAATATACGCTAAAGTGGTAGCCGTATTGATTACCCCATTCGTCAGCTTTAGATTTCAGCTTACGCATAATTTCCAGCGTAAATTCTTTCGCTTCAGGATTTTTTTCCCAATCACTACCGTAAAATGCAGCCGCTACTTCATACAAACCAATATAGCCCATAGAAATTGTCGCGCGTTTATTTCTAAACAGCTCATCTACATTTCCGCCGGGTTTTAGGCGCTCGCCAAAAGCACCATATTGATACAAAATCGGCGCATTTTCAGGCAATGCCTCTTTACAGCGTTCGATTCTATACAGCAAAGCTTCTTCCTCAATATCTAAAAGATTAGTCAAACGAGCCCAAAAGCTATTGATATCACCTTTAGATTCCAGAGCTAAGCGCGGTAAATTCATAGTTACTACCCCTAAATTCATACGTCCAGCGGTAACATCTTCACCCTGGCGATCCTTCCAGCCTTGCAAGAAAGATCTGCAGCCCATTGGTGCCTTAAAGCTACCAGTCAACTCTACAATCTTGTCATAGTTGACAATATCTGGATACATACGTCTTGTCGCACACTCTAAAGCTAACTGCTTGACACCATAGTTAGGGTCGCCCTCTGCGAAGTTTAGACCCTTCTTGATCGTAAAAATCAGTTTCGGAAAAATCGCCGTACGCTTTTCAGCCCCTAGACCATTAATTCTATTTCTTAGAATTGCCTTTTGAATTTCGCGTTCAAACCAATTTGTGCCCAAGCCAAAACCAACACTTGTGAAAGGCGTTTGACCATTTGAAGTAAAGAGCGTATTAATCTCATACTCCAAACTTTGCATTGCGTCATAAATATCCTTTTCGGTTTTACGGCGTGCAAAAGCCTCAATCTTTGCTTCATTATCGGTCAATTCACGGGCTTCAACTAGATGCTTTTCATAGTTTTTCTTGGCAAATGGCGCTAGAATCTCATCAATCCTATCTGCAGTACAACCACCATACTGGCTTGAAGCTACATTGGCAATAATTTGTGCAATCTGAGCTGTCGCAGTCTGAATAGAATTAGGTGATTCTACATCAGCATTACCCATTCTAAAACCATTATTCAACATTTCTTTGAAGTCAATCAAACAGCAATTTGTCATCGGTGAATAAGGATGATAATCCAAATCGTGATAATGAATGTCGCCTTTTCGGTGGGCAATCGCCACATCGGGCGGCAACATACCAAGTCCGATAGATTTCCCAACCGAGCCAGCAGTTAAATCGCGCTGCGTATTATAAACTCTACTGTCTTTGTTGGCGTTTTCGTTCACAACTGTCTTATCTTTACTCAATAGGCTACGGATATTCTCATTAACATCTTGACCTAGCTCTAAATCGGTGCGATAGATGCTGTGCTTCACTCGATACGCAATATACGCACGAGCAGCTTCCTCGTCAAATCGCATCAACGTAGTTTCAACAATTTTCTCAACCGTCTTAATACCAATCTTCTCGCTAAAATCCCTATTTTGAATCTCGGCTAGAATCTCACTTAAAGCACTGTTCATCAGCTCACCATTATGCGTATCATAAACACTTTCATAAGCTTTACTGATCGCATTATAGATTTTTTCTGACTGAAACTCAACAATTTGTCCGTCACGCTTAATTACATCTGGAAAAGTAAACAAGTTTACTTCTTGAATTTTTACTGTGTTTTCCATTTTAAACACCCCTTCGTTTTATTTTGGATAAGTTTTTAAAGAACTAACGTTTTTATTTCTCGCTAGTTCGTCTGCTAGCGTTAGTATTATTATAGTGCTTTAGTTTAACTAATTCAAGCCCAAAACGCTGTATTTAGCGTGTATTATTTACAACGGACGCTAGATATAGTGTTTCCGAGCAAAAGAAAACCGCCTGACTTAGGCGGTTCCATCATCTTCTTTATATTCATCATCTTCACTTTCCTGTTTAGGCTCTAGCGTGCAGGCCACAAACATCATAAACAAGAATAAAATGAATAGAATATTTATAATTCCTTTACTGCCCGGACGACCAAAGATAGTAGCAATGCTCGGTATACCGTCAGTAATAACCTGACAAGATATGGCAATTGCCACCACAACCCTTAAAACATCTCCGCGGTTAGATTTGTTACGTAAAGCAGTCCTTAGCAGTAGAAAAGTCCCCACAATAAAGGCACCGCCTATCGCTATCGCGGATAAAGATTCTAGAACTCTAATCCATGCAGGACCAGCAGCAGAATCACCAGCTAGCACTATATTTATGGATAGTTTCGGATTTAGCCCCTCGAACATTGAGTCTAGGATCATCAAGCCAATCATAACCATAAAAATAGCAACATAATACAAAATCAGTTCCGACCATTGATCGCCTCTCCCCTGCACATACGACAGGAAGACAAGTAGAACTAATACCGCACCGACCATAATAGCTTGTGAAAAATAAATAGATGATAACATATCAAAGTACACCCTTTCCTTTTCATATTGAGCCTAAGGGAACTAGCTCATACTTATATTATAACACAAATGCTTAAAAAAAGCAAGCTATAATATAATTCCTAGCGGTAAAAAGTAGCTTAAAAGCGCCACGATAAAGATAATTGCGTAAAAAATATGCCGATTCATCTGGCGTTTTTCTAAGAAATAGACCAGCGCCAAGCTTATTATCGCACCAATCGGCAAACCACCAAATATCACACCAAATACCGTCATTTGGCTAGCAAATTTCAGCCAGACAGATGCGCCAATAGCTAGACTCAGTAGTTTCAGTAAAAACACACTATCCGGCTCTGGGTGCTTATCAAAACCCCGCCGCGAAAGATTAGTCCGATTGCGCGCGTAAGTCCTAGAACGTTGTTTTTTGTTTTGCCCACTCATTATGCTTATTATTATATCATAGGTTTTAGGCTAAATAAACTACCCGTCTACGCAATAAATACCACCTGATTCCAATACTATCAAGAAAACATGGTCGTTTAGCGCATTAGTCCTTACTACAAGGTCGCCTTCACATTTACTTCTTCTAGGATAGGTATAAATAATACTGAGCCCTGTGGGGTCTTTGCGAACAAAAGATTCAGAGCTATCGTAGCGCGGCGGCCAAGTCGCATCAACGAAAAAGTATTCACTGCCATCCGGATCTTTGAATTGATCGCCGCCAGCAGTTAGATAATTCCCCCTTAGTACATCATTGAAAGTTCTAGAGCCTTCAGTACTGTCTGGGATACGACCACGATTGTTAGCCCGTATTTGAGCCGTAGCCGCAACCACGCGAGTAATATCATTTTTGCGCTGAGCGTCCCGTTGGCTTCTTTGTAACGCCGGCAAAGCAATAAACACCATCAAAAAAATTAATCCGGCAATTGCTAGCACGAGCACGACCTCGATGATAGTAAAGGCTTGCTGCTTACGACCAGAACTAATCCACCCGTATTTTCTAGCTGTGCGTTCCGGGCCACTTGGCCAAGTCTTACCAGCCGTAGAAAATAGAGTGGAATAGTTCTTCGTTTGAGGGGTAGATAATTTATACTTAAACATAAGCCAATTTTACTAAAAAACCTAAGTCAATAGAAAAGAGCCCCATTTCGAGGCTCTTTCGCGTGATGCCTAATTACATCTTGATTTCTGCGTCAACACCAGCTGGAAGGCTTAGGTTTTGCAGAGAATCGATAGTTTTTGGCGTTGCGTCGCTGATATCAATCAAGCGTTTGTGCACGCGCATTTCGTAGCTTTCACCACCAGTTTTGTAAACATGGGGGCTTTTCACAACTGTGAAAGTACTTTTACGAGTTGGTAGAGGCACTGGTCCTGCTACAGTTGCACCTGTGCGGATTGCAGTGTCAACGATCTGCTTTGCGCTCTGATCGATAACTTTGTGGTCATACGCTTTTAGGCGAATGCGAATTTTTAGGCCTTGATCTGCCATTTTATTCTCCTTTGTGCTTGCAACTTCTGACGAGACTTTAAGACAATCCCGCCCGAATTACCAAGCGATTTATATTACTGATTTATCATAGCACATTTCTTCAAAAAATGCAACCACGCTCAGAGTAAATTAGTCTCTATTGCGCCTCTTTTAAGATCATATCTATCGCAATCGCCGTTGCGACAATCACAATTTTTTGAGTATCTTCTTTTACGACCTGATCAATTTCAACTTGGTATTTATCAGCTGTTGTGAAACCTTCTTTAAATACGCCATTCCATTTTTTATCAATTTTACCGATTTCACGCCCCGAATTATCGGTAATTTTAAAGTTCCAGGCCTGCCAATTGCCCGCAATTTCGCCAATCTGCTGTCCAGTAGCGTCATTAATATTAAATCGTGGTTTCATCATCGCGAACTTCTGATTGATAGTAGCAATTTCTCTACCACCACTTAGAACGCTAATATTAGACATCCAAAACGTCCAACCGCGCTTGATCGTGACCAGAATATTACCTTCCTGATCAATAATGTCAAAATGAAACGGCATCATCGACTTACCTATAAATAAGCTCGCCAGCTTATGCCCGACCGACATATCTTGTTTAACCTTGCCGATCATATTGCCGAAGCCGTCAAAGACGTCATAAGAGTTAGTAAATTTAAGTATCGCCACCTTTTCACTGACAATATACTTATCGTTTTCAAAAAACTTTGGGAAGTTATTGTTATTCATATTTGAATTTTACAGGAAAACCACCTTGATTACAAGTAATTTTATATCAAACTAGTGAGATTAATGCCAAGTTTACGGTATTTTTCGTTGCGAATAATCACGTAATACATCGCTGAAACCATAAGTGAGCCAACAGTTGCAATAATCATATCATACATAGTATCTGTTACACCACTTTCGCCTACACGCTGCAGATCGGAATCTAAAATCCCGCTAGCAATAAACTCATAGATTTCCCATACTCCGGCGATCGCCAGAGATAGAATGTTCATAAAAATTATATCAAATACCAGCTGGCGCCTAGCTACAATCTTCCATTTCTTCAAGATAATAATTCCTAAAATAGCCGTGATTACCCCTGAGAGAAGATGCGCAAACTTATCGAAATAGTCCACGAACTCATAAAAATGATACAATGAGCCTAAAATTGAACTGATAAAGATAAAAACTAAGAAAATAATCTCAATAATCGCCGAGGCGCGCACGCCAAATTTCTTTAGGATATCACCAGCGAAAATTAGCGGAATTACAGCAATAGAGGCCTCTAGCCTAGAAAAATCACCCGTATCCAACATCTGGTATATCTTAAAAATAACCGCTGCCAGCAGAATAATTTTAATAGTCCAAACCGTTTGTTTTATTCGCTTCATAGATAAATTTTACCATATTCCGCAAACAAAAT
>CAYXHY010000025.1:0-1500 GCA_964465135.1 uncultured Candidatus Saccharibacteria bacterium
GAGGTTCGAGTCCTCTCACCCCGACCATTATGTTGTTATTTAAACCATCGACATCAGAAAAATCAGTAATAATTAAACTAGAATTATCAAAGAATCTACTTAACGAGGTAGATTCTTTTTTATTTTGTCTTTTTGCGTGAATTACAGACTTACACCCATCTGCTAGTTCATGTACTAATTCTCCCTCAGAGGAAACTAGAACTTTTTCAAAGATAGCTTGGCTGAAGGAGCGCTTGATACTATCTGGGGCTGTAGCGTATAGTTTTAAAATAGCTATCCTGAATAACACTCCTGGAATTTTTCTTAGGGTGTTTTTGTTTTTGGCCTAGCCATCGATGCAATAAGCTCCGCCATTTTCTAATCCTATTTGGATAGCATATCTACGATCTCCTGGCTGAAGTTCAAGCCCACCATTAGTGCCACACTTTCTTCTTAGTGATACATAAACAAGAATTCTTTGATATTCATTTATATATTTTGAATCCCATGATGGAGAAAATCCTACTGTTCCACCTGGGTTAAGAGTTGATGAATAATCATCCGGGCGATTATTAATCATAATATGATAAGAAAGTCCACTTGGATCAACTAATTCTGTATTTCCTGAAGAATCTTTCCCAAAATAACTGTAAATATTATTAAAATTACCTATTTTTATTCCATAAGATTCGAATGGATCCCAATAATTGTGTCCTTTATTATTCGATTTATATCTTTCTATTGCATCACGATATTTATCCATCATCTGTTTGCGCTGCATGTCTCTCTGGCTCCGTTGCAAAGCTGGTAGTGCAATAAAGACCATCAAGAAAATAAGTCCTGCAATCGCTAGAACAAGGACTACTTCAATAATTGTGAAGCCAGCCTGTTTATTTTTGTATTGTTTATATGATTTAAGGCTAATCGTGTTCATATGTATATTTAATCATAGTTTGTATTTTTAAACAATCATAATACTTCCAGCATTTACTCGGAAGACGAACGGCAACACTACTATTATTTATGTCTACTCCACTTAGTGTTTTGCTTTCGTTTTAGATCTTGCTCACAGCTCTGCTCAGTAAAATATGCCTCAGCCATAACCACCTTGGAGATGAATCAAAATTGTTTAGAGACAATTTCATTTCCGAGGTGTTTTTTAATGTGCTAACAAAACTCTTAGGGACACTTCTCAGCTTTAGCAAAGAAAATATTTTGCTATATTTTCTTCCAAAGTTGTAATTTCAATAACTAAGCTAAAAATAAATTACCTAAAGCAGCCAAAGAAGATTCTAAACCTCGATTCGTGCATACGGATATAGAAATTAAATTTAAGGAGCGGGCAGTTTCACTCCAAGAATTGGTTTGCTTATCTAAAGGCACATACAGATATAACCACTAAGAGCTGATTGAGATATTAAAATCAGAAGATGACCGACTTGGTAGGACACCTATAAAATCTGATTTCGAAGGTAATCCAGCCTTGCCATCTGCGGTGACATATACCAACGTATTTGGCTC
>CAYXHY010000025.1:1510-10005 GCA_964465135.1 uncultured Candidatus Saccharibacteria bacterium
AAGCATATCAAAGATTAGAATAAGACAATTATGGAGAATAATATGATACACATATAAATTACTCTTTTAATTTGATTTTTACATAGACCACTTATCTCGGCCGGCTCAGCGCAATTTGGCGGGCTTTTTCCGTGATTCTTTCTATGGATTCGGCTTTTTCTTGATTGGGTTCGGTGACTTCTGGTAAATCTTCGCCACGATTTTCGAGTGCTTTAGTAATCAAAAAATCGGTTAACTCAGGATTCTTCGGCAAAACCGAACCGTGCAAATACGTGCCAATGACATTTTTGTAGCGCGCGCCCTCAAACTTCGCCTCTGGGTTATTTCCGGCGCCGGTTAAAACTTCGGCTAGCGGCGTATTGTTTTCGCCCAGAAAAGTCTGCCCGCTGTGGTTTTCATAGCCAACAATCTCGCCAAAGTCCGCTGACTTCTCGTTAATATTACCAATCATACGCACGTCGCCACCAACCGTTGTGAGGCCTTCAAAAATACTCACGCCCATAATCTTTTCGCCGTCTTTGGTCTCAAAATAATCGCCAAATAGCTGATATAAACCACAGATTACCAACATCGGCACATTCTTCTCAGCCAAATCTTTCAGTTTTGGTGCAATTTCTAGCAAATCCTGCTGAATTTTGCTCTGACCAGAATCCTGACCGCCACCGCCCAGAATAATATCTGCGTCACTTGGGAATTCATCGCCAGGGTTGTATTCAATAATTTCTGGCTCGATTCCACGCAGCTCCAAGCGTTTTTTGACTGCTAAAATATTGCCATAATCGCCGTAAATATTCATATCTCGCGCATATAGCCACACAACTTTCAGCGTCATAAAACCTTCTCCATATCTGTTATTTTGGCTAATTCTTCTCTGATTTTAAGCATCGCCGTGTAGGTACAAAAAATCCGTTTTGGTTTTTGGTTTTTGCCTACAAAATTTTTGACTGCGATTTTTAAGTCGGTTTCAATGTCAGCTTCGGCAAATTCTACACCATCGTGAAAAAGTCTGAGCGCCATATCATAAGCCCGAATTCCAGAAATCTGGTCAATACCATAATCAGCCAAGCTAGAAAAATCGACATCCCACAGCCAGCTCATATCGCGACCGTCGGCGTAATTGTCATTTATCGCAATCATTGTGCTATAATTCTCTGGCGCAAAGCTTTTCAAACCTAGTCTGAAACCGCCCGGATTTTTAACCAAAACTATCTCAACTGGGACGCCGTTTACTTCAACCATTTCGCCACGACCAAACGCTGGCTTGATATCTTGAACTGCTTCAAGTAAATTAGCTTGGTCTAGGTCTAATTTCTCGTTCTCAAAAATCGCCCGCACTAAGGCTATCGCCGCCGCCGCATTTAGTAGATTATACACGCCCGAAATCTCAAAATTTAGGTCAAAATCTTCGCCGCTGAAGGCAATTGTAGCCGCACGGTCGGCTGCTTTCTTTAGTTCAACATCATCTACTAGTAAGACTTCCCGCTCATTCTCAACTCCAGAATCTTCACCGCTATGCAATTCACTATCATTCGGAAACTCCTTGCGCAAGCTCGGCGCCACGCCAAAAGTTTTCTTCATAGCTGCAAAATCACCATAAAATTCAGCCGAGCCTAAATGAAAATCATCACGATTCAGCACCACAATATCTTCTGTGGCTGCGCCGATTTTTTGCAACAAACTAGCTGTGTAATCAATCTCGCCAAATCTATCCAGCTGATCACGCATCACGTTTAGCAGCAGGCTGTAGCGTGGTTTTTTAATCTCTAAAAATTTAACAGCGTGCGCTTCATCAAGCTCTAAAACTGCGATATCAAAATTAAATTTGCCGCGCCAACTAACTTCACCCAGAATCGCCGCCGCAATTCCACGCACAAAATTACTACCGGTTTTATTGGTAAAAACCTTCAAACCTTGCGCGGTCAGCAGCTCCGCCACCATTTTAGTAGTCGTAGTTTTGCCGTTGGTGCCAGAAATAATCACCACGCCGTGCGGCAATTTATCAAGTGTTTTGGCGATGAATTTCGGGTTCACTCGCTCGATAAAAAGCCCCGGCAGGGCAGAGCCGCCACCTTTAAGCTGTGCGATTTTACGTACAACTTTCCCCACTATAATCGTCAAAAAATTCTTCATTTTATTTCCTTGGTTTTGTAATATTTGCTTCAGCGCCGTAAAACGGAACGATTATTTTGTCATTTTCGCCCGCTCGTAAGCGGTTTTGGGCTAGAACTCGCCAATCGCCCTGTTCTTCGCACGCACCACTTTCGCCGACAATCGCAATTTGTAAGCTATCTGCCAAAGTGTTCATCACCGAAACGCCGATTCTTAAGCCGGTGAAGCTACCCGGACCTTTATAAAAAGCTAGCCCACTCAAATCTTGCCAAGTAGCACCAGTTTCTGCCAAGCACTCTTTAATAAAACCGAGTAAATCTCGCCCCATATCGCGGCCCATTTCCCGCGCAAAATAGCTTTCGCCCAGCCACACGCGAGCTTCTTTGGATGAAGTATCTAAATACAAAATCACAACTCACCGCCTTGCCAGTTTTCAATCTCGAGCAGTCGTTCGGTTTCTCTAGACGAGGTAATTTTGACCTGAATTCGGCTTTCTGGCAAAATATCCGCCACCGTCTCCGCCCATTCAATCACCACAACTTTTTCTGCGTCGCCCAAGTTATCCGCCAATTCCAGCGCCATCACGCCAGCGTCATTTAATCTGTAAAAATCGTAATGCACTAGCTCTAAACGCCCGTCATAAACACGACTAATCGTAAAGCTCGGGCTCTGGACGGTATCAGCAATCGCTAAACCCTTCGCCAAACCCTTTGTAAAAGTTGTTTTACCTGCGCCAACATCGCCAATCAGCTCGATCACTTCGCCACCTTGAAGCAGAGAACCAAGCTTGGCGCCAAAATCCATCATATCAGCGGTTGATTTTATCATTTTCTTTATCATTTCTAGCTATATTTTACCATTTTTGGCAGAATTTTAAAACTAAGCTACTAAATTTGAATCAGCTAAATCAACTTTAGTAGCTCGCTGCATATAAACGCAGCACACAATTAGCCCAAGATACAAAGCCACCACCACCGCAAAACTTATTTCCTGTTCTAATCTAACTACCGAAATCTCAGCAAAGAAATTTATCGCCATAACCGAATATTCAAGCACTAAGCTCGCCAAAAAGGCAAAAATTACAGATAGAAACGGCCAAATATAAGAGGCTACACCAACCGCAAAAGTTAGCGCCATCGCCAGCGGTACAAATGGTAGAACCGCTAGATTTGCCAAAATTGAAACTGGCGAAAATCCGCCAAAAATGTGCAAAATTATCGGCAAAGTGGCTAATTGCGCCGAAATAGTTTCTAACAAAATCTGCTTCAAAGATGCTAAATCTTCTTGATCACCAAAAAAGTAAGCTTTAAGAAGCGGCGAAACAACCATCACACCAAAAAATGAAGCAAACGATAACTGCCAGCCTAAATCATAAATATTCCCTGGATTCAACAACAAAGTAATTGCCGCCACAAGAATCAAAAGAAACAGCGGCTGAATTTTGCGGCCAAAATACCACAACAAAAGACTCAGAAGCGCCACAATTCCCGCCCGCACCATACTAGGCGAAAAACCAACCAGCAGCACAAAAAATATAATAAGACTAGCTGAGAAAATCACCGAAAGACGCTTGGAAATATCGGTAAAAATCCGCCGCGAAAACCGCACCAGAACCGTCAGATTATAACCGCTGGCTACCACAATATGAGTTAAAGCCACCGCTTTAAGTGCCACGCCTAAATCACTCGGCAGCGCATTCTTCTGCCCTAGCAAATATCCCAGGCCAAGATCCACCGCTGGACTAGATATATATTCACGAATCTTATTAGCAAAATTATCGCGCACATCACGCACAAAATCCGGCTTCTTATTAATACCAATTATATCTGCCCGAAAAATTGTACCCGAAAAAACACCAAATCCTTCAGACAGCTTCCCGCGCAAGATAATTTCATCGCTACGCCTCGGCGCAGACTCACGCGTACTTAGCGACGCATAAATTTTCGCTGCAACCGCCTCGTTGTTCATCTCGCTCGCTTGGAGCCTTAGGCTAATTTGCTTTTCTGAAATATCAGCATCTTCAGTAATAACGCCACGCAACTCAACCGTTTGACCGATAAATTTATCAATCTGGCGGAATTCAGCGTTAAAAACCGAAATATTATGCCCAGCCAAAATTATACCGGCCGCAAAGATAATTACCATAAAATAAGTTCGCCTCACAGCGAACGATATTAATATTGTAATAATTACAACAAAAACCCAATATTTAGCCAAAAATAGGTTAAAACCGCTATGCAGACTAAACCACATAAACCCAGCCACTACCCCAGAAACTAAAGCAAAGGTGAAATAATATTGGTGAATTTTAGCAAATAATAAGCGCCAATTTAGCCAATATTTATCCATAAGTTTATTATACACTACAAATAATTATTGATACAAAAAATATCACCCCACGAATGAGGTGATATTAATAATTTCACTTGGAGGGTCTGATGGGGCTTGAACCCATGACACCCTGCTTAAAAGGCAGGTGCTCTAACCAGCTGAGCTACAGACCCACAGCTAATTACTCTAGGTATTATAGCGTATTTAGTGCAAAAAGTCAATGGTATTTAGCTACTTTTTTACGCGAAAAGACAACACATCTAAAATCGCAAAGATAAAACCAGCCAAAATTATCCAATTAGACCACGCCAGTAACTGTCTTCCAATATTAAGCGAGAGTGCGTCTAAAGTAAAAATATTACTAAAGCTCGGCAAAATCACCAAGACTAAAAATATAGTAACTAGAATTGAGCTTATTATACCGGTAATCCAGTTATTATTCTTGACGCTTTTGACCAAAACCATTGTAGCCGGCGTACAGATTAAAGCTAAACCAACAATTCCGCTCAGCGTAGTAAACGGCACATTTAAACCGCCTGCCACTATTAAGTCGGTGATAGGTTTATTCCAATAATTATTCACCGCCAGTCCTGCTAAAAGAGTTAAGGTAAAAATTCCAAAATTACGGCGCGACAGACTCAAGAGAATCGCTATAACCGCTGCAAAAATCAATATTAACATAACCTAATTATAATACAAAGGATAAAAAATTCAAAGCTAAGCCAGATTAAACACCGATGCGGTCTTTTTTGTTGCCGCGTTTAGCGTTGCGCTCAACGTAATCAATAATTTTGCCGGCTACGTTGCGATAAGTAATTTTCTCGATTCCAAAACCTGGGCTAGCATTCACCTCAAGAACAAGTGGGCCACGATCTGAGCGCATCAAGTCCACACCAGCTACCACCAAACCCATGGCACGAGCCGCTTTAACCGCCATCTTGCGTTCTTCGGCTGTCAATTTAATTGGCTCGCCCAAACCACCTTTGTGTAGGTTTGAGCGGAAATCATCGTCAAGAGATTGGCGCTTCATGCTTGCCACCACTTGTGAACCAACTACAAATGCTCGGATATCGGTTCCAGCGGACTCTTTAATAAATTCCTGCAACAAGACGTTCGTGCCATCAGCATTATTTAAATAAAATGCCTGCAACACCGATTTAGCAGCTTTTTTAGTTTCCGCTAGAACCACGCCGTTACCGTGCGTACCACGTGCCAATTTAATGATCACCGGCACACCACCAAGTTCGTCCAAAAGACCGTCGATGTCTGTTGCGTTGCGTGAAATAACCGTTTTTGGGATCGCCACGCCAGCTTTAGCTAGCAGCTGAGTTGAGCGCAATTTGTCGCGCGCACGAGTAATCGCCAAGCTACGATTCGCAAAATAAGATCGCGGAAACTTAGCTTCAAGTTGGCGAACAATTGTCGTGCCATATTTAGTCATATAGCTGGCAATTCGTGGAATCACTACATCATATCTATCAATCTCGCCGCCGTCATAAATAACTTTTGGGTTTTTTTCGTCGATCGAAATATAAGCATTTTTATACTTAATAATATCAACTTCGTGACCGCGATTTTCAGCTTCTTCTTTTAGCCGTTTAGTCGAATAGTTTCCTGGACCGTTGCTCAAAATTGCTATTTTCATCTTATTCTCCCATCTCTTTCCATTCAATATCATTTTCCATATTTCGTTGCATATCAACTATCGCCCGCTCGGTGTGTATGAAATATCGCCCAAGCAAAGCATCGAATTTCATCTTATTTCTATCATCTAGACCGATTTTTGTTTTGTACTCCTGACCGTTAATTTCAAAAATCATATCGGCTAAATATCTTTTTTTACGACCGCCGTGCGTATTACGCACAAGCCTAGTCTGGAAGTCTGAAATTGACATATGTAAATTCTCATCACCAAACAAATCAAATTCAAGCTTGTCGCCGACTTCAACGATATTTTCGGCGTGCACAACGCCCGAAAACGCACCAGTATCAACTTTCGCCCAAATTAAAGGAGCGTCAATCTTTGCGCCGTCAATCTGTTTAATCTTGATTTCTTCCGTGTAACCAAGAACTAATCGATTAGTATCCATAACTTATATTATAACACAAATCTTTATAAAAATCAATCTTAAGTGTTGTTTTCGCCATCTTGAGGTGCTGGCAGTAATAATTGTACCCTCATGGCGTATTTACCCATAATTTTCTGCTTCACGTATCGCTGGTAGTCTTCGTCATAAAGATTAAACTTCGCCGCGCTAGTAAATCTCATAATTTCGTTGATCTTATCGCCAGCTTCTAAGCGGCCTTTGATATATTTCAAACCTGGTACAAGCCCCTCAAAATATGAAATATCTTTGGTGAAAATTCCGCTAACTTCGTCACTACCTGGCGTGCCACGGAATATTCGAGCCGCTTAGTTCTCTGCAATCTTGACTGTTTTATCGGTCACTGCTTCGCCACGGCCTGACTTACGCTGCAACTTTCTCTCAATCAATTCGCTACGGGTATGCTTCTGGCCGTCAATCTGCCCCAAGCACCAGCCAATATCAGAATAATTATCCATCGTCATCTGAGGAAATTCTCCAGACATCGAAAGTTCGTAGATTTTTGCAAAGCCTTCTTCAGTGTTGATATATTGTGGCAAGGCTGTATTAATATCTAACTCTTCGCCGTTTACTGCTGTCATAGCGTGGCGCAAAACTTCGTGCGCAAATAAGCTCTTCAATTTTGCTAGTTCCATTTTGGCGCTCTTCTATGGACCTTGATTTATCTTGAGAATCGTAATCGAATAATGATAGGTAGCTTAAATCAACTCTTTCTTCAAGCTTCAATCCATCCAGCTCGTCACTAATTCCATTTTTATAGTCTTCAAAATGAGGCTCGTGCCGCAAAAGATTATTCGCCAAGCCTTCAGCCAATCTATCAGACGATTTCAATTCAGCCTGGCCTTTTGTCTCTGCTAGAGAGTTAATCTGGGATAGAATATTGTCTGGTTTTTCTACAAATTCTATGTGATGTTTATTTTTGAATGTTTCCGTGTTCTTGATTATAACATAAAATAATTCTTATGTCAATAACAAGCCTAGCTCTTCCGCTAAAAAATACCCTTTTTAGCGCCCTTGAACTCTTCTAAAATCTTCTTTTGCTTCTTGTTTAAGCGAGTTGGGGTTTCAACAACAACCGTCACGATATGCGCGCCTCGTCTCTCGCTATTCAGATATGGCACACCATGGCTACTTAATTTGAAATCCGTGTGGCTCTGTGTGCCGGCTGGTATTTTCATCGTAATTGGACCATCTACGGTTTCTACGTCTAGCTCAGCACCAAGTGCGGCGTCTATCATCGAGATTCTCTCTTCGCTCAAAATCAAGTTTCCTTCGCGAGTGAATTTCTTGTCAGCTTTGACGCGGATATTTACATATAGATCACCCTTTTCGCCACCTTTTATAGCTTCACCCCGACCGCTCAAGCGGATTGTAGCGCCGTCATCAATTCCGGCCGGAATCTTCAGCTTGATATCTTGCTTTTGGCGAGTTACACCAGCGCCACCACAAATTGAACATTCTTTTTCTGGGACTTTTCCGGTGCCACTACAGGTTGTACAAGTGGTCGATTGCTGAATTGGACCAAATAATGTCTGAGTAACTCTAGTTTGTTGGCCCTTTCCATCACAATCTGGACATTTCTTCGTACCGAATCCAGGCTCAGCGCCCTTCCCTTTACAATGCGAACATCTGTCATTAGCATTGATAGAAATGGTTGTTTCGGTACCGAAAACCGCTTCTTTAAAGCTCAGCGTTAAATCTACTTCGATATCACGACCTCGAGCTTTGCGCCCACGACCGCCAGCACTGGATTGCGAAAATCCACCACCAAAAATATCGCCAAAAATATCCCCAAAACCGCCACCAAAGTCAAAGTTTACATTTTGACCGCCAAAGCCGCTGAAGCCTTCAAACGGATTACCACCGCTCGCACCAGCCCCACCCACACCAGCATGGCCGAACTGATCATAACGTTGCCGCTTGGAGGAGTCTTTCAACACGTCATACGCC
>CAYXHY010000026.1:0-7630 GCA_964465135.1 uncultured Candidatus Saccharibacteria bacterium
CATGGTTTTGGTCCATGCATTCGGGGGTTCGAATCCCTCCATCCCAGCCAAGAAATTATACCAAATAGATCTCAAAAAGGTCTATTTTTATTTTCTATCAAAATTTACTTGATTGAATTTTTATGATTATTTATGCTATAATTATTATGTCCAAATCTTAATTTACAGCATTTTACAGCAGGTCTTTTGACTTATGTGTCGAAACTACATCAATGTAGGGCATCTCGACACAATAGTCGTTTCGACATGTTGTAAAAGATTTGGACATCCGTCGGGATGTCCTATTTGTTTTCTGTATATTTTTCTGATGTATGGACAGAAAGGCATAAGTAAATACTAATGAGTGAAGCTACAGAGACAACACGAAAAAAACACCATCACTATAGGTACCACCGATACCTTTATAAACGAAGTTAGAGATAATATTGCGGCTAGCTATTTAAATTTTACTCATATAAACATAGACAAGCACGGATTCGATGCCCGCAGAGGTACTCCAGGGTCCTACGAGTTCCTAGAAGTCAAATCTGCTAGCTTTGATGCTAAGTCCTGGGGAGCAACATTCAACGACACCAACCAAGAGAAGGTAGACGCATTCAAGAGTAATAACGTTTATTTATGTTTATCTCTATAGAGGTACGCATCAGACCTAGCCTTCTTCGCTTTTGGTAGCAATCCAAATATTGGACATTTTCTCGAGGACAGGATGCTCAATCGTCCAGCTGGATCTAGAAGTACACAATCAATATCATTACAAAACTTAGTAAACCAGTATGGGTTTACTATCTACTCCATAAATAAAACTCCTGAGCAGTTACTCAATATATTACAGATGAAATCAGGCTGTAAAATAATTCCTTTATCATCTATCAAGATGATAACTGACTTACAAACCCATACTCCAGCTATTTATAATCAGCCAAAAACCTATTCAAAATAGTATGATATTTTGTGAGCTTGCTAATCAAAATAAATTCATCAACTTTGTGCGCCTGCGAGAATTCGCCCGGACCAAATACGACCGTATCTATACCGCGTGACTGAAAGCTAATCTGATCAGTTGCGCCAAGACTAATTGCAATTTCTTCTATGCCGCTTGCCGAAATCATGTTTTGTACTAAACCAGAGGTTCGGTCACACAAACTTGAGGCTACAGGACTCGCCGAATAGCTATATTTAAAATCATATTTTTTAGCTAATTTAGCAAACTTCGCCTCAAAACTAGCGTCAAATTGCGGCGTAGTACGCACGTCTAAGATTAATTCTGCACTAGCGGCGGCTTTATTGGGTGAAGCTTTATCGCCGGCTGAAATCATAGTCGGCACAATACTTGGCGCACCCATTAACTCATCACTAAACTCCGCACTAATATCCGCCACAATACGCTCAATATCCGCCAAAAACTCACTCGCTTTAGCTAGAGCGCTAGTGCCAAAACTGGCTTGCTGTGACGCATGGCCAGAGATCCCATCAAATTCCAATTCCACAAATCGATTGCCGCGATGGCCGATTTCGATCTGGTCTAAATCCGTCGGTTCGCCAATCACGCAAACGACCTCATCATAATCAAATTCTGCCTGAAACCACTTCATAAAAGCTTCGGAGCCAGCGCCGTCGATTTCTTCGTTCGCAACGGCTACTGACCAAATATCCAAATCGTCACGCTCAGAATCGCGCACGGCCAACATTTGCGCCGCCACGGCCGCTTTCATATCAGAAGAGCCAAGCCCAATTAACTTATCAGATTCTTCAACCGCCTCAAACGGAGAAGCGCTCCACAAAGATTCGTCGCCCGAAACCACCGTATCTAAATGCCCGCTCAAAATAATTGCTTTTGGCGCGCCAGTTTTCTTTTTTAAAGCCGCCACAAACATCTCATCTTGCTTTATATATTCAAATTTATTCCGCCTAAACCAATCGCTAGCAAATTCAAAAACCGATTTCTCATCTCCGGAAAACGATTTAATAGAGATTAGTTTTTTAGTTAGTTCTAAGATATCCATTAGTTAGCCCCTTCTTTTATATAAACTAGCGGCGTGTCGCAACATTGAATTTTGCCTTCAATATCACCACTTAATAACTTCTCTAGATGAGTAATTCTTTGGCCGATAATTTTTTTCAGTTTAGGATTTGCTGCCGTTTCTAACTTTTCACCCAGCGTATTAATTTCAGACTGATAATCCGCATTTCTAGTCTCCAGATCTTTGTGCAGCGGAAAATGATCGCAGCCCTTACACAAATCCGTAGCTTCTTGAGGTAGTTCGTGATTATATTCAACAACTTTAACGTTTTCCATTTTACTATAAACCGGCAGGGAATTAAAATTAGTAAAAACATACGGAGAAATCGATTCTTGAGCTAAATCACTCCATAATTGAGCCGAAAGTAGCGTAGAAAGCCCCAGACCTCGATATTCTTCCTTCGTAAAAGCGGTGCCAATTTCCGCCATATTTTCGCCCGTCGCTTTATTTTCGATAATACTATCGTGACCAACAAACGAAACTGGCTCTTGATTTTCATCTATCATTAATCGCATTGGCTTTTCGGCCACATCATCGGTGGACAAGTTTATCATTTTATACTCTGGCACGTGAGTAATTTTAGAAATAGTCTCTACGTAATGTGTTTTTTCATCACCTTCAAGCTCCTTTAAATCCACTATTTCTAGGTTTAAATCCTTAATTTTCTCGCTCATATTTCTCCTTTATAAAAGCCTCCTTTTTGTTTTAAAGAGGAGGCTATAGATTAATTAGTCAGTTTTAATTTTAAAATCAATAATAATTATCAGCCCTTACGAGCGACGACGGTTACAGATGATGTAATTATTTATTACCATACTTTGATTGTACCATAAAACCTTGCAAAAGTCAATCCTAAATCAGAAGATTACGTGTTTTGCTAATTGACCAGCGAAACCTTTTATGCTAAAATTAATCTAATAATGAAGAAGGATGGGCGATGTTAAATTTCAGTAAGCTTTTTGGTAATAGTTCTGGCTCCGGAGGTAATGTTTCACACTTCAAGAAACACCTTTCAAGTAGCGACCAGGCAGTCATTAACGCTATCGAAGACGGAGTGGTGGTAATCGGTAATGATGCTAATATTCTACTAGTTAACCCGTCAGCCGAAAAGATTCTCGGCTGGACAAGCAGCGATGCTTGCGGCCTGAACTATGCTTCTATCCTAAAGATAACAGATGAAGACGGCAAAGAAGGTACTGAAACGTCAAACCCGATCGCAAAAGCTTTGTCAAACTTTGTGTCATTTTCTTCGCGCGAGGTTTATCTTAAATCGCAAAGCGGAAAAGTGATGCCGATATCGCTAACCATCAACCCAATCAATGAAGAAAACACAGGAATCGTGGTGGTGTTTAGGAATATCTCAAAAGAGTTAAAAGAGAACCGCGAACAAGCCGAATTTATCTCAACCGCTAGCCACGAAATGCGAACACCAGTTGCAAGCATCGAAGGCTATTTAGGTCTAGCCCTCAACCCAAATACTGCCACAATCGATGAACGCGCCAAGGAATATATCACCAAAGCTCATGAAAGCACCCAGCACCTCGGGCGGCTATTTCAAGATTTACTAGATATCACCAAAGCTGATGACGGCAAGCTAAAAAATGAGCCGCAAGTTGTGAATACTTCCGGATTCATCAAAGACATCTGGGAAGGTCACAAAGTGCAAGCCGACCAAAAAGGCCTGAAATATATTTACGAGCCAGATATCTCAAAAGGTGGTGAAAAACAATTAACACCAGTATTTTTCACACATGCAGACAAAGATCATCTACGAGAAGTTGTAGATAATTTAATCGAAAATGCTGTGAAATATACGCCGAACGGCGAAGTGTCAGTGAATGTCGGCGGAGATAATGACACGGTCGAGATATCAGTTACTGATTCCGGGATTGGCATTCCAGCGGAAGATATTTCGCATTTATTCCAAAAATTCTACCGCGTAGACAATACCGACACTCGCGAAATTGGCGGAACTGGTCTTGGTTTATATTTATCGCGCCGATTGGTTGAATCAATGAGCGGCAAAATCACAGTTGAAAGCGAATACAGAAAGGGGAGTACTTTTAAAATTACTTTACCTCGGCTTAGCTCAGAAGAAGCGCGCCGCCTTCAAGAAGCTCAAGATAAAAAAGATTGGAATACGGGAGAAATACCAATTGATGAAGTAAAACTAACGTCGCAGACTTTTACGCCCAATACTAAAGATGAAAACAAACCAAAGCCTGAATATTTCTCAGCTGAAGATGTTGCGGCAATGATTCGTCAACAGATGAACACAACACCGAATCCGCCTACGCAAATCCAAACAACATCTAGTGAAACTGAGACAGCAACACCAGCACAAAGCCCAGAAAACAGCACTGATGTTCTTCAGCCAGAGCCAGAGACAGCAGAAGAACCGGCACCAGAACAAGTATCAGCCGTAATTGCGCCAACAGTACCTCCAATTACGACTCAACCGCCAGTAGATAGTACTGCAGCCGCAATCCCCACTCAGCCAGTCGCAAACACTACTCCAGACCGCACCCAGCTCACACCAATGCCACCCCAACCACGAGTAGCACCACAAGTGCAAAATCTAGCGCCAAGACCGCGAGAAGTTCAGCCCAACAGCCTTCCGCCGCAGCCGACTTTATCTGACATAGAAAGAATGAAAGAAGATTACGTACGGCAAATGGCAGCAAATCGGCAAAACAAGATTTAAGCATAAAGGGTATGGATTTTTATAAAAAATAAGTATATAATGGTAGTAATATGACAAAAATTTTATTGGTTGAAGATGACAAAAGCTTGCGCGAAATTTACGGCGTGAGATTATTGGCCGAAGGATACGATATCGTTTCGGCAGGTGACGGCGAAGAAGCCCTCGCTATGGCGATCAAGGAACGTCCAAATCTAATTATTAGCGACGTAATGATGCCTAAAATTTCAGGTTTTGATATGTTAGACATCCTAAGGTCTACTACCGAGACGCGCGGCATTAAGGTAATTATGATGACCGCTCTATCTAGCGAAGACCAGCGCAAACGTGGTGAGTCGCTAGGTGCAGACAGATACTTGGTGAAATCTCAAGTCGGGATTGAAGACGTAGTTAAAACTGTACACGAAGTTCTAGCAGACGGGCATTTAACCCCAGAAGAGAGAACTGCTGATAAAAGCGAGCCAAAAGGTGATCCGGTTAGCGAAACACCTAAACAACCTAGTCAAAATCCACAACCACAAATATCTCAGCCAGCCGCAGCGGCACCTCAAACTGCCAATCAACAACCTCAAGCGCCGACGCAAGATACTGGCTTACCGCGCCCAGTTGCGCCATTTTCAACCGATCGTCCAGGAACGGGCGGCAGTGTAAGCGAGCGAATAATTCAACCGCCAAAACAAACTATTCAGAATGAAGTAAACGAGCAAGCTTTCGCCCAACAAATGGAAAATATCTTAAGTGGCGGCCAAGCACCAGAACCAGCTTTACAACCAGAGAGTCCCCAGGCTCAACCGCAAGCTCCGGTAAATCCAACGCCAATCGCGCCATATCCGCAGCCACAGCCAATACCTCAGCCTCAACCTGCCAATCAACAGCCACAAATGCAACCGCAAAATGTCGCCCCTCAAGCACCGGCAGCCGCGCCAATTCAACCGCAGCAGCAAATGCAAAGGCCTGCAGCGCCACAACAACCCATTCCGCAAGCTCCGGCAAGGCCAGATTTGCAACCTATTTCTCAGCCAAGCCGGCCAGATATGCCAAAATTTGGTGCCCGCTAAATAATGAACAGTCAAACCAAACAACGCCTAAATAAATTCCTAGCTCTTCAGCTGGGAATTTCGCGTCGTCAAGCTGATGACTTAATTTCTAGTGGTAAAATTTCTATAAATGGGCAACCAGCCGAGCTAGGTGCACGATTTGAAGTTCCCGACGTAATCAAACTGGGCGAAAAAATAATCTCAACCACACCAGAAGAAAAAGTTTATATATTATTTAATAAGCCTCGCAATTATGTATGTTCTAGAAAGAAGCAGGGTGATAACGAAACAATTTATGCAATCCTACCAAAGGAATTTAAATCACTAAAACCAGTCGGTAGATTAGATAAAGATTCCTCTGGACTACTAATACTCACCAATGATGGCGATTTCGCCTTTCAAATGACGCACCCAAAATTCTATAAAATTAAACAGTATAATGTTGGGCTAGATTCTCCGCTCGAGCCACTGCATCAGCAAATAATCGCCGATTTTGGTATAGATTTACCAGACGGGAAAAGTCAACTAGGGCTAGAAAGGCTAGATGAATCCAGAAAAAAATGGAAAGTTATAATGAGTGAAGGTCGGAATCGCCAAATTAGACGGACTTTTAGCGCGCTTGGTTATGAAGTAACTTCTTTACATAGATGCATATTCGGTAACTACTCCTTGCCACAAGATCTAGAGCCAGGGCAGTTTACACAAATTAAAAAGACCTCATAAGAGGTCTTTAGTTTAAACTGATAGTGAAATCTGGGCCCTAGTGCGTGGCTGTGCATATACATCACGGATTGCTTCGGCGATATTTTCACCCAACACATCGACTGCATCTTGGCTATATTCTAGCTTCTTAGGGTTAACCCCCATAAATAACCTAAATAAACTAGTGTATTCAATGATCAGATCGGCCATTACTTTCAGATTATCATCTGTGACTTCACCATTTTCAACACAATTTGCAATTGTCCCAATGGCAGTATCTAAACCACTCATTGTAACCCCAGCAGATTCAAGGCGCTCAACAGCTATATCTTCAATATCTGCAAATACGTCTTCTAAATGCAGAACTTCAGATATGTCATTTACAACAAATAAACCATGATTCACAAGGCTAGGATTCTCAGATATTTTTTTCGATGCAACTAGATAGGAATTTATAAGCATATCTTCCAACATAACTAGATTTTTGAGCGCCACATAGCATCCCGGATTTTTAAGAATTTCTGGGCGCTGTTTAACAATATGAACCAATCTACGCTGACCATTTACCACATATTCAACCGTGTAACCTGTCTGTGTTTTTTCCATCACTATCAGTCCTTTCAAAGGTTCTATTTGCGACCACTCGTCGCCTATATCCACTATATCATAACAGATTATTTAATAAATTGCAAATGAGCTTCTCCTTGCAAAAAATATCATTTTATGGTAATATTAGTACAATTATGTCACAAAATCTTCCAAAAATTGCAATTATTGGCCAAGCGAACGTCGGAAAAAGTTCGCTTTTTAACCGTATGGTGCGCGCTCAGCAGGCGATTGTCGCACGAGAAGCCGGAACAACTCGTGATAGTGTTTTAGGCAAAGTTAGCTATAAAAAACACGATTTCTGGCTAGTTGATACTGCTGGACTAAAAGATCCAAATGATGAATTTGAGGCCACAATCCAAGAACAGATTCAAGACGCGGTTGATGCCAGTGAATTAATCTTGGTAGTTCTAGACAGCACAAAACCGTTTTCAAACGAAGATCGTATGATCGCTAAAAAAGCCCTCAAAAGTCGCAAGCCAGTGCTACTAGTCTTGAACAAAACCGACCTTAAAGGCGACCTACCAAACGACGAATTCGTGCGCCTAGGCGTTAAGCCAATT
>CAYXHY010000026.1:7640-9435 GCA_964465135.1 uncultured Candidatus Saccharibacteria bacterium
AACTTCGGCCGAACACAACGCCGGCGTAGAAGAGTTACTTGACTCAATTATTGAAAATATCCCGCAAGTTAAGCAAGAAAAAATCGAAGACGATATCATTCGCGTCGCCCTAGTTGGTCGACCAAACGCTGGAAAATCCTACCTCTTTAATACGCTAGCCGGTAAACAGCAGGCGATTGTAGCTAACGTCGCCGGTACAACCCGCGACACCAACAGCACCGAGGTAAAATTCAACAATCAAACAATTCAGCTAATCGACACTGCCGGTATGCGTAAGCCTGGTAAACAAGAGGTTGGAATTGAGAAATTTAGCGTTTTGCGCACACTTGATGCTATCGATCAAGCCGATATCTGTTTACTTTTGATGGACGCCAACGAACTTAATACTCAGCTTGACCAGCGGATTGCGGGTCTAGTAAATGACGCTGGAAAAGGTTTGATCATCGTGGTCTCAAAATGGGATAGCGTAGAAGGCAAAGACGCCTATACTCGCGACGCTTTAGCGCCACGAATCGCTTATTATTTCAAATTCACACCGTGGGCACCACTGATTTTTACCAGCAGCAAGACTGGTCAGAATGTAACCAAAATCTACGATCTAATCTTGAAGGTTTCACGCAACCGCAAACGTCAGGCTAAAACCGCAATTCTTAACCAATTATTACAACAAGCTACTCAAAAACATCCGCCAGCCGGGCTCAAAAACACCCATCCAAAACTACGCTACATCAACCAAACAGATGATAACCCACCTTGGTTTGTGATTCACGGCTCAAATCTAAAGTTTGTTCACTGGAGCTATAAACGCTATCTCGAACGCTTAATTCGCGAAAACTTTGACTATTCCGGTACACCAATTAAGTTTTCTTTCCGCGACGAAAAACAGATCAAAGACAATAAAGCTCGCGTAGCCGCCGGCAAAAAACCAATCAATAAGGCTTCTGGCGCGCTCAAAAAGGCTAGCGACTCACAAAATAAACGCGAGAAAAAGCGCGACGAAAAACTAGAAAAAATCGCCAAATTAAATGAAAATAATCTTAGCTCAAGGTAACCCCGGCTCTCAATATAGCGCTTCACGGCACAATATCGGCTTTCAGTTAGCCGAGGTTTTAGCTGAGTCTCAAGGTGTAAGTTTTAGCACAAAGAATAAATTTAAGGCCAAAATCGCCGAATTTAGCTACAAAGGCGAGAAAATTCTGATCACTAAACCAAACACTTTCTATAATGAAACCGGCTTTTCCGCCCGCGCATTGTGTGATTTCTATAAAGTTGATCACCATAAAGACCTATTGATTCTACACGACGACCTATCTCTACCTTTTGGCACAGTCAGAACTCGCCGCAAGGGAAGCGACGCTGGCAATAACGGCTTAAAATCGATCATCGCGCATCTTAATGATGAATTTCCGCGTATTAAAATCGGTATCGCCAACTCAATTTTAGCCAGAAGCCCACAAACGGATTTTGTCTTGAACAAATTCTCATTAGAGGAAGCTCAGAAGATGCCAGAAGTATTTAACATCTGTTTAGGCTTTATTGGAGATTTCCTAGATAACAAGTTTGAGAATCTTAAAAAATCTATTTAAACCTCGCATCTGGCGAGGTCTATTTTTGCCAATTCATAGTTTTTGTGCTAAAATTTACATTAAGAATATCGCAACATATTAAAGCCATAAGCACATTGACAAAATATAATAACATTAAATAATTAAACCATAATAAAACCACCTGAACAAGGGTGGGCATCGTTCGGGTGGTTTAATTAACCCTTCAACGCACCCAAATTCTAGGCTCG
>CAYXHY010000027.1:0-8765 GCA_964465135.1 uncultured Candidatus Saccharibacteria bacterium
CGATATCCCCAATTCTTTTGTGCGTCCCTCAGGTGAAGATAAATGCCCTACTGGGTATAGTGAGAGCACTCGTACGATTGGAGGAGGATATAGTAATGCGCCTCAAAAAACTATTGTAGCCTGCATAAAAGACAATGATAATGCCACGAGGCCTACTACAGACGGTGAAGAGGTGATGACGGTAGATTCGGTTTTGACTGATATTAAAGTGAGGGATTACGGCAAATATCAAACCTTAGATCTAGATAGTATCAGTTCTGAATGTCGCGGGAAGACAGGCACTTCGGCTGATACTTGTGTTAGAAATATAGCGTATTCCACCCTGATAGAAGATAACAAAAACGGGAACACGAGTTCTAATAGTGAATCTGATAAGTCCTGCGCCGTAGAGGGCGGACTAGGCTGGATAGTGTGTCCGATAGTGAATACTTTAGCCAACGCTGTTGAATCTGGCTATGGATATGCTAAAGAAAGCTTCTTAAATATTCGCTCTGATGAAATGTTCGGAAGTAGTAATACCTCTGCCTTTGAAGCTTGGAAAACTTTCAGGGATATAGCCAATGTTGTGTTTGTGATATTAGCTATAATTGTAATCTTATCTCAGATTACGGGCATGGGTATTTCTAACTATGGAATCAAAAAGATTTTACCACGTATGTTTATGGTGGCTATTTTGGTTAACGTTTCTTGGTATATTTCAGTTATCGCAGTAGATTTATCAAACCTTATAGGCTATGGCGTAGAAGGGCTACTTAGTGGGTTGGTAAAAACCGAAAGCGCAGGTGTTAGGGGCCTCGCAGAACACACTAAGGCAATACTTGGTGGATCAACTGCGCTTATTGGAGGAGTGGTGACACTCTGGTTTGCATGGCCTACCCTAGGTTTAGCCTTGATAGGTGGATTAATCTCAATTATTACTATGATAGTAATACTGATAGCTAGACAGGCCGTGGTGGTTCTACTTGTTGTTATTTCTCCATTAGCGATAGTAATGATGTTACTACCGAACACAGAAAATTATTTCACTAAATGGCGGAAATTATTTATGGCAATGCTGATGATTTTTCCAGTTTGCGGTTTGATTATGGGCGGCTCAGACTTGGCCTCTTCGATTCTCTCTGGAGCGGCAGCTGGCGGATCGTCTTTTGCTGGGGTGCTATATAGCTTGGTTGCGCTACTACCAATGGTTGCTACACCTGTAGTTATCAAAAAGTCTCTAGACGGTCTAGGCAACATGAGTAGTAGAATCTCTGCTTTTGGTTCTGGTATGGGCACAAAAGCCCAAGGGGCTGTTAAAAGTACCGCGGCTTTTGACAAAATGAGCCATATAGGTGGTGCTGGTAGGTTGAAGCAAATGGAATATGATCGCGAGGCCAAGAAGCAGGAAAATGCAGCCTGGCGTAAACGGGGTTGGGCAGGGGCAAGGTCTACTAAATTTGTCGACAAAGCTAATAAAAAGATGCTGCAAAACGAAGAGCTGACGCCATTTGAAATGTCTAGAATGTCTAGTGCGGCTGCAACTTTGAGCTCTATTGAAAAGGACGAAAATACTGGTGATGTTGCTATGGCGGAACAATTCATAAAAGCGAATCCGGACTATAACCTAGAAAGCTTACAAGCTATGGCTATGGAGACTGGTAATACTAGGTTGGCTAACGGTGCATTTATCGCTAGGACTACGAAGAAGACGGGTGGTGAGGCTGAGAAAGCTATGAAGATGGTGGAGGCGTTCGAGAAGGGTGAAGGGTACGTCCTATCTAGCGGTAAAAACGAAGGTGAAGAGGCGTTCACTAAAAATGTCAGCCCTGAAACTAGGCGTGGTATGATTTCCTCTATCAAATCTACAATTGTTAACGATGACAAAGTTAATAGCCGCGTTAATGGCATCATGCCGCAAGTAGGTGGTTGGGCTAACAGTTCCAATAGTAATATCACCTTAAGCAAAGCTATGGAAGATTTTGTGAAGCCTAATGGAGAATTGAGCGATAAGGGCCACGAAGATATTGCCAAGATGCGACCAAGTGTAATTAGGGCTGGTATGCAGTCTGGAGCAATTTCTCGCCACGACGCAAATGAGATCGTTAATAATAAGAGTGTTTCTGAGTCCCTAGGGTCTGATATCTTAACCGAGATGAAGCAATACGCAGAAACTGGTAATTATCAAGAGATGGATAAGAAAGCAAGAAACGACTACCTTGACTCTGCGAGCGAGCGCACTATTCAGGAAGAACAGCGATCGCAGGACGAACAGATGCAGCGGGATATTGTTTCTGTTGAAACTCTGAATGAAATTAAACGAATTAATTCTCAGCCCAACAACAATCCTACCCCCGCTCCACAACCACAACCACAACCGCAACAACGATCTCGGCCTACACCTAGAGGATATAGTTCAAACTCTGGTGGACAAGGATATAGGCGTACTACTCAACAGAATCCTCAGCGGCCTCAACCTGGGTCGCCTCAGCAACCTCGGCAATAATTTCCGGATTATAATCTAGGTATATTATACTAATCTATGATAAAATAGACCTATGCTAGACATTAAATTTATTCGCCAAAATAGTGAGCGCGTGCAGCGCGACGCTATTAATAAAGGCTACACAGGTGTAAATATTGAAGAGGTGCTTAATCTTAACGATGAGCATAAAATACTTGGGCAGAAAATTGACGAACTGCGCGCTCAACGCAATCAAATTGCTGCTTCTATGAAGCAGTCCGGCGGGCGACCGAGCGAAGAAGTAATCACTGAAGGTAAGCGTATTAAAGAAGCGCTCTCGGCTCTAGAGTCCGAATATCGTGAGCTAGACGAGCTATTCATCTCTAAAATGAAGTCCGTGCCGAATATTTTACAGCCAGATGTGCCGATTGGTGAAGAAGGTGAAGATGAGGTTGTGAAGGAGTGGGGAGCCGAAATTGCCGAGCAGCGTTTTGGTGACGCCAAAATTGGCGCCGAAGATCATCTAGATTTTGCCGTGCGCAAAGATTGGGTAGATTTTGAGCGTGGAGCTAAAGTTGCTGGAACTAAATTTTATTTCCTGAAGGGTGATTTGGCGCTGCTAGAAAACGCTATTTACCAATTTGCGCTAAATAAACTGTTGGCTAAAAATTTTAAATTTATGACTGTACCACATATGGTAAACGGAAATGTTGCAACCGGTACTGGTTTTGCGCCGCGCGCAAGCAATCAGAGTGATGAATATTTTATCGAAAATGAAGATCTAAGCTTGATTGCAACTGCCGAAATGAGCCTAACTGGCTACCACGCAGACGAAATCTTAGATGCTAAAGATTTGCCGTTATTTTACGCTGGCTACAGTCCTTGTTATCGCAAAGAGGCTGGAACTTATGGCAAGCACACTCGCGGGCTTTTTCGTGTCCATCAGTTTAATAAGCTTGAAATGTATGCTTACACCTTACCAGAAGAAAGCGCCGCTGTTCATGAGCGAATTTTAAGCGTAGAAGAAGAAATTTGGCAAGAGCTTAACATTCCTTATCGTGTAATTAATATCGCTAGCGGTGATCTAGGCGCACCAGCCAGCAAGAAATATGATATTGAATATTGGAGCCCGGTAGACGGCTCATACCGCGAATTGACAAGTTGTAGTAACTGTACTGATTATCAAGCGCGGAATTTAAATATTCGCGTTCGCAGAGAAGACGGCAAAATTGAAGTTGCTCACACTCTAAACGGTACAGCGGTAAGCCTAGCACGTAGTTTAGTGGCTATTATTGAAAACTACCAAGACGGCGAAGATTTAATAATCCCTGAACCGCTCCGACCATTTATAGGCGGTCGCGAACGAATCTAGGCTGTAAGTTTTACACTATTCTGTGGAAAACTTATCATAAATAAAACATAAAACACCTTATCTCAAGGTGTTTTATTGTAGTCATAAACGCTATATATAGTGTATATGTAAATATTACAACGCTATATATGGTGCTTTTTTTAAAACGGTGTGCTATAATTTAAATACGCTTAAATAAGCACAAACAAAAAGGGGTGACGAACATGAATATCAAATTATTCTCAAAAAATAACTGCATGCAATGTAAGATGGCTAAGAAACTTTTGACTGACAATAATATTGTTTTTGAAGAAATCAACTTGGACCATATACCAGATGCTATAGAAGAATTAAAAGCAAAAGGTCTTCAAACGGTTCCGGTGGTAACTGCTGGAGAGGACATTATCGTTGGCTTCAATCCAGGTAAATTGCGCAAACTAGCGAATCGAAATGACTCATATTTAGCAAAAACTGCATACAGTAGATAAGTACCTTTAGGGCTGTTCCAAACGGAGCAGCTCGTTTTCTTTGTTTGACACCTTAAGGTGTTTATGATAAAATAAAATCAGAAAATAACATAACAAGGAAAAATATGACTTCACAGATTGAAATTTCAGGAATCAAATACGAAATCGATGAAAACACTAAAAAATATGTTGAGAAGCGTATTGGTAAATTAGTAAAATATCTACCCCGACACGCTAAAAAATCTGTAAATACTAAAGTTACAATTGCACAGATCAATAAAGATCATGACAATAAATACGAAGTAAACGTTATTATGACTGTTCCAGAAAAGACTTTGGTGGCAAAAGATCAGAGCAGTAATGTGTTGGCGGCAGTCGATATTGTTGAAGCTAAGCTAGATGGGCAAATTCGCCGCTACAAGACTGAGAAAAACCCAAATATTAGCCGCAGTCGAGTACTTGCAAAATTCAAACGCTCATACAAACGCGGATAATACATTATAAACACTTAAAAAGCCCAAACTCGGGCTTTTTTTATGCTGTGAATTATGTTAAAATTATAGATAGAATTTATACTGTTTTTGAAGTGAGAGGGAAAATGTCTAAGAAAACTGCGAAAAAGAATGTTTTAGTTGAAGAAAACAAAACTGAGAAGATTTTAACTAAGGTTTTTGGTGATCCACAGAAAAAGATCCTGAAAGATTTAGATAAAGAAGTTGCTAAAATCAATAAATTAGCGGCAAAATACGAAAAAATGGGCGTTAAGGATTTGAAGGCTCAGCTTCCGAAACTTAAGAAGAAACTATCTAGGAAAGGTGAGTCCCTAGATACGATTTTGCCTGATGTTTTTGCATTGGTGCGCGAAGCTTCAACTCGCGTTCTAAAAATGCGCCATTTTGATGTGCAGCTAATTGGTGGTATGGTTTTGCACCGTGGAATGGTTGCAGAAATGAAGACTGGTGAAGGTAAAACTTTAGTGGCGACTCTACCTGTAGTTTTGAACGCGCTTGAGGAAAAGGGTGTTCACGTAGTGACTGTCAACGATTATCTGGCACAACGTGACGCCGCTTGGATGGGTAAAATTTACGATTTGTTAGGTCTTTCGATAGGTGTAATTATCAATGAAGCCAGCTTTATTTATGATGCCAAACATGACAACGAAAATCATGATGATGCAAATATGCGCAAGCTTCGCCCATGTACCCGTAAAGAGGCTTATCAGGCCGATATCACTTATGGCACCAACAACGAATTCGGTTTTGACTACTTGCGTGATAACATGGTGAATGAAGTTCAGATGCTACGTCAGCGCGAATTAAACTTTGCGATTGTTGACGAAGTTGACTCGATTCTGATCGACGAAGCTCGAACTCCACTGATTATTTCAGCTCCGGCCGCTGAAAACCCAGATGCGTATATTCAATTTGCGCAGGTTGCAGCCCAGCTTTCAGACGCAGATTACGATGTTGACGAAAAACGCCGTAGTGTAGCCCTAACAGATGAGGGAATTGACAAAGTTGAAAAAATGCTAGGCCTAAAAAACCTATACACGCCAAATCATTCGCGAGCGGTTTTCCATATGGATCAAGCTTTGCGCGCACAAACTTTGTTCAAACGTGACAAAGACTATGTGGTGACAAATGACGGTGAAGTTATTATCGTTGACGAACACACCGGCCGCCTAATGCAAGGCCGCCGCTACAACGAAGGTTTACACCAAGCGATTGAGGCAAAAGAAAAAGTACCAGTTTTGCAAGAGAGTATGACTCTTGCGACGATTTCTTTCCAGAATTTCTTCCGTTTATATACTAAACTTAGTGGTATGACTGGTACGGCTTTCACTGAGGCAGAGGAATTCCAGCAAATTTACTCGCTTGAAGTTGTTCAGATTCCGTCGAACAAACCAGTTGTTCGTGACGACAAAGAAGATTTGATTTTCAAAACTGAAAAAGCCAAATTGAAGGCTGTAGCTGAAGCGATTAAGAGTTATCACGAACAAGGCCGCCCGGTTTTGGTTGGTTCAGCTTCGATTGCAAAGAATGAAGAGATTGCAAAATATCTTGAAAAAGAAGGTATTAAATACGAAATTCTAAACGCCAAAAACAACGAACGCGAAGCTGCGATTGTGGCGAAGGCTGGTGAAAAGGGCGCAATTACACTTGCTACCAACATCGCCGGTCGTGGTACCGACATTAAGCTTGGTAAAGGTGTTAAGAAGCTTGGTGGATTGGTTGTGCTTGGTTCAGAGCGCCACGAATCTCGCCGTATCGACAACCAGCTACGTGGTCGTGGCGGACGTCAGGGTGACCCAGGTGAAACTCAATTCTATGTTTCAACCGAAGACGATCTAATGCGAATCTTCCAGGGTGAAAGAATCGCCATGTTGATGGAACGCCTTGGTGTGCCAGAAGATCAGCCAATTCAGCACAAATCTGTTTCAAAAACACTCGAAACCGCCCAAAAGCGTGTTGAAGGCTTCAACTTTGATACCCGCAAAAACGTCGTGCAGTACGACAACGTCATTAACCGCCACCGCAAAGTGGTTTACACAATGCGCCGCAAGATTCTTGAAGGGAATGACATTACTCCAGAGATCAAAAAGCTCTTCCGCCAAAAAGTTGATGAATTGGTAGAACTACCAACCAAGAATAATCCTAAATTTGTTGAAACTTTTGCCGGATTCTTCCCGATTGATGAAGAGAAAATCGAAGCCATCGGCAGCGTTAAAAATGATAAAAAACGCCTAAAAATGGCGCGTCAAGCAGTTCGTGAACTCTATAAAGATAAAATAAACGAGCTCGGTGAAGATGTAATCCAGAAACTTGAACGCGAAGTTTATATGCAAATTCTTGATACGCTTTGGATGCAACACCTTGAAAATATGCAACATTTGCGTGAGGGAATCCACTGGCGCAGCGTTGGTCAGCGTGACCCATTAGTTGAATATCGTGCGGAAAGCCAAAAGCTGTTTAACGGCCTACAAAATGCTTTGCGTGATGAAGTTGTAAGACTAATTAGCCGAGTGCGGCTAAGTGACGTTCAGCCTTCAAACATTGACGACGTTCATCAAACCGAACTTACTAAATTAGCCGAAAGCTCAGTTGAGCACGGTGTAAATGAAGTCTTGTCGGGCGAAAAATCTCGTGATGGTGATTTTAAAGCCAAAAAAGGCAACACTACAGCTCAACAAAATGCTCGCAAAAACGCCGCTCGAAAAGCTAAAAAAGCTAAACGTCAAAACAAGAAAAAAGGCCGCAAGTAAATGCGGCATACGGTAGAAGAAGTTCGCCTGCAAAATGGCGCGCGCGGACTTTTGATTGATATACCAGATGCTATGGTGATGAGTTACCAGTTCAATTTCCGAGCTGGTAACCGCTTCACTCGCAACCAAAAAATTTACGAGGCTGCTCACATTATGGAGCATATGGCGTTTGGTGCAAATGCTAGATTTGCTAGCGAGCATGAATTTGAGGCTGATTTTACTAAAAATGGAGCTTATCACAACGCTGCAACTAGTGATATGAGCATGAGTTATGTGGCGGACTGTGCTGATTTTGAGTGGGAGCGAATTCTAGATTTACAGCTACTTTCGATTGGTCAGCCAAAATTCAATGATCGTGAATTTGAGGCCGAAAAAGGGAATGTCCGCAACGAATTGACAGGCTATTTAAACAGTAGCGCTCGGTTACTTTGGCCGCGCATTCAGCAGGTTTTGGGTGAGAATATTTTGACTTATGAAGAGCGCCTTAAGACAATTGACAACATCGCACTACCTGATATTATTGAACATCACGCGCGCACGCACACCACTGACAATCTGCGATTTGTTGTGGCTGGTAAAATAACGCCAGAGCGGCGGGCGAAGATCTTGGAAATGATCGAAGATTTACCGCTAGAACGTGGTCAAAGATTTGAGTTTATAACAGATGAAATTATTAACCCTTCAGAGCCAGTTTTTATCAAAAAGCAAGATCTTAAAAATATCAGTTTTGGCTTTTCGATAGTTTTGCCACGCCAAATGGAAGACGACGAAATGGATGCGATGTTCGCACTCAACCATATTTTAACTGGTACTATGCATTCACGGATTTATGGCCAAGCGCGCAAACGTGGCTTAACTTATGGTATTTACAGTGGTGCTTCGCGCTCCAAAGATAGTTCATCTTGGGATTTTGAAGGTCAAACCAACTTTGATACCGCTAAGCCTTTGTTCGAGCTGGTTGTTCGTGAGTTGAAGCGGATTCTAGAATGTGAGATCAGCGAAGACGATCTCGATGCCATGAAGAGTTATTCGTTGGGTAGTTTCCAGATGGGTGGTCAGACTGTAGCGGCGACAGCCGGTTTTTACGCTGGGCGATATTTCTGGGACGGTTACATTCGTGATCACGACAAACAGCCAGAATTCATCAAGCAAATCACTCGCCAACAAATTTTTGATATAGCAAAAGAATTTATCGAAACCAAAGAAAAGTATTTCCTGAAATGGAAAGAAGTAAGCGAAGAAAAA
>CAYXHY010000028.1:0-8446 GCA_964465135.1 uncultured Candidatus Saccharibacteria bacterium
GCCGAAGCTCACTAGCCCCTCAAGCTAGCGCGTCTACCAATTCCGCCACGCGCGCATATGGTGATTATAGCAAATCTACGGCGTTTTGTAAACTTCAGCCTTGTTGACCTGCCAGTATTGAGCATCTGCGTAACGGTCTACGTTTTCAACAAATTTATTAGTTGACTCATACGATTTCACGCTATTTTTATACGAATATAAACTGTGAGATTGCACGATTCCAATTGCCGGCACGCTCTCTATCCAGCGGCTCACAAAGGATTCGTATTTCGCACGTCGTAGCTGGCTATCAGTCAGATTCATCGAGCTTATGATATTGTCATCAGAAACTCCACCTTTATAATTCGAAAGATTAAATCCGTTTTCAGCCGATTGCGAAGAGTGCCAGAAAGTATATAATTCAGGATCAACACCAAGGTTAATTTCGTAAATCAAGATACCATATTCGCGCGGCATCAAGACAGTTTGAACAAAGTTTTGAGTTTTGTCGCTAGGATCGATAATTCGTAAGTTAATCTCAAAACCGAGTTCTTTTAGTTGCGATTCAAAACCACGCGCAATAGTTTCAAAATTCGCATTTTTAACAGTCACGATGTCAAGCATCAACCTTAATTCGTCTTTTTGCCGTACTCCGTCTGCCTGGACTTTCCAACCGGCATCTTCTAGAATTTTTTTAGCCTCTGTTTGATCATAGCTGATACCGGGAACTTTTGAGGCGTCAAAATACTGCCCCAAAATCGGATAATCTAAGGTCGTCATATTATCTAGTTGCTCACGAATTTTTTCTACGCTCACCCCTTTTTGTATAGCTTGACGCACTTTATGGTCTCTCAAAATGGCATTTGATTGATTCAAAAATGCAAACAATCCACGCTTTAAGTCGGTCTTGTTTTCGTTAAACATATTTTTTTCGCCGTCAGAGAATTCAATCAGTGTTATATTTGGAGCGCCCAAAACTTCGCCAGCTTTCAATGCGGCTGTTAGAGAACTTTCATTTTGATAAGAGCGAATCTCAAATCGATCCAGCTTTGGTGTACCGCCGTAATACTCTTGATTGGCAACCAAAAATATTGCCTTGCGATCTTTGATCGTTTGAAAAGTCCTAAACTTAAACATACCAGAAGTAACCGGGTTTTCGTTAAAACTATCTTCTCTAAGCGTATTTGGCGCAATATCCGCCAGTTTATGCTCTGGCAAAATTGCAAAATCCAGCCCATACATAAAACTGCGTGAACCATTTGGTAGTTCAAATGAGAAATTGTAATCATCCTGTTTAGACACTTTGACTTTTGCCCAAGATTCATGAGTGGCTGGATTTATAGAACTATTCGCCAACAATCCAACCGTAAAGATAATATCGTCAGTCGTCAAATTTTCACCATCGCTCCATTTTGCGTATTGGGTAATTTCAAAGGTGTATTTTTTGTAAGCTTCGTCTGCTTTGAAATTACGTACAAGGTCACCATTTAATTCACCGCTACTATCAATAGTAAGTAGTCGCGAAAAGGCAAGACGCGAAAAAGCTCTCTCTGGCTCAGAAGAAGCAAAAATAGGATTTAGGCTGTCAATTTCGCCAACAATCCCCTCAGAATAAGTTCCACCTTGAACGAAAACCTCTTGTTTGTATCGAGATTGATTGAGATATTGTGCAAAACCAATCGCTAGCAGCAACGAAGCCATCAAAAACAACCACATGAAAACAATTTTACGCACCGCCTGGAGATTGTCAATTCGACCAAAAACATGAGTTTTAGTATGATCAACAACTACCTTTTCCGCCGTATCAACTCTTTCGGATAAGCTGCGAGCCTGGAGTCTTTGTACGAGATTGATCGCTGACACATTAGAATTTTTAAAACTAACAGTAGATAACTGGCCTGCTTTTCGCTGGCGCGCACCAGCGCTAACCTGTTCAGCCTTAACTACTCGTTTTTTAGCACAACTAATACCAGCAACTTTTGGAGCTACTTGTTTAATTTTTGGTCGCCGTTTAAAATCCACCTTATTTCCTTATTGATAAACTACGAGATTAGCAGAGACGCCAAGATCGACATTACAAAAACTGTGGCAAAAATTACAGTTGCGCCAAATAGGCTTTTCTCAACTCCGCGGCGCGCAGTAAATAGCTCGCCCGAAGCACCAAAACCTGCACCTAAAGATGCTCCACGTTGCTGCAAAAGCACCAAAACCACCATCAAAACACCTGACGCGATAGTTGTAATCTGTAAAAATAAATTCAAATCCATTATATTAAATCCTCTCTGTTATTATCGACTGAATATGTACTAATTAAATAATTAATCAAACTTAAAGCCGCACCAGCAACGATCGCATTCCAAAAACTAATAGCTAGACCTGGAGTCAAACTAATAGATAGCCAAACAATCAGACCATTTACTACTAGAGTGAATAGACCTAGTGTAATCAAAATTGCAGGTAGCGCCAAAATAGTAATAATCGGCTTCAAAATACTGTTAGATAGCGAAAAAATAAATCCAGCTAAAAAGAACGACCCTAGATCGATCGTACCAGAAACTGTACCAAAAATAATGGTTAGAATCCACAAAACAAAAGTGTTAAAAAACCATCGGCTAATAAAAACTAAAAATTGTTCTCTCATATGGTCTAATTTTACCATAAAACGCGCAAAAAGGGAATTCTAAGCCTGATTTTTTAGGAAGTTCTTGATGTTTCGAGCAGATTTTTCGCCGACTATTTGGCCGAGTTCAGCCTCGCTCGCCTCTTTAATCTTTTTTAGACTGCCAAATTTACGCAACAATTTAGCGCGAGTTTTTGGCCCGATTCCTTCAATTTCTTCTAGAATATTTTTAGTTTGTGATTTGGCGCGCAAGCTCGAATGGTAGTTAATCGCAAACCGATGCGATTCATCACGAATCCGCTGAAATAGCTTGGTTAAATCCGAATATTGAGCGTTATCCTCACCCAGCAGATTACGAGCATGACCGCGCGAATGAGTCTGACGTTTATGCAAATTAATCGCAATAAACTCACCTTCTTCTCTAATCTCAATTTCATCATCTGGCGGCAATTGCATTTTTTGTTGAACCCAATCGAGCTTGATATTCGAGTCAGTTCGGCTAACCATAATCTCCTCATCACGCTTGGCAATCGAGATAATCGGAATCGGCGCTTGCCCAGACTCCGCCATTAGCTCATTCACAACCTGAATCGCCGCCGCAAGCTGACCTTTTCCGCCGTCAATCAAAATCAATCCCGGCTTTGGCCATTTAGTATTGCGAGTAGAAAATCGGCGCGTTAACACCTCTTTCATATGTAAATAATCGTCGTTGCCGCCAGCCCGCATTTTGAATTTGCGGTACTCACGCTTATCCGCCAAACCATTCGTAAATACCACCATCGAAGCTACCGTATTTTGCCCGCCAGTGTGCGAAATATCATAAGCTTCAATCCGTTTTGGCGGCTGATCAAGAGACAAAATCTCAGTCAAGCGAATCATCGCATGATCTTTTGAAATATCCAAAAATTCCTCGCGCGAGAAGATAATTTGCCGCCCTAACTCGCTCAAATCGCGCAACTGATTGCGTTTTTTAGCCGCCAACTCAAAATCATGCAAGCCAGCCGCAGTTTTCATATCGCGCTCAATTTCACGCTGAATTTTCTTGCGTTCACCCTTCAAATAGCGCGCCAGAACTCGTAAGTTCTTCTTATACTCGCTCAGTGTTTCGGCAAATTCTAAAGAACCAATTTCATAATTCTCTAGCCCTGGCGTCAAACCAATCTGGTAATCCAAATTACCTTTTTTCGGCAATTTATTATTCAAATAATATGGAAAAATCTTCCGCAACAATCGAACCGATTTTTTAACCGCCGAACCATTATAAAACGGCCCAAAATATTCACCGCCATCATCAAGTGGTGCTCGAGTAAAACTCACCGCCGGAATCTCATCTTTAAAACCAATCCTCACGTAAGTCGGCGATTTATCATCGCGCAGCAAAATATTATATTGCGGCTTATACCGCTTAATCATCTCACTCTCAAGAAATAGCGCGTCTACTTCCGTCTCAACCGTAATCCAGTCCGTCATCTGGATTTCCACTACCAGCGCCCGAGTTTTGGCATCTTTAGCCGCAATATTCTGAAAATACTGCCGCACACGGTTCTTAAGATTCGCCGCCTTACCTACATAAAGTATCGTATCATTTTTGTCTTTATGAAAATAAACCCCCGGCTGGGTCGGCAGAGTTTTGAGTTTGGCAGATAATTGTTGATTCATCTGTTAAATTATAACACCTTAGCGCAGCTTCAACAAATTAGATAAAACCTACACTCATCTAAAATTCAATGCAATGAATCTTCCGTGGACGAAAAATTGCCCACACTATCCACGAGCCCCTCTTTGCAATACTCTGTTCTGGTTTCTCAAGAGACGGACAACCATGACTATTCTCATAATATATCAGCCTACTATAAATATGGTTATCGCTCTCTAGTTGGCTTAAATACAGAGGTACTAAAATCCCATTAACCCCACGACCGATAGCCTAAGCCAGTCTCCATGTCTACAAAAGTTTCACCGTTCTTTGGCTTGACGTCTGTGCCCGGATAGTCTAAATACTCTTGCGCTACCGCTTGAAGCTCGTCGGTATCGTTCGGATATTTTCTAGTGTTCGCGTATGACCGCGTTATTACATCAACTAAGAGTCACATATCGGTGCGCTTTTGCTCTTCATGACGACTACGCCGCAAAGCTGGCAAGGCGATGAACACCATCAAAAAATTAAGCTAGCGACAGCAAGAACTAGGACAACTTCGATAATAGTGAAGCCAGATTTTTTAGAATTAAGCATAAACTAATTCTACAAAACGGACAACCTAAGTCAAGCATATTTAGTATTTGTGGTTAACCCTCTAGGCAATAGACACCGCCACCCTCAAGCCGCATCTGAATTGCATAATTATTTTTACCGGGGTTATTGGCAAAACTGCCATTTTCAGCGCATTTGCGATGGGCGCTAACATATATCATATGAGTATCGCTACCGGAATAAGAAAAGCCAACTGGCGAGATTGGCTTACTGTCTGAGCCAGCGCTATGAGTTGTTGTTTGATATGCCGTACCGCTCGGATCATTAAATTGCTCTCCGCTATTTCGTAGATACCTAGGTAAAAGCCTGTCATTATATTTTCCATTGTCTGGAATCTGACCATGATTATTAGCTTTGTAGTTATCTATGGCAGTTTTTAGGCGTGCTAAATCTTGCTTCCTTTGTGTATCCCTCTGATTCCTCTGCAAAGCTGGCAATGCAATAAATACCATTAGGAAGATAAGACCAGCGATGGCCAATAAAAGAACTACTTCTATAATTGTGAAGGCTGGTTGTTGTGAAGAGCTAAACCGTCTTCCGTTCAGGGTCGGTAAAGTTCGGCCTAGTGGCCTTGAGCGCCTACTTTGAGGGGGATGATGGTTTAGTTTTGGAGTGGAGAGTTTATTTGCTGTTGTGAGTTTATTATCTTTATGCTTATTCATAAGTCCATTTTATTCTAAAAAAAAAAATGTCAACTTGACATTTTATAGTGGTTGTGGTATAATGTAAGTATACGAGTAGAGAATAAAACTCGGCGGGCTAGAAGTTCGCCGAGTTTTTATTTAATTCTTATACAGTGCGTGCGAATTGGCCGCCACTCGCTCCAAAAAGACAAGCTGGGCTTGGCGCAAATTTTCGTCCTTACCCGACCAGGCTTTGAGAGCTGGCGACTGTAAAGCTCGTGCGTAGCTATAAGTCACATCCCATGGATACGGACCAAGGTTGGTTATTGCCTGCAAATTATCCGTCGCCTGATGCACTGTTTGACCGCCAGACAAGAAAACGATCCCCGCCAGCTCCTCTGGAACAGTTGCGCGCAAAGCTTCAGCCGTGCATTCGGCTACTTCTTGCGGCGAAGAGTGATGGGAGTTTCGTTTACCCGAAAGTACCATATTAGTCTTCAAAATCGTGCCCGCTAAATCAACATCAAACAATTTCAATTCTTCGAATAACGCATGCAAAATTCGCTTAGTTGCTAACTTACATTCATCTAAAGAATGAGTACCATCATAAACCACTTCCGGTTCAACAATCGGCACAATGCCATAAGTTTGGCAAGCCTTGGCGTAACGCGCCAGAGTCTGAACATTCGCTGCAATTGCGGCGTTGGTTGGTAGTTTGCGCCCTTCTTTTGTTTCGGCACTAATATCAAATGCCACACGCCACTTGGCAAAATCAATACCTTTCTCGGCGTAGTGAGCCAATTTTTCGTCTAATACGTCCAAACCTTTGGTGACGGTTTCACCCTTAAAGCCTTCAAACGGCGCTAAGCCGCCATCAAGCTTCACACCAACTAGCATATTTCGACTCTTCAAATAATCTACAAAATTTCGCCCGTCGCCCAAGCCCTGATCAACAGTTTCTTCAAATAAAATCACGCCGCTCAAATAATTTTCAATATCTGGCGTAGTGAAGAACATCTCACGATAACGACGGCGATTTTCTTCGATATCTTCAATTCCAGCTTCAGTAAATTTCTTATGGATATTACCACCCGATTCATCGGCGGCGAAGATACCTTTTGGTCGCTCCACCAATTCAGCAGCAGTTTTGTGCAGTTTTTCAGTAAAATCAAGACTTTTGCGCAAAAACTCCACCTGATACTTACCTTCAGAACGCGCCAAAATTTGCCGAGCGATCAATGGCTTAACCGGGTCATTAAAGCCCGAATTTTCTGCAATCGCCAGCGCCGTACGCAAATTGTCCTCAAGATTAGCCTCGTCTAAAAATTCAGCCGTATAGGCAGCCCTAAAAATCGCTTTCTGATAAAACGAGTTTAACGTAAAATCAGTTTTCACCTCTGCCAGTGAACCCATATAGCTCGCAAATACTCTATCACCATCAAATAAAACCGCGTGATTCACACCCATATCAGCTAGAGAATCGGCCACTGATTCGGCACTGGTCATATCCAAATCTACCGCTACCGGTTTAGCTAGATTAACAAACACTAATTCAGCTCTAGATAAAAGTTTCTCGGTCAATTCCCGCCCAAAATCATTTAGATTAAAGATAATTTTAGTGCTTTTATTTTGCTCCAAATATCTTTCAAAACCGGCCAAATAATCATCCGAAAAACTGCCACCATTGACATAAACAATACCCGGAACATAAAACGGATCTTCCCACTTCAAGCCACGCGCAGAAGAATTCAGTACAAAACTCCTCCCCTGATACGCTACAACATAGCGCTGGATAAACTCGGTTTTGATATTTTCGGGTGAAAAGTTGGCAAACCCCTGCGGATTAACACTAGAAAAGCTCTTCAGGTGCGCCGAGCGAAAAATCTTATCGCTCAGAACAATCCCGCCATAAATTCCAGCTTGTTTATTGTATTCAAGCGAAGAATCGTCAAAAGTTAAATCCAGATGAAACTGATGATTTTCGTCTTCAAAAACACCCTTTTCGGGTTTAATTTCTAGAAATGAATCTTTTGTTGCGTAACCAATTGATAAAATTGACGGTTGCATTGCCCACCTTTGTAAAATTTTTATGCTTTTATGTAATTATAGCATAAATGGTTTAAAAATAAAACAACAGCTTGTGATTTAGCCGTTGTTTTATATAAATTTATTTTGTATTCACACTCTCTATGTATTCATCTAGTAATCTTTGATTTAATTCTACGTAATCGCAATCCGTGCCGCCGGTTTCTTTCATACATTCGATTTTGGCGTGCTGGACTAAATCTACTTTGGTTTGTATGATAGATTTTCTTACATCATGACTCATATCTTTAAAAACAATAACACCTAAAGCTACAGTAGCTAATAAATTCACACTTACGATAATATATAAGGTTAGATCTTTAATTGATATTTTCGATTTAATTGCTCTCTTCATAAATTCCTCCTGGAAGATAGGCGAGCGATTCATCGCTCGCCATAATTTATTATATCAGGAATATGTGCATATCCTTACTGGGTTTATGGGGTTACACTAATCTGATTACCAAACAGCCAGTGATGGGCAGTATTGATCTGTATATTATTGCCCTGCCAATTTACCCATCCAGATTTAATCGTTGTATCCCATTTCTGAGAAGTACCATTTATACCTACGTGAGCTTGCCATCTTTTACCTTGGGTATTATATGACCAGGTTTTACTATAATTAGTGTTAGGGTTCCCCGATCTCAATTGCGCCCATCCTGATGTGCCGCCCTCAACTTCAATCCACAAACCAACAACCGATCTTTGATTACCGTCAAAAACATAACCGCTCGCAGCATCCACTTCCTTAGTAGTAAAACCAAACAATCCTACAAGACCTAAAGCAACAACCATTGAAATTAAAAAGCATTAAGGCAGTTACATTAATTTTATTTAAAGCACTTCCTTTTCTAAAGAGCTAGTTATTTTTATAACCGCAATTTC
>CAYXHY010000029.1:0-8343 GCA_964465135.1 uncultured Candidatus Saccharibacteria bacterium
TACACAGAGAACAAGTTATCCTGTCGCCTCTTTTACGTTTCTCATAGTCATCACACTGGCTGCATGTATCAAACTCACGTCCGTCAAACGCGACATATTTGTTTACCTGAACCGTCTTTTCTACTTTTTTAATTTCCATAAATTTACAATGTTGCAACTGTTATATCATCTTCACTGTCGATATATATTACTTCTTTGTTCATATCTTACCTCTTAAATCCGCAAAATTTTGTTTAACTTATCTTTAAATGAATCTTCTTGCTCCCCACCCAGATAGGTGTCATAGCCGACTCTCAGTAGACCCATAGCGGTAATAAATGTATGATCGGTAATTTTACCAGACTCGTCTTCAATCCCAGTAACTTCACCTGGTTTAACATGCTTGACTACTGGTTTTTTAGTAAACGGCAATCCCTTCCACCAATCAGTATTTTCTAGTCGATCTTTAACAGCATCAAGACTAGCACCACCACCACAAAGCAAAAGTTTGCCGGGTAAGTGATCTATATCTTCAAACTCACTCAGCGCCAATTCAACACCAGCAATCCATACATCAAGTGTTTTATCTACCACTTCCATCGCTTCTTTAGCTACGGTTGATTTCAATTTTTCATTTGAAAGGTTTAGTTTTAGTTTTTCGGCATTTTTATAAGATAAACTTAGCTCATTTGCAATCTGGTGAGTAAAACTTCGCCCACCAATTCCAAACATCTTAGTGCCTTCTACGCCACCATCATTCACAACTGCAATATCGGTCGTTCCACCACCTACATCAGCTAAAATTGCGGTAAAATTACTGCTGGAATCAGTTCCGATAACACTTCTCGCCACAGCAAATGGCTCAGCCGCCACCGCCAGAAGATCAAGTGAAAGTTCGTTTGCTACGCGCTCTAGGGCGCCAATATGAACCATAGGGGCAAAAGCCGTGTAAATCTGAATTGAGACGTCTTTACCCTGAAAACCAATCGGATTAGACACTTTATAGCCATCAATATGAACACCAACAATCGCTGAGTTGACAAGTTTAACCTCAACATCTTCATTGCCGGTCTCTAATCGAATCTGGCGCTGAGCTTTGAGCTGAGCTCGCTCTTGGATTTTATCAATAATAAACGACATTTCCTCTTCATCTAATGGTCGATTTGGCTGTGGTCGACGATATCTAATGGTGTTTGTAGTGCCTTTAACTAGCTCACCAGCAATACCTATCACTACCTTGTGCGCCTGCAAACCTGCTTGTTCTTCGGCCTCAATCAAAGCCTTTTCACAGTTTTGTACCACGCCAGCAATATCGGCAATTGCACCAGAGTGCATATCCGCTAGCTCCTGTTGTGCGCGCCCTACGCCAACAATTTTAATGTCGTCATCTTCAAGTCGCGCAATCAGCGCCTTAACAAACTCGGTACCAATATCGAGTGCAACTATGTAATCATCTTGATAGTCGCCAGTTTTTTGTTTAGTTTTAAAAATCATCTTGAGTCCATTTTATAGTATTTATGGTTTTTTTGCAAATTTTGGCCTAATAATAAAAGCAGGGCTATAAAAACACCCTACTTTAAAAGATTATCGGTTAGATTCTACTGCAAAACAGCTTTGATTCGGCGCACGCCAGCGCTTGAGCTCTGCTCTTTTTTGATTTTAAATCGTTTGCCGCCCTCAGCCAAAATACTAGTATGCGCAACGTGTGGACCGCCACAGATTTCAACACTAAACGGTTCTTCGCCATCTTTTTGCATTACATAAACTTTTACCATTTCGCCGTATTTTTCGCCAAAAACGCCAATCGCTTGCATTTCATTTAGTGCGTGATCTACCGTGTATTCAGAAAATGTCACTACTAAATCTTTTTCAATCTGTTCGTTGACCATGTCTTCAACTTGTTTGATCTGTTCGGCTGTCATTTTTTCACCCCATGTAAAGTCAAATCGCAACCTATCGGCAGTAACGTTGCTACCTTTTTGGCTAATATCTTGGCTCAAAACTTTGTGAAGCGCAGAGTTCAAGAGGTGGGTTGCAGTGTGAAGCTTCAAAATCTCTGGCGAATCGCCCTCTAATCCACCTTTGAAGCGGCCTTTTGAAGCAGTTTTTGATCGTTCACGCTGCTGTTTCATCTTCTCTTCAAATTCAGCTTGCCAGTTCTCAGACAGATCAATACCTTGTTTTTCAACTTCTTCAACCGAAAGCTCAACCGGAAAGCCATAGGTATCATAAAGCATAAAAATCTCTTCGCCAGTCAAGCCGTCTTTGCTGAAGCGGCCTAGTTCGCGTAAACCTTTACGCAAAGTTTGGCGGAAAATCTTCTCTTCTTTCTTTAACACCTCAATTATACTGTCAATATTTTCAGACACCTCCGGATAATCTTCGGTGTAAGTTTCCGCGATAATACGCGCAATGCTTTCTAGAAAATCGTCTTCAATACCAAGATTGAATGCCTTCAAAATCGAGCGGCGCAACAAGCGGCGGAGCACATATCCCTGTTCTTTGTTTGAAGGGAAAACGCCATCGGTAATCAAGAAAACAGAAGCCCTAAGGTGGTCAGAGATTACACGCATACTTTCGGTTTCGGTTTCGTATTTTCGGCCAGATAATTCCTCTAGTTTATCAACTATCGGCTTCAAAAGGCTAATTTTAAATACATCTGGGCTGTCAATCGCCGCCGCTGCAATACGCTCTAAACCACCACCAAAGTCAACATTTTTGTTAGTTAGCGGCTCAAAACTACCGTCTTCAAGCCGTTTATATTGCATAAATACCTGGTTACCAATTTCCATAAAGCGGCCGGAATCACTAGCTGGGTGCGCTTCGCCATAGCTAGGGTCGTGCGCCGCTTCGCCAAAGTCATAAAACACTTCACTATCTGGCCCACATGGATCACCAAGCGGTGTAGTTTCAATTCCGCCGCCACGTGACCACCAGTTTTCTTTGTCATTATAAAAGAAAATCCGACCGCCCTGAAGGCCTAATTTGTCGCCGTTCTCAGCACTGCCAAGCTCTACAACTTTAGCGTCAATACCATGATCCGTAAAAACTTTTTGCCAGATTTTGGCAGCTGTTTCATCTTTTGGAATACCGTATTTTTCGTCGCCAATAAAACAAGTTACATAAATCTTAGCTGGATCTAAGCCAACTTCTGTCACCAAGAAATCAAAAAACCATTCAATCTGTTGCTCTTTAAAATAATCGCCCAAACTCCAGTTTCCAAGCATTTCAAAGAAGGTTGTGTGGCGATTATCACCAATGTCGTCTATGTCTTGTGACCGAAAACAAGTTTGAACGTCTACTAAACGTTTTCCTTCAGGATGAGCTTCACCCAAGAGGTATGGCAAAAGCGGTTGCATGCCGCTACCTGTAAATAAAGTTGTTGAATCGCCTTCTAAATAAAGTGGCGCGCGGCGAATAACGGTGTGTTGGCGATCGCGCATATATTCGATATATTTTTTTCGGATTTCTTGTGCATTCATAGGTGTTAGTATACCATATTATGCGGATAATGAAAAGATAAGCGTCTTGATAATGGCGCCATAAATACTGTGCGTTAACCTATCAATAAATACCAGGCTAGCAATCCGCCTAGCGCACCAACAATTATAATACCTAGGATCGCAAAAACTATTCCCCAGCCAGATTTTCTTTTTGGGCGTGCCACGATTGGTGACGAATACTCGTCACTATTCAAAATTGGCACAGATTCTCTAGAGTTGGCAGATTTTTTAGTTTCTTTGATGGGTCCACTATTCACTAGGCGTGATTCTGTATTTTCAACCAGATTATTATGCGCAGCTGGAGACGCACCAAGTGGGCGTTTTTCTACTCGCGCATTCGGCAAGAAAGGTGTTGTTAGCGGAGTCTCGGGCTCTTCGTTTACAGTAAACGGTTTTTTAACTTCAGGAGTTTCTTCTGCTTTTTCTATCTCAGCTTCGGCGATATTTACTGACGCCGCCGAATCGGTTTTTGCAGGATTTTCATCTGTAATTTTCGGAGCAATATCATCTTTTACTTCTTCAATAGCCTGGCGATTTATTCGCTCACGAACTGTTTCATGTGTTTTGCCATAAACCAACATATCATCGTCGTCTTCGATCTGTGTTAAGCCCGGAGCACCAGAAGTGATAATTTCATCACTCAAATCAGGTTTCTCTAGATGCGCCTCACCAAGAAAAGGTTCGACGAATTTAGTATCATCTGAGGTTTTGGCTTCTATATCAGCTTCAGGGTTATCAACAGAAATATCTTCAGCCGGCAAAGCTTGTTGAGCTTTTAGAGCGTCAAAACTTGGCGCCAAAGCTGGTTTTGGTAGTTCTGCAATCTCAACGGCTTCTAGTACTGGCTGTTCATAATTTACATTACTTGCAACCTCGAGCTCCTCATTCAAGCCTTTTGGTGCGGTTTTACGAACTCGTCGCTGATGGACGCTATCGCTCAGATTTTCTACCAGATCGGCAGGATTTTTGACTACTTTCGTGTCTGCACTAGGCGTCTGAGCCTCTATATTCTCAGGTGTAGATTTTACAGTGGGTGCTGGTGCACTAATTTGACTTGGTCGCATGATATCCATAAATCGACCTGCTCGCGGAGCTTGACTGTCGCCAAATCCAGTCGGGCGACCATGGAGTTCTTTAGCAGTTCGCGCCGGCTGCTTAGCAACCTCAGGTTCAATTTCGGGCACAGCTTCAACCTCAGCCACTTTAACCTCTTCAACTTTTTCTGGAGTGGAAATAATTTGCTTTTTTTCGGCTGTATCCTCGTTCAAGAATCGATTCACCGCTTTGTCTAATTCATCAAAATCAATATCTTTCATCTTCTACCTTTTATTTTATTTGTTTATATACTTTTTCAATTATTTGCGTAAACTGTTCAGCATTCAGGCTCGCTCCACCGACCAAAAGTCCATCGACACCCGCAGTAGCCGTATAATCAGCTGCACTATCTGGATTAACGCTGCCGCCATACAACACCTTGACTTCTTTGGCGGCCTTTTCTCCATATAGATATTTTATCTGGCTGCGGATAGTTTTGATAGCTTTTTCAACGTCTTGCGGCATCGCATTTTCGCCAGTACCAATTGCCCAGACAGGTTCGTAGGCGATAATAACTTTGCTTACATCTTCGCTCGAAACGTTCGCCAAGCCGCCAATTAGTTGATCGTTAATCACCATATTAGTCTCGTTGTGGTTTCGTTCGTCTGAAGTTTCGCCAATACATAAAATCGGCCGAATATCATTCCTAAGAGCCGCTGCAACTTTTGCCCGCGTGTCTTTATCAGTCTCACCAAAAATATGTCGGCGCTCACTATGTCCAACAATCGCGTATTGCACAATACCTCTTAGCTGCGAAATCGAAACCTCACCTGTAAATGCGCCACTATCGCGCCAGTAAAAATTCTGTGCCGCCAGCTTAAATTGGCGATGCTTCACCTGCAAGCTCAGAGACTGCAATGTAAAAGTTGATGGAGCAAGAATTATCTCTAGTGCACGATGTGCCACTACTTTTTCGCTGAGCTTATACAAATACAAACTCGACTCTTGCATATCAAGATTCATTTTCCAGTTAGCGACGATAATTTTCTTGTTCATACTTCTTACCCTTATTCTATCATTTTATTTTTAATTTGTAAAACCAGTTTAAACTTTGTCTTCCAGCGCTTCAACACCCGGTAATTTTGCTCCACTCATCAATTCTAAAGCCGCGCCGCCTCCAGTTGAAATTAGCGAAAACTGACTCGGCTCGTGCGATTTCTCCTGCCAATCTAGTACAAATGAAGACGTATCACCGCCGCCAATTACGCTCAACGCACCTTGCGCAGTTCTTTCGGCGATTTTTTTAGCAATCTGGCTAGAGCCTAGCGCAAATTCACTAAACTCAGCATAACCAACTGTTCCGTTCCAAACAATCGTCTGAGCCGAATCAAGGACACCCACTGCTTCTTCAATCGAAGCTTCGCCAATATCTAGAGCTATATCATCCGGATTTAAAGCGTCAATCGTCTTCTCATATCTTTCACTACTTGGCAAAAATTCATCCGCCACGCCCACATCTTTTGGTAAAATTATCAATCCATCAACATTATCCGTTTTTTGCCCAGCCGCTCGATAAATATCATCAATAACATCAGCCTGACCCGGCTCAACTCGGCTCTTCGCCATATTGTATCCCTTGTGATCAAGGATTGTATTAGCTAGCGCGCCAGACACCAGAATTTTATCAGCCTGCTCAATAAACCTATTGATAAGTGGTAATTTATCACCAACTTTCGCGCCACCCATCACGGCCACGAACGGCCGCCTAGGATTTGTAAACGCTCGCTGGATCGTAGAAACTTCTTTTTCTAGCAGCAATCCTGCTACACTCGGCACAAATTTCGTGATCGCATCAGTCGAGGTATGCGCTCGATGCACCACACCAAAACCATCTTGCACAAAAACATCCGCGCCGCTCACCTGCAACAAAGCCTCTGCTAGCTCGCTAGAGTTCTTCTTTTCATCAATCGAAAATCGCAAGTTCTCCAGCATTTCAATCTTATAGTTATCATTAGCCTGATTTATCGGCACAGTATAACGGGTTCTAGCAAAAATCGGCATCGAATGAAAATTCATCGGAAAATTATTACGAAAAGTCTCAATATCATCACGATATTGATTCGCCATCAGCTCTACCAAGCGATTAAACGCTGGCCGTAGAGAATATTTCCGAGTTCCGTTCTCGGCTCGCTCTAATTCGCTCACATCAGATAGCCCTTCAACACTTTGCGGGCGGCCCAAATGCGAAATTATAATAATCTTTTTGACATTCTGCGCCAGCAAATAGTTTATTGTATCTAGGCTGCTGCGAATCCTAAAATCATTCGCCACTACAATCCTACCGTCCTCGAGTTGCTTCAGTGGCACGTTATAATCAGTTCTCAGAAGAACGATTTTATTTTGTAATTCAATATCTTTGATGGTTTTTTTGTTGAACATATTTATTTTCGTTTATTTTACAACATTTATTATAACACAAGCACATTAATAACACAATAAAATTGGTAAAATATCGCCTATCCATTGACATTTTAGATTACTTATGCTATAATATAAGTATAGTGATGCAAAAATAAACAAAAACCTAAAATCCATCACAGAAAGGAAAATTATATTTAAAGTAATTTCCGTTAACCAAAGCCAAGATGCTTACACCGTCTCTGTGCGTGTAAATCGCGAAAAATAGCAGCATCTTGCAAAATAAATCCGCCCCTTTTTGATCCTTGGGGCGGATTTATATTATCTAATCATATTTTACTTAGAACGTTTATGATTTAAAGAGCGATGCTGTACAAATTTAGCTATAGTACCAGCCACGACTGACAAGACTACCAAAGATATAAACCAAAATTTGATATGGCTATTTTTCGTTTCATCAAGTTTCATAAATCCGGTATTCGGCGAGCCTAATCCAATATCAGAGTTTGGCGTTTCAGTGCCAGGATCTGGCACCACTTCATCCGCCTCCACTACGTTGAGCTCAAATCTTTTAATAAATGTATTGCCGTTCGCATCAGTAGTCTGAATATTGATGTAATATATCGGTTGAGCATCATAATTAGGTGTAGTATTCAAAATTAGACTTGATCCAGAAATAGTAAATGCAGAATTATCTAAATCGTCACCGTTATCAGGTACTAGAGTGTATGTGAAGCCAGGATAACTAGGGCTCGCTGTAGTTTCAAATTGACCAACTACATAGCCAGGGCTGTGCCACTCGCCAATATCACTATTACTCATAACTATATCAGTAACTATTCTAGAATAAAAGCTCACATTACCTTTTTCAGTAGATGTTTCGGGTGTCCATTCGGTGGTGTTGGGGAATGTTACTAGGCTAGATGCATTTTGTGCACCGCAGTTCTCTGTTGGGTTAGCGATTAAGCAAGAAGTTCCGTCCGTACGATACCAAGTTAGACCAGATACAGCGCTTGGTGGGTTTATGGTTCGAGTAGTAGTATTGTACGATGGTTTAATTGTGCTGCCGGCGGTAACGGTTGGGCTAGTTGCGGGAGCGCCCCCGTTGACAGATACTGCATATAGCTCGGCGAAACTTGAGCCTGTATGGCTAGCTTGGTCAGAGCTTCGGATGAAGGTGGGGGTGCGGGTAGAATAGTTAGAGAAAGTACCGGTAAACATATAACTAAAATTAGTACCATTGGCAGTATCTATGCTATCGAAGAGGCCGGCTGGGATGGTGGCGGTGGTGGAGTTTTGGGCGTAGTTAGAGAAGGTGTAGTAAAACATATAGCTGAAATTAGTACCGCTTGAAGTATCTATGCTATCGAAGAGGCCGGCTGGGATGGTGGCGGTGGTGGAGTTTTGG
>CAYXHY010000030.1:0-8150 GCA_964465135.1 uncultured Candidatus Saccharibacteria bacterium
CGCGTCTCAAGGCTCTCTACCGTGAGAAAATCGTAGCTGAACTCGAAAAAGAACTTGAGCTAGATAATGTCAACCAAGTACCAAAACTTCAGAAGATTGTAGTGAGTGTCGGTATCGGCAAGCACAAAGACGACAAGCACTTCCATGAAGTCGTTAGCAATACTCTTCGCAAAATCACTGGCCAACAACCGGTTGATCGTATGGCGAAGAAATCTATCGCAACCTTTAAGATCCGTGCCGGAATGGGTTCTCCGGTTGGTACAGCCGTAACCTTGCGGGGCGACCGAATGTATGAATTCCTAGACCGACTTGTAAACGTAGCTTTGCCACGTGTGCGAGACTTCCACGGTGTTGGTGCGAAAGGTTTTGATAAAGGCGGAAATTACAATCTTGGTATCACTGAGCAGTCAATTTTCCCTGAACTAACTTTCGAGGAAACACAAATTCTTCACGGTTTGCAAATCACTTTTGTGATCAAAAACCAAGATCAAGCTCACAGCCGAGCACTTCTAGAAAAATTTGGTCTTCCATTTGAAAAGAAAGGAAAAGCGTAATATGGCTAAGAAATCAATGATTGCTAAAGACAAAAAACGTCGAGAAATGCATGAAAAATATGCCGCTAAACGCGCTGAGCTAAAAGCTTTGGGTGATCAGGAAGGTTTGCAAAAACTACCTAAAAACTCAAGCCCAACTCGTTTGAAAAACCGCGATAACTTTGATGGTCGACCACGAGGTTATATGCGACGATTCGGCATGAGCCGTATCACTTTTAGAACTAAAGCCTCAAAGGGTGAAATCCCAGGCGTAACTAAGAGTAGCTGGTAAGAAGAAAGGAGAAAAATATGTCATTACAATCAACAGATCCAGTAGCCGACCTTCTTACCCGCATCCGTAACGCGGCGATGGTTGGAAAAAATGAAATTCGTGTGCCCTCAAGCAAGATTAAGAAAGCCGTAGCCGAGGAATTGGTAAAAGCTAACTACCTTGAAAATGTAGAAACAGAATCAGCTAAACCACGCGATATTCTAGTAGTAAAAATCAACAAAGATGGCGAAAATGCTCGCTTTAATGAACTAACTCGTATGAGTAAACCAGGCCGCCGAATGTATGCTGGCGTAGAAGAAATTCCACGCATCAAATCAGGTCGCGGAATGGTAATCGTTTCAACCTCAAAAGGTGTTATGAGTGGTTTTGAAGCCCGCAAGCAACGCCTTGGTGGTGAATTGTTGCTTAAGGTTTGGTAATAAACCAAAATATAGAAATAGGCAGTCAGAGATGGCTGCCTATTTTTTGTTTGGGCGGAAAAATTTACAAAATAAAAAATCGTAGAGAATTAGATCTCTACGATTTAACCGTTCGGGGTGTAACGAATCTTGATTGTAGCCTTAACAAATCGTAAACGTCTAAGGCTAGCAGTCCAAGTTCTTCATTTTCAAATCTTTGTGCTACTTTTAGGACAGCGATTTGAAGACCGATGAAATTCTTGTAGTCGTTGTCATAAATCACTCGAGGGCGATTTATTTGGTCCATGAGTTCTCGACTCAGCCGCGGCGACTTGTAATGACTCATTTGTCCTGTGCTAAAAAATCTATTCATATTTCGATGTTGATTTTTATTTATATCAACTCGATTACTTTTATCGTTAATGAATTTATGCAGGACTTTATCCGATAGATAATATGAGCGCGGAAAGAATAAATGATGATTGTCTACTGTTGGCTTGTCTGGATTTGCCTTTTTATATGTCCTATTATTATAGCTTCTCAACTCAAATTCACGGTCTCGTAATTCTTCACTTATAACGTAAAATCGGCCACTGGTAGCGTTTGAGATTTTTTCGTATGTTTTATCCTCGATCGCTTGCCGGCGCCTAATAACGTTCCTAAAAGGTAGTCCACTATCAATTACGATATCTTGATAAACTTTAAAAAATTCATAAGCCGGATTATTCAATTCCGTAAAATATTTTAATGAGACCCATTTCCAAAATTCAGCCTGGCAATACTCATCGAGCTCTAAGTATCTTTGAAAGTATATAAATGAAACCCGATGTTCTTCAAATTTAAGATAATGGATATTTTCAATTTTGCCTACAAAAGTATTCTCTAAGATTCGTTGATAGAGATTGTTATTTGGGTGTTGAATTCGAGGCCCAAACGTCTCTAAAAAATTGTCGACTAAAAATTCAGCCATTATGCCAGATATGCACAAGTAAATAGTCTCTTTTAGTTCTCGATTTGGGACAGAGCTTATTACTTCCGCCGTAGCTAATTTTTTTAGAGTTTTGATTTGTAGATAGCTTTTGACTTCGTCTGATTTTCTACCAAATCGCTCCCCATTAGCATCTAGATTAATACACGCCAACAAAACAACTCCGAAATTCTCTAAAATGAGATCCCAAGCTTCTTTATCATCTTCCGAAAAATACCGTAAACGATCACTGGTTGCTGTCATGGCTTCCGCAAGTTCAGAGATGATTGGACTACCTAGAATGCTAAATTCCTGGAAGTTACTATTCAATCGTTGAAATCTGTTGAGGAAAATGTCCAGAGATTTTTGGGCTAAAAGATCTGTATTATATAAATCTTCTATTCTAGCCACTTTGACAACGTTTACATCATCCATGTTACGTCACATCCTTCTCAGTTTTTAAAAAACTCACCCTAGTCGTAGCACCTAAGTGGCGCCGCTAGTGTGTTCCACCCTTATTATAACCATAAAATTAGACATTGTCAAACGTTTTTCTCTATTGCAAAAATATGAGATTTATTTTATAATAAAGCGAACAGCTCTTATTGAGAGTTCTTTAAAAAGGAGATGATATGAATGGGAGAAATTGTAGATATTGGTCGCGGTGAACAGATCAAGTATCAGAAGTCAATTGTAGAGTTATTTACGGAGCTAGATGAGCAAACTTTTTACAAGTTAGCCTTATCTATGAGTTTGAGGATGTTTGAGATTTCAAAAGTTAATGTCGTAAAAGAAATTTTCCTCGATAATCTTGATGAAGCGAATCACAATCATGTCTTCATCGTGGCTTATAACAATTCCGGGCTAGCTATAAACCTGAAAACTGGTAAAGTTGTTAGATTTAATGATAATTTTACGGAGATTTCGCCAGATTATCAATGGACGCCAGATAATGCTAATTATCTGCTCAATTTTCGGTATTTCGTAGCTGCTTTAGCTGGAGATGAGATTCCGGTTTTTGCTGATTATATCGCTGGTTTATTGTCTGGTGGAGTAGTGGATATCATGGAGGCTCAGCTTACTATCAAAGAATATGGCTATTCAACGATTGTTCTAGAACATGTCGACGGCGATCATTTATTAATTGTAATGTCGGTTGATGGTAACTCAGATCCTTTAGTCGTTTTAGATTTAATTGATAGGTGTATTTATGAGATTACACCTAACCGCGATATGGTTGAGATATGTTCGGTTCGTAATTGTGTACATTTTGATCATGATGCTATGCTTGACGTATATATTGCAGTCCATCAATCACTAAATTTAGTGCCAAGGAGTGATAAGTATGAAAGAGGAAAAAGCTAACTTACAATATTTATGTAATTACAGATTTAACACAAAGTTCTACAAGAGTTTTTCTAAATCGATCCGTGCGAAGTTTAATGCGATCGATCGAGATACGTTTATACGATTCTGTTCGGCAATAAGTATGATTGTCTATACGAGAGATAAAAGTGGAGAATTTGATTATCTCGAACTTGACGATCGTTACGACGTAGGCAAACTGGCTAATATTGTTATCCAGCCTAGTGATGATTTAGAGCTCGGTATCAATCTGACTACCGGCGAAGTTAATTGGATTTTACCAAAAGACGACCGGATGCGCCAAGGGAAAATCAATGAAGCTGATATACGATATGTTTTACAGTTCTTCAACCAGATAATTGATAGGTTTTTCTATGAAGACCCAGTTCGGGCAATGGCGGATTATTATCACGAGTTTGTCGATGATCATGACGGAGATTATGACGAAGAAGTGTTATTTGAACAAATGGGATTTAAATCTTGGGTTATAGCCGGCGAATGCTACGAGACCAAAGCTGGCATCACAGAATTCTTTTATGAACTTTCCAGCCCTTTAGTTTTTGGCATGAGAGTTGTCTATATTTGCCCGTTAGTGGATTATGCTAACTCTTCAGGCGAAGAGCGCAAGTATATAATTTACTCGTTTGATGATTGCGCTACACTCTTTGGGCGCGCAAAATTATCGACTTTCCCAGATCAAGACCAGTTGAAACGGTTCTACCTAGACTTATATAGCTCATTTATGGCGTCTCTTTATTAAAAATATCCCCACTTATAGTAAGTGGGGATTTATTTTGGCATTTATACTTGTATTTTTCTACCATATATGCTAAAATAAACAAGTTAATATTAAATTGCGAGTGAAATTTTGGGAAATTTTGCGCACTTCTAGTTAAACGGCTAGAATAGCACAAATCTTGAAAAATCTCTCCTAAGTAAGAAAAGGAAAAGTTCAATGAGTCGAATCGGAAAACTACCCATCGAGGTCCCGAAAGAAGTGACAATCACGATCGGCGAGAACGAGATTTCAGTTAAAGGCCCTAAGGGCGAGCTAACTGTGCCTCTACTCTCAGACGTAAATGTTGCTCAAGAAGAGGCCCAAATTAAAGTTAGTCGTAAAAATGACGAACGAGTTGCACGCGCTCAGCACGGTTTGCAACGCTCACTTTTGAATAACGCCGTTGTTGGTGTGACAAAAGGTTTCGAGAAAAAACTAGAAGTAAACGGAGTTGGATTCCGCGTGGCAACTAATGGCCCAAGCCAACTAGAAATGCAACTTGGTTTTTCTCACCCAGTTATCTACAAAGCTAAAGATGGAATTACTCTAGCAAACGATAAAATGACAATTACTGTCTCTGGAATCGACAAACAAGCTGTTGGTCAAGCTGCGGCCGAAATCCGCGCACTTAAAAAACCTGAACCATACAAAGGTAAAGGTATTAAATATGCTGACGAACAGATTCTACGCAAAGCAGGAAAGGCAGGTAAATAATGTCTAAGCAATTAGCCAAAAAAGCCCTAAACAAAAACCTACGCAAAAACCGCGTACGCGCTAAAATTAGCGGCACCGCTGAACGACCACGCCTAAGTGTAGCTGTCAGCAATATGCACGTTTCAGCACAGTTGATCGACGACGTAGCACAAAAAACTATCGTTTCTGCCACTACTGTTGGATCAAAACTAAAAGGTACAAAAACCGAACTTTCAGCTAAAATTGGTGAAGAAATTGCCAAAAAAGCTAAGAAAGCAAAAATTAACGCAGTTATGTTTGACCGAAATGGTCGCCAATACGCTGGCCGCCTAAGCGCGCTTGCTGAAGCTGCACGAAAAGAAGGATTGGAGTTTTAATATGGCTGAAGTACAAAAAACTCAAACTCGAGCTCCTCGCGCTGGCGGAAATCAAGCTGGTCGCGGACAGGGTCGTGGTCAACAGGGTCAAGGTGGAAACCGCCGTGGACGCCGCAACGAACAACCTCGCGAAGAAAAGCAATTCGAAGAACTAGTGATCAACATCGACCGCGTTAGCCGCGTGGTAAAAGGTGGTCGCCGATTCCGCTTTAAAGCTCTAGTTGTTGTTGGAGATAAGAAAACTAAAGTTGGCGTAGGTGTAGCAAAAGGACAAGACGTTCAAGCTGCTATCGCTAAAGCTACTAACGTTGCCAAGAAAAATATGATTGAAATCGCTTTGGACGGAGAAACTATTCCGCACGAAGTAGAGAAAAAAGTAACTGGTGCGCACGTTCTTTTGAAGCCAGCTGCGCCTGGTACTGGTATTATCGCTGGTGGTGTGGTTCGCCAAATCATCGGTGTAACTGGTATCCGAAATATGCTTTCAAAATCACTTGGCTCAACTAACAAAGTTAATATCGCTTATGCGACTGTTGCAGCTCTTGACAGCCTAGTTGCAAAAGAAAACTGGCTAAATGCTCCAAAAAGCAAAAAAGCCGAAAAGGAGACTAAGTAATGAAATACAACGAACTCCAAGTTAGCGCTAATAAAAACAAAATCCGCGTAGGTCGCGGTATCTCGGCAGGACGTGGTAAGACTGCTGGTCGTGGTACTAAAGGTCAAAAAGCCCGAACTGGTAAAAAGCTACGCCCAATGTTTCAAGGTGGTTCAAACCCATTGGCACAGTCAACACCAAAGGCTCGTGGATTCAAAAGTATTCGCAAGCCTGCTCAAATCGTTTATCTAGACCATTTGAATGATCTAGCTGGCGATGTTGACAACTTCCGATTGTTCGAAGAAGGCTACATTGCAACACCTTTCCACAAAGTTAAGGTTATCGCTCGTGGCGAATTGAACGAAAAAGTTGTCTTGAAAGTGCAAGCTGCATCAAAATCTGTAGTTGAAGCTATCAAAAAAGCTGGTGGTGAGTTTGTAAAAACTCCAACTCCGCTAAAAACTTCAGTAAAAGAAGCAGAGAAGAAATAGTTTAATTTTCTTGGTAAAACTCACTGGTTGTAATGGCTGGTGAGTTTTTATTTTAGCTCACAAACCGTCTACTTTTCTTCGGGGTAGTATATTATACCATCAGAATAGTGGTTTTATGGTATAATAGCAACAGTAGTCTCATTGGCGCAGGAGCCTTCAGTTCTGTCGCGTATGGGCGGGAAAATACAATGCAAGAGGAAGTGTCAAGATGTTACGAGATAATAAACAATTTAATGAGTCAATCAAATCAAATTCTGCCTTTTTAGACGAACTACGTCAAAGAATGCCAGAATTTTTTACTACTAGCAAATATGATGAAGAAGGCAATTTGGTAGAATCTTCAACCTTTGATAATGAAAAATTTCAACAATCCTTAAAAGAACATAACATTGATGAACTATCCAGTGGCTACCGCCTAGACTTCATAGGTAAGAACTATGCCAAGAAGCAAGCTGGCGAGCGCCCTACAACTGTGATTGTGCCCGATAACGATCACAATCAAAAAGAAGAAAATAAAAACAGTAAGAATCTTTTCTTTACCGGCGATAACTTAGAAGTCTTACGGCATTTACAACAAAACTATGCCAACAGTGTGGATTTTATCTATATTGATCCGCCCTACAATACCGGTTCAGATGGCTTTGTTTACCCAGATAACTTTGAGTATTCAGATGATCAGCTCAAAGAAATGTTTGGTTTGAATGAGGATGAACTGAAACGATTAAAGTCGATTCAAGGCAAAGCCACGCATAGCGCTTGGCTAACATTTATGTATCCAAGACTTTATTTGGCAAAGAAAGTTTTGAAAGAGACTGGTGTAATCTTTGTTTCGATTGATGATAATGAGCAGGCGAATTTGAAGTTGTTGATGGATGATATATTTGGTGAGATTAGTTTTGTTGCTAATATTTCATGGAAGTCTAGAGCATCCGTATCAAACGATAAGATTATTTCTCCTAATCATAGCTACCACTTATTATATGCCAAGAAGTTTGTCTCCATTTATGAAAATAAAAAAAACATTGGTTTGGATCCAGATTTATCTGGCTTTAACCTCGAAGACTCGACGGGAAAATATAAATTAGTGCCAGTTGATGGTCCTGGTGGGGCAGCAAAAGGCAACCCATATTACGAATTTAAAGGAGTGTCAGGTTACTGGAGGTTTTCAAAAGCAACTATGCAAAATAAGTATGATGAAAGGCTAATTGTTGTTCGAGAAAATTCAATTCAACAAAAATATTATTTAGAGGATGCAAAAAAAACACGAAAGACAGATACGACATGGTGGGATGATGCTGGAATCACTTCTAATGCAACACGAAACTTACGTGAACTGATGGGGCAAAATGTTTTCACAAATCCCAAACCAGTCGGATTAATAGTAAGAATGCTTAAAGAATTTACTTTTTATAAAAAGAATGCACTCGTATTTGATTTCTTCGCTGGTTCCTCAACCACCGCTGATGCTGTCATGCAATTGAATGCTGAAGATGGTGGCAATCGTCAATACATCATGTGCACTTTACCTGAATCAACTTTTACAGTGAATTCTGATGGAAAAGAAATTCCAACAAAAGGTGGAGAAACTGCATATAACGTTGGTTATAAATCAATTGACGAAATCTCTCGGGAACGGATCATCCGAGCAGCCAATAAAATCA
>CAYXHY010000031.1:0-8120 GCA_964465135.1 uncultured Candidatus Saccharibacteria bacterium
TAGGCTCGTTTAGAAACGAAGCGTAAGACCCACCTCAATACACTAGGGCCCGCCGGTTAAAGGGGTTATTACACACACTAGTAGCTTCTTTAAATAAGTAAAGGGAGGGATAAATGAATTAGAAACTACTGAATGTGTGATATAACATAATAATGATATGTACTTTTGACAACTACGATAATCGTGTTATCAACTGATACTATAATAGCATAAATAACAACATAAGTCAATACTTTTATAACATTTTATGAAAATAAATCAAATCAAGCCTCATTCAAATCCATTTACTAAGGTCTTAGACGATATTATAGACCCACCAAAGAAATTATTTTACAGAGGTGAATTACCTAGCGAAAGGCAAAAAACCGTCGCGATCGTTGGTGCTAGGAAACCAACCAGCTATGGCCGCGAAATTGCTTTTAGCCTAGGGAAAAAGTTAGCCGAACAGGGAATTGTAGTGATTAGCGGTATGGCGCTCGGTATAGACGCTATCGCCCACCAAGGGGCGCTAGATGCAGGCGGTAAGACGATCGCTATACTCGGTAATGGCGTAGCTTCATTTTATCCGCTCTCCAACACTAGTTTAGGCCATAGGATAATCGCCCAGGGTGGAGCGGTGCTGAGCGAATACGAACCGACTATGCCAGCCTTGGCGCATCAATTCCTAGAGCGCAACCGAATAGTTAGCGGACTTTCTGACGCCGTAATTGTAATCGAGGCAGCCGCCCGAAGCGGAACACTCTCAACCGCCAACCACGCGCTAAACCAAGGTAGAGAGGTGTTTGCCGTGCCAGGTAATATAACTTCACCGCTATCTGAGGGCTGCAATAAACTCATCAAAATGGGCGCACATCCACTCACGAGCGTAGACGATGTGCTAGATTTATTGATCCCTAATCGCAACTCAGAAAACGATCAAAAACATACACCCAAAAGCAAAGATCCGATCGAAAATGCCATTATTCAAGCTATCGCCAGTGGAATTCGCGACGGCGACGATATTATCAAGCAAACCGGAATCACCGTAATCCAATATAATCAAGCAATCTCTATGCTTGAAATAAACGACACAGTTAAACCTCTAGGCGCCAACAAATGGTCGCTGAAGTGATTTATTTTAAAAAACATTTATGGTATAATAAATAGGATGAAAAATACCAAAATTAGCGATTTTTGGTTTTACAAATTTCGCTACCAGATTAGTTATACGATTTTATTTTTTAGTTATATCTCAATCATTTTGTACACACTTTTTGTGGCGCCAAACGGATTAACTCAGGCCGAAATGGAATCTGCGCAGGCTTCATTTAGCTTTTCGCCAGAATCGATATTTTCCGCCGGCATAATCGACGCCCCCTACAAAATCCTACAAAAAATTTCAATTATGGCGTTTGGTTTGAGCAACTTCAGCATTAAATTGCCCTCAATTTTGCTATCTATACTTTCGCTAGCCGGGATCATAAAATTAACCCATAAATGGTTTTCACGCGGGACAGCCACTCTAGCCTCAATTATCGCCCTAACTTCAAGCCAACTTTTCTTCTTGGCTCAAAACGGAACTCCAGAAATTCTATATATTTTATACCCAATCACGATTCTTTTCATTGGCGCTAGTTTCATATCGTCCAATAAGAAAATATCATACATCATAGCGATGGCAACCGTAGCAGGGATGAGTCTATACACACCACTTAGTATCTATATCTTGGCGGCTCTTTTCTTTACTGCATTATTCCACCCACACTTAAGATTTATATTTAAAAAGATTCCAAAAGCTTATCTGAGCAGCGGGATAGCTTTATTCTTGGTAATAGTTGCGCCGCTACTTATAGCTATTTTTAAAGAGCCTGAAATCATCAAAAATCTGCTAGGTCTGCCAAAAACTCTCAATCTAGGCGAGAACATCAAATTCCTAACATCTCAGCTATTTAGCTTCACCAACACCGGTAGTAACGGGGTGGTTTCGCCAGTTATCAACCCGGCCTCAATCATTTTGATCGGCACCGGGCTATTCTTTACGTTCTCTTCAAGATGGACATCAAGGAGCTATTCCGTAAATATCTGGGGAATTATCTTGATTACTATTTGTATCATCAACCCTAGCGCAGTGACAATTTTATTCACACCAATCTTAATCCTAACCATCTCTGGCTTGCAAAGCTTAATCAACACTTGGTACACGCTATTTCCTAGAAATCCTTATGCGCGCGTAACCGGACTAGTGCCAGTGTTTGTGATAGTTGTTGGACTCTTACTAACAAATATTGATAGCTTTAGGCTCAGTTATTTATACTCACCAAACGTCGTAGGGAATTTTAGCCAAGATTTAGCAATAGTGCAAGACATTAAAGAGCCGCAAGACAGCCTGGTTGTCAGTGAAGACGAATTTGGCTTTTATAGTATTTTAGATCAAAAAGTAGAAACTTCTAACAGCACCGATTCAATCCTACTAGTTTCAAAAAAGGCTTTTTCTAAATACAAAACCAACGAAGATTACGCAACAAAAAAGATCTTCACATCAAATCTCAGTCAAGATGGTGACAGGTTTTATTTGCTAGAGAGAATTTGATTTTAACAGTTTAATCTGGTAAAATATTTACAAAGAATAACGGAGGAAAAATGAACCCTGGAAATATGAAAGACCAGTTAAAAATGGTCCAAGAAATTAAGAAAGCTCAAAAAGAACTAAAGAAAGAGCTGATTGAAGTTGAAGCTGGCGACGGTGCAGTTGTTGTGCAATTTAATGGTGAATTGAAGATCAAAGAAGTTCGCTTGAACCCAGATTTGATCGATTTTGAAGATATGGAAGAGCTTGCGCACTGGATTAAAATCGCAGTCCGCGACGGTCTTGAAGAATCTCAAAAGATTGCTGCCGAAAAAATGCAACCCTTGATGGGTGGCCTTGGCCTAGGAATGTAGTTTAGGGCGAAATGTCTCAAATCCTACCAGAAGCACTACTTGATACGATCGAAAACCTCGGGAAACTGCCCGGGGTTGGTTCGCGTACGGCCGAACGTTATGCTTATCATTTGCTAAAAGGTGATGCACTAATTGCCGAAAAAATCGCCCGCAGCTTGAACAATTTACATAAAAACGTCAAAAGCTGCCCGATTACTTTTGCATTGATTTCGGCTGACGAAGATGTCTCGGAATTGTACACCGACGAAACCCGCGACAAACAGGTGATTGCGGTAGTTGAAGAGCCACTTGATATTATCGCGCTTGAAAAAACCAAACAATTTCATGGCACTTATCACGTTTTGGGTGGTGCGATTTCACCGATCGATGGCGTCAATCCAGAACAGTTGCATATCAATGAGCTATTAACTCGAATAGAGAAAGATGAAGTGCGCGAGATTATCATCGCTACCAATGCTAGTGTCGAGGGTGAAAGCACGGCGCTCTATTTGCAACGACTACTGCGCGACAAAGGCTACGAAAGCCTAGAAATATCACGCCTAGCGCGCGGTATTCCAGCCGGAATCGACCTTGAATACGCCGACCAAATCACACTAACTCACGCGCTAGAGGGAAGGCGGAGTTTCTAGATGATATTGAGCGAAGAAATTAAGAAGTTACTAAAATCCGCTGATAATATCGCGATTATTCAGGCTGAAAACCCAGATGGCGATAGTCTTGGTTCAGCCCTAGCGCTAGAGGAGATTTTGGGCGATGCCGGCAAGCGAGTTTCGCTATATTGCCCGGTTGAAATTCCTAAATATTTGCGCTATTTTAGCGGTTGGGATCGGATAGAGTCTGAACTCAACACACGTCACGCCGATCTGTATATTATTGTAGATACGGCTAGCCAGATTCTGCTATCAAAAGTACTCGAAAACCCAAATTATAGCAAGGCACTACACGACAAGCCGGTTATCGTGATCGATCATCACAACGAAGCGACGCCAGATTTGGAATTTAGTCACGAAATTATCCTGGCCGAAGCGCCAGCCACCGGCGAAATTATCTATAATTTAGCCCGCGAAATGGAATATCGAATCAGCGCTCAGGCGGCAGAACATATGCTTGGCGCGATTCTTAGTGATACTCTAGGACTTTCAACCCCTAACATCACACCAGAAACCTTTTTTGTGGCCGGCGAATTGACCAAACTCGGCGCCAAATCGGCTAATATTGAAGAAAAACGCCGTGAATTTATGAAAAAAGCGCCTGAAATTTTGACTTACAAAGGCGAATTGATTAAACGAATTGAATATTTCCTAGATGGGAAATTAGCCTTGGTTCACATTCCGTGGGACGAAATCCGCGAATATTCCGACAAATACAACCCTAGCGTACTAGTGATAGACGAAATGCGGCTAGTTGAAGGAGTTGAAGTCTGTGTGGCGCTCAAAACCTACCCAGATGGTAAACTAACTGGTAAAATCCGCAGCAATACACCCGTCGCAGCAGATCTAGCCGGCTACTTTGGTGGTGGTGGCCACGCCTATGCAGCTGGTTTTCGGGTTTATGAAGATTACGAAACGATTTTGCGCGAGCTGATTGAGGCGGCGGATAGGGTTATTAAAGGATAACAAAAAATATTTAGCAAATAATTTAACAGTAATGTATAATAGGTTTTCAAAGCCTACTTTTGTTTACTGTAATATTGGTCCAGGTCTAATTTTATTTGTTGAGCTAAAATTTCAGCAAACTTTACCGGTACGGCATTACCGATCATTTTATAACCATCAGCAACATCGGTATAGATAAACTCAAACTCATCTGGAAAAGTCTGAATTCTCGCAGCTTCGCGCACAGAGACTCGACGATAAAGCTTTTCTTTGCCTCGTACAAATTCTTGCTTATTCGCTTCAATTTTTACCATTTTTGGAGCTTGTGGATGAATTGGCGCATGACGACCACCAGCCTGGATAGTAAACGATGGCTCATCCCATGACCGTACACGATTGCGCGACATAAAAAGGGTAGAGAATCCGCCAATCATATATTCATGGTTTTTTATTTTTAGCTTATCACCATTTGTTTTATTCTTTTCTAAAGCGGGAACTGCGGAATCTTTCAGATCCCAAATTACATCGCGAAGAACTTTATAATCCGACTCTTGAATCGATTCCGGAAAAGTGAATTTTTTACCAAGGCGCTTATCATAACCCACAAAGATTACACGTTTTCTATCCTGGGGAACGCCATAATCTTTTACATTTAATAATTTATAAGTAAACTGATAGCCCAACTTATTAAACTCCTCGACAATAAAATCAAGCGATTCCTTATGGCGAGACGAGAGCATCCCGGCAACATTTTCCGCTAAAAAGAAAAGTGGCTTTTTCTCTTTTATCATATGGATATATTCTAAAAATACTTGACCGCGCTTATCGCTCAAACCTTTGCCTGCGCCAGCCACACTCCAGCTCTGACATGGCGGACCGCCAACAATCCCAATAATATCATCAGGCACATCAGAAGGAGAGATATCAAATAGATTGCGGTCATCAACTATCGTTTGCGGGAAATTATGACGTAGAGTAGGGGTGACCTTTTTATCAAATTCGTTTGCCCAAATAATTTCAAATCCTGCATTGTGGAACCCTGTATCTAGACCACCAGCACCAGAGAAGAACGACGCAATACTATATTTCATATTTTATAAACCTCGCGTTTATTAAGTCGGCTGGATTGTCTGGGTCTCTAATCTTAATAGGCTGATTGCTATACCCTGGTATAGATATTTCCTCTAAAGCTAATCTGTCCTCTTGCGGAAAGCTCTGGTATTTATCTTCGCGCATCGGTAAATAGAACTGCCGATTCGGAATATCCGAGACTAGATCTGAATAAACCCTCGACGGATTGTCAATATGCCACATCCCGCGCACTCTGAGAGCTGTAATTCCAAGTGGGTCAACTTTTTTTACTCGAGCGAGCTCATTAGTTACTTGAAACTCTATATCCGGGATCCGATTTACTCCCTCAGCAATGGCATTCGCCATCTTGTCGTAAACTTCTTTTGATGCAGCATAGCAATCACCATATATTAGCCAAAGCCTCTTTAGATCCTGATTATCAACACTACCAATGGCGTGAACTATATCTTTCTCGGTCCACACCTCAGCGCTTTTAGCGCGCATCGCAACTCTAGTATCATCTACATATAGTTTATTTTTAGGAGAAGAACTATTTAATGCAATTCCACCATCTAAAGACTGAATCTTTTTTACTTCAATTCCATCGCCGTTGCGCAATATACTATCTGGTGGATTACTAGAATTGCCGAGCCAAGAAAATACCTCATTATATATGATATCTTTTTCGCTATCGGACAGATCTGATTGCAGCAAATTAGCATAAGCGTCTTTTATGTACCCCTCAAGAGCATCGCCAACATTATTTATGCGGTTGCTAGAAATTTTTGCCGGGTTTATTGTCGAATTCGGATTTTTGATAATATTCTTAAAAGCGCGAAGTGTGTTATATCTTTTAACTTCTATAAAATCAGCATAGGGAGCTTTAACCTTTGCGCCAGCCCTAACTCTATCTATGAATGTCGTGTTCTTTATAATCGCAACTCCTTAGTTTAATACACTCAAGTCGCTATATAAAACAAAAAGCGACCACGTGGGTCGCTACAACCAAAATAACTCAGAGCTCAACGCCTAAATTACAACACGTGGTCGCTTTTCATACGTTGAACCCCTGTAATAGGTTACTCTAAATTATTTGGTTGTAGCATAAATATTATAACACACTAACAAGGTGAAATAAAAGGCCTGTTGCGCCAGATATGATATAATAGACCTATGCTAAAAATCTACAACACCCCCAACCGTCAATTAGAAGAATTCGTGCCGCAAGACGCGCAAGATGTCAAGATTTACACTTGTGGACCGACGGTTTATGCCGAGCCGCATATTGGCAACTGGGCGGCGTTTATTTATTGGGATATTTTGGTTCGCGCGCTCAGCGCCAATGATTATGGCGTTCGCCGGACGATGAACATTACCGATGTTGGTCATTTGGTTTCAGATGAAGACGAAGGTGAAGATAAGCTAGAGAAGGGCGCTCGCCGTGAAGGCAAGACTGCCTGGGAGATTGCAGATTTTTACACCGACTTATTTATGAACGGTATGCAAAAATTAAACCTGATTACACCAACCACGATTGCTCGTGCTACAGATTATATCCCCAAACAGATTGAAATCGTGAAAGATTTGCGCGCTAAAGGCTTAACTTACGAAATTTCTGATGGAATTTATTTTGATACTAGCAAATTTCCGGCCTATGCCGATTTTGCTCACCTCAATCTGGACGAACTAAAAGCCGGCGCAAGAGTTAGTTTCAACCCAGAAAAGCGCAACCCGAGCGATTTTGCGCTCTGGAAGTGGACCGAAGAAGGTAGGACTCGCGATATGCAATGGGATTTTGATGGCCGGATGGGTTTTCCGGGCTGGCACTTGGAATGCTCAGCGATTGCACTTGATACGCTCGGCAATACTTTAGACATCCATACTGGCGGCATTGATCACATCCATGTTCATCACACCGACGAAATCGCCCAGAGTGAAAACTACACCGGCCAAAAATTCTCCAACTATTGGCTTCACGCTAACCATATCACTTCTGAGGGTAAGAAAATTAGCAAGAGCCTAGATAATGGTTTCACCCTCAAACAGCTGTCAGAGCGCGGCTATAGCGCCTTAGACTACAAAATGCTAGTACTACAAAGCCATTACCAGACGGAAAGTGATTTTAGCTTCATAGCGCTCGATTCTGCCAAAACTCGCCTAAATAACTGGCGAAATATAGCCGCGATGCGCTGGCAAGTTTACGACGCAAAAACTAGCGAAAACAGTTCGCCAAGCCTAGCTACTAAAAAAATCTTATTAGATGTAATCAACCAAAACCTCGACACTCCCAAAACTTTATCAAAAATTGACGAAATTTTCACCGAAGTTTTAAATACGCCAGATGATAAAATTTCCGCCAGAAACTTAGCGGAATTAATTGAGTTTATTGATGAATTGCTTGGCTTAAATCTAGCAAATTCTACCCCAGACGTCAGCGACAAAATCAAACAAAAAATCTTAGAGCGCCGCACAGCCCGCGAACAAAAAGACTGGACAAAAAGCGACGAGATTCGCGACGAATTACTCGAACAGGGA
>CAYXHY010000032.1:0-7307 GCA_964465135.1 uncultured Candidatus Saccharibacteria bacterium
AACCGAAGTTGAACCAAAATTAACTACAAAAATTAAAGAAACTACACCTGAGGGTTTCACTCCTAACTACGTAAATCCGTTTAGAAGCTAAGCGCCTTTTATTAAGCTGATTTATCAAGTTCCTGCAAAATATCATCATAGAGGAATCCTTGGCGCAACAAATATGCTATGAGTTTCTGCCGATCAGCATAGCGTTTAGCTTTTTTTGCGATGATTTTTTGAAGTTCTTGTTTATCGTCACGGTTCGAATCTTCAACAACTTGATCAATCACCGATCGACTGACACCTTTTTGCTGCAGTTCTAATTTTAGTTTTTTAATAGATGAACCTTTTCTTTGATTGCGATTTTCTACCCACCACTGCGCGAATCGCTCATCATCTATGTAATCTTTTTCTTTCAATCTGGCCAAAACTTGGTCGGCTGAAGTTTGCGAAACACCTTGTCGTTCATAAAATTCACCGGTTTTTTTATTCCTGAGCTTTTTGTTTAGAGTTTTCTTCCAGAGGTAATCTTTGACTTCCTTTTCGGAGTGCGGTCGCATTAAACAATACTCAAGAGCTCGAGCGTAGAGCTTGCCGAATTCACTTTGCTGCTCTAATTCCGTCAACTCTTGGGGTGTAAATTTAGCTCCGATTTTAACACCTAAAAAAGTTAATTGAAAAATATCCAACGAAAACCTATATTTACCGTTCACCGAAATATTAACTCGATTAGGATTGCGCACCGCCTGCTTGATGTCAGTGACCACAAATTCATCATTATTATATTGACGGCTAGCTCGCTTATTCTTCGGTATTCTAATATCAGGAGCAGAATTCTCCGGCTCCTGCTTTAAATCATCTGCGCTAAAAATCTCTAAACTCATAGTTGCCACCTAGCACAAAATAGCCCTGCTTAGTTGCGGGCTGTTTTGCGTTGAAAAAATATTACTCTTCTGATTCTTCTACTGGTTCTGGTTCGGCAATATCTTCGCCCTTGATCTTTGCACGCACCTTTTCGTCAATTTCGGTCATAACATCTGGGTTGTCCTTCAGATATTTCTTGGCATTTTCGCGGCCTTGACCAATATTTTGCTCATTATATTTGTAAAATGCGCCAGACTTTCCAACAACGTCATGCAGAACAGCTAGGTCTAGCACATCACCAGTTTTACTGATTCCTTCGTTGTACATAATATCAAACTCAGCAATCTTAAACGGTGCCGCAATTTTGTTTTTCACGATTTTGACCTTTGTACGGTTACCAACTACATCCTCGCCAACTTTGATTTGCCCGCTGCGGCGAATATCAGCACGAACCGAGGCGTAAAACTTCAACGCGTTTCCGCCAGTTGTGGTTTCTGGATTGCCAAACATCACACCGATCTTCATACGGATCTGATTAATAAAGATAACCGTTGCTTTTGATTTATTGATAATACCAGTTAGTTTACGTAGCGCCTGGCTCATCAAACGAGCTTGCAGACCCATGTGAGAATCACCCATATCACCGTCAATTTCGGCTTGCGGTACAAGCGCCGCCACCGAGTCAATCACAATTAAGTCAACCGCATTTGATCGGACCAAAGTTTCGGTAATTTCTAGCGCTTGTTCACCGTTATCTGGCTGAGCGACTAGTAGATTTGCTACATCAACGCCAAGCTTCTTCGCATACGCCGGATCAAGTGCGTGCTCGGCGTCGATAAATGCTGCCGTGCCACCTTGTTTTTGGATTTCTGCAATCGCATGCAGTGTTAGGGTAGTTTTACCGCTCGATTCTGGGCCATAAATTTCAATAATTCGACCCTTCGGATATCCACCACCAAGCGCAATATCCAAAGATAGCGCGCCACTCGGCAAGAGTTCTACATCTACCTTGTGATTTTCACCTAGCTTCATGATCGAACCTTCACCAAATTCTTTAGAAATCTGGGCAATCGCTAAATCTAGGGCTTGTGATTTACCGTCAGTTACTTTAGTTTCAGTTTTTTTTGCTTTCGCTTTTGCCATTATTCCTCCTTAAGTTATTTCAAGTATAACTTTTTTATTGAAAAAACACAAGCACGCTTACAACTTAAAACCCCGCTCATTATTGATGGGCGGGGTTTTGTTTAGTTTATGGGTTGGTGCACTCAACACCACCGCTATTATTGTTGGTTACCCAGAAATTCTTACCTAGTGGATTGCTTGCGTCTTCATTTTGAACAGCAAAGTCTGGCACTGGGAAGTTTGGATCAACAAATTCAATTCGGCTCTCAACTCGGCGGAATGAATCGTTAGCTCGCCCTGTGCTGTCAACTTTTGGCTGAACTCCGTCAAACGGAACAACTGTGCTGCCGCTTAGCATTTCAACCTGGAAGCTAGCCTTGTTATAGATTGAAGTCAAACGTAGAAACGCTGAATGGTTGGCCTGAACTGTATGACCAAGACTTATAGTAACCGTACATGCATAGCCACCAGCGCTAAAGTTTTGCGCGCAAACTACTGGTGTAGCCGAAGTTGTTCGAGTTGCAGAAGTTCGGCGGGCAGTTGTAGGTAGGCTGTCAGTATTTGTAGCACCTGTTCCGCGTGCTGGGAAGTAGATGCGTTCGTCTAGACCTTGTCCGTCACCAGCGAATGAATCATCAAGCTGGTCAAGGTTAACAGCTCCACCATTGATAAAGCCAAAGAATTGAGCTTTCATAATTGGTGGTTTATTAACTGAGGATTGCCATTCGCTACGACTTGGGAATGTGATACTGTTCGGTGTTACTATATTATCTAGAGTGATATTGCTGTTGGTCGAGTTTGACCTATCGTCAGGTAAATACCAGCGAAGTCTGACTCGGTTAAATGATCCGCTGCCTTTTAAGGGGATGATCCTAGCTTGGTCAGACTGAATCTCGCCCAAGAAATCTGGAGTCTCGCGCTGGACCTTAACACAGGTGTAGGCCTGATCCAAAGTCGTATCAGCTCCACTTGATGAAGATTGAACTTTGGTTTCGCCAGTCTCTGCGCCGATTCCACCAGTAGACATCATATTACAGGTACCGCCATCACCACTGGTCAGTACAGCTTTCATGTTATTACACTTAGTTGTGTCGTTGTAGCCACCAGCGCATTCTCTATTATAAACCTCAAAGAATCGCTTAGCGTCTTCTACTCCAGCTTGAGCTGAGTCGTAGGCGGATTGTGAGATATCTTGCATGCTAGATTGGCTTTGATCTCTGAGTGCCAGGCGGATAAAACTTCCCACAATGACAGCAGCCAAGATGCAGGCGGCGATCACGGCAAAAATCGAGACGCCACCTTGTTTAAGATTGTTGTGTTGTAAATTCTTTTTCATCTTAGCCTTCCTTTAGAACCTTGCCGGTAATTCTTTAGAGTATGTTGTGATAATCTTACCATAACCACCAGATTGACCATACGCCCAAATGTAAGTATCTGGTCGTTGGTTGTAAATTTCAGATGGAGCGTCTAGATCGCCAACATCACCACCGCCAGTTCGCCATGACTTCAAGCTATTAGAGATGATCGGGCCATTAACTCTGAGAGACCGACCACAGTTTGCCTGATTGACAAATGACGGGCTGGTGGTTAATACTCCACCGCTAGACTGCGCACAAGTTACGATATCTCCACTTGAAATTAGCCAAGCGTCAACTCGTTCAACATTTGACGCAATCCTGATATTTCTACCAATGATGATAATCTGTTGGAATTCGCTCACGTTACCGTTTGTTGGTGTACGAGATATTATATTTCCAGTAATATCTATATCTGTATTTCCCGCCATAATGATAATCGTCTTACCAGGCGTGCTTGCGTACGGGTTGCTTGACAAGGTGTATCGAGAAGCAGTTGTGCGCATTACGGCAGCGTTACGGTTTGGAACTTCCCTAAAGGTTGTTGCCGAACCTGGAGTCGCTCCGTATGGATAGCGAGTCTCAAGGTTGGAAATCACCGAACTAACGCTTGTTGCGCTCCATGCGCCCCAGTTACCTTTTTCAGTACGGTTATTTGAAAGCGTCAAACGGTCTGGGTTTTCGCTAGAGAACCTATTGGTTGCAGCTGAGGCAAAACCAGTGATTTGACCAGTTGCTAGAGCTTCGTACTCTACCCATGAGCCAAATGTTTCACCATTGATAGTCGAACGATGAGTCCTGATTCCACCAGCTGAATAAATACCATTACTCCAAACTTGCATCTTTGGATATTTCACTACCAAGATACAAACTGGGGGACTGTGGCGCCACCTAGTAGCGGCAGCATCTTGTTCTGCTTTAGTTTGGTTTTCATTGAAACTATATGGATTGATCGAAAGAGCGAAACAATATCGGCTACCAAGTTCGGCATCATTAGGGATAGTTAAATTGTTGATTTGACCAGTTAAGGTAGTCGTTGAGTTGAACTGTCTAGTACCTTGGTGAGTTACCGAACAGCCAGATTGAGCCTGAGACACTCCATAGACACCGTTATAAACAGCACATGGATCACTATTGGTGTTATCTGTATTAGTGCTTGGGGTTGCTGCGCTCTCTTTAGAAGCTGGAACTACCCATTGACTGACCTTCCAGTTAGTATCTCTAGTCACTGTACCACCGTCATTATTGACTCTAGGTTGTGGAGTGGCTGTAGTTCCACGTTCTTGCGGAATATCTACACCACCACAAGTCGTAGTAGAACCAATCACCATACATGGTCGTAGCTGATAATCATACGGCACATAGACACACGATATATTTCCGTAGGTTAGAGTTCCACCCAAAGTTGCATCTTTATTGCGGCCAATATATCCACGCTGACAGAACCTTTTACCAACATCGCCCGGGCGAATTAATTTATGCACCGGTACCTGGCCATCATTATTGCGACCATAATTTAGATTTGTGCCGTTTGTGTCTTGGCCGTAAACGTTGCCTAGACCATAAATTCCTTCGGCGCCAGTTTCTGAAGCATAATAATCTAATGTAGTATTGTTGCCAACACTGCGCATATTAGTGCCGCCAATTCGGCGAACATACTGGTTATTAGGATTGAAGTTACTGTTATTGTCTAGATTGTAATGCAAGCTATAACCGAAGCTAGCAAAACCGTGGCTGCCAGTGTCGCTAGGCGCTGTGTGGCCAGTATTATTAATGAGCGAATGTTGCCAATAAGCGTTCTCACCAACTTTAGCGTTTAAATCTCCAGAACGATCAACATAAGCACTACCGCTTGAATCTGTTCGGACTCGAGACCTGGTAGTTAACTCCCAGGGTCGAGCGACTACTCTAGCACACTTCCAGTCAGTACGAGATTGACTTGTATCATTCGGAGTTCTTCGCCCGATGTATAACCTTTGACAGAAGTATTTACCAATATCACTAGTGGTTGCAGTATAGTGTGTAGGTGGCTTACCGTTATTATTTCGGCTATGACTATTAGTAATAGGATTAGGCGACATACCACCATCACTAGAAACAGTATCGTAAGTTGAGCTACTGGCCGTAGTAGATATACTGCTTCTTGCATTAATAGCTCTCGGTCTAGAGGCTAGATCGAAACGAATCCAAGCATCTTCTGAAGTACTATTGTTTGGCCTAGATGTAGCACCGTATAGCATATAATAACCAAATGATTGCCAACTCTTATTATTGCCTACGCCAGGAGCCTCATGATCTGTATTATTGGCTGCTATATGTTGCCAGTCAATAGTCTGTCCGGGGTAAACTTCTATATCATCAGCGCTACTCCAACCTTCACTATCTTTCTTAATATTTGTAGAGATAGTTAGAGTCCAAGGCCGAGAAATAACTTTTACACAACGCCAGTCTGAGTACCAATTGCCTGTGCCTGAAGTGTGCGATATTCTATTCACCCAAGCTCTCTGACAATACGTCGTACCTATATCTGATGCCGAAAATGTCATTTGTGTGCGGTTTCCCGTTGATACTGTATGATTGGTATTTCCTGTTCGGCCGCTCAGCAGCGTATGATTGTAGAGGTTAGATCCATTAAAGTTAGCGTCTGGATGGCCCGTGCCATTAATGTTGGTACTGTAGTCTATACCCAAACCTGTCGCAGTAATATCATGCCTAAAACGGACTGTTTGGCCTGGATACACAGATAGAGGATTACCCTCACCATTAGTACCATTCACAGTCGCGTTATCTACCGATACATAAGAGTTTCTAGTGCTTGACCAATTCGACAGTGTAGGCAATCCAGTCAAAGTTCCGACTGGGTTTCCACAGTCCTTGCGGATTTGATATAATGGGGCCCCGTTAGTATTAAGGAACGTAATACGTGTGTCACTCGTATATGCAGAATACCATGCGATATCGTTACTGCTATAAAAGGTATTGTAATCAGTACCCCTCCGATCATTCCAAATAATTAATCCGTGCGACGCATAATCTCGTACGCGCGCCTCCCAAGTAGCAACCTTTGCATCACTAGAGGTCATATCACGCCAAGAAGACGCTCCAGTCATATTTCCTAGCATAGTATTAATAATAAAGGACGCCGCAGTCCTGCGCCTACCACCAGCGTTCAAATGTCCTTTTATGGCAGATACAAAATTATTGATATCACTAGAATAGATACCGTCATAAAGAACGTTAGAACCTTGGTCAAATCCAGCCGTGATACTATTATTAGTAAAGTATCCACGACCCTTATCTCGGTTGAACGTACGGGCGTTCACACTGCCACCTATTAAAGAACTGAGAGTTATACTTAAAATAATGGCAAACAGGGATAAAGTCTTGAACGATGTAAATATTTTAGCCTTCATTCTGAATCACTCTCTTCTTTGTATTTAGTTCTGTGAGGCGCTGTTTAGATTCGGGGTCGTCTTTACCTGAGAGCTTAGCAACTTCTTCATCGATCAAACGGACTCCAGACTCAACGTCGCCAATTGCTGAATACATATCCGCTAGGTATAGCACTATCATTGGGCCAATCGAACCGTCAGTTTCTACAGCGAGATTAGCTACTTCTATCGCTTCCTCGTATCTTTCTTGAGCAGCAAGACTCATAGATTTAGTAATGTACAGAGATGCCTTTTTTTTAGCATCGGACTCTTTCTCTATTTCATCATTGATCATATTATCGGCACCCGCGCTATCGCCACTAGCCACTAGCGCTAAAACTTTATCTTCTAGAGTTTGAGGCATCATATTTAAAGCCTTCTCGTCTTCAGGGGTTATCTCGCTACTTTCACCCTGACTTGGCACGCTAGTATCATCATTATTCGTAATTACAATGCTTATAATTACAGTAAAAATACATACGATAGAGAGAGCTAGAAGCCACCCCCAACGCTTCTTCATCCACCCAAAACTAATCTTAGATTTCTTTTTATT
>CAYXHY010000033.1:0-347 GCA_964465135.1 uncultured Candidatus Saccharibacteria bacterium
GCGCAAGAATATGATAAAATATAACCAGATGAAAAAAGACAAGCCACTAATTTTTAAACTAGCGTTGGTTATCTCTGATATCGCAGCAGTCATTCTCTCTTTTGGCCTAGCTTATTATGTGCGTACACACATTGACTCGCGGCCGTATTATTTTGATTACGATATTAGAAATTATATCTGGTTGGCGGTCACTTTGATTCCGTTATGGTTGTTGGTCAATTTCTTCTCAGGGCTATACGACCGTTCGATATTTTTATATCGTCCTAAAGAGTACGGGCGAGTTTTTGTAGCTTCAATCGTCAGTATTATGTCGATGATTTCGTTCGAATTTTTCACTGGCGATGATA
>CAYXHY010000033.1:357-6460 GCA_964465135.1 uncultured Candidatus Saccharibacteria bacterium
ATTTATTTTGTCGGTATTAACTTTATAGCAATGACTATTGGCAGGGAATTGATCAGGTTCTTTAACCGGGTGTTGTTGCGTGGTGGTGTTGGTAGGCAAGATGTTTTGATTATTGGAAATAATAATCGTTCGGCCGAGATGGCAGAGTTCTTCGATACTCACGATGATTATGGCTATAATATTGTTGGTATCGTCGCACGTAGTGAGTTTTTGCCCAAGAAAACTAAGTCGCCAAGGCATTTTGCTACTTTTAAGGAGGCTGTGGGCAAAGTTAATCCGGAAATTATTATTCATACTGATGTAGCTAGATCAGAAGAGATCTACAATTATGCAATTTCGCACCATTTGTCGTATATGTTTGTGCCGCAACAGGATCGCTTGCTTTCGCAGCTGAATAGCGTTGAAATCGTTGCCGGCTTGCCGGTGATTGAAGTTAAAATCACTAAATTGTTTGGCGCTGGCCGTATTTGGAAACGCTTAATGGATATTGGTATAGGTACTCTAGGGTTAATTATCGCTTCGCCAATAATGCTAATTATCGCCATCTGGATGAAACTAACCGCGCCCAAAGATTCGGTGTTTTTCCGCCAGATTCGCTTAACTCGCTTTAATCAGGAATTCCAAATTTATAAATTCCGATCGCAAAAAGCTGCCTATGATGGTTTGACGCCAGAAGAAGCTTTCAAAAAGATGGGTAAACCTGCGCTTGCTAAAAAATATCGCAAAAATGGCGATCAGCTTGATGATGACCCGCGCGTGACTAAAATCGGCAAGTTCTTGCGCGCAACTTCGCTTGACGAATTACCTCAGTTAATCAACGTTGTCCGAGGTGACATTTCGCTAGTTGGTCCGCGAGCGTTGATTCCGCAGGAAATCAATCAATACAAGCGTAAAGATATAATTCTTTCGGTCAGATCTGGGCTAACTGGTTTGGCACAAGTTTCTGGCCGCCGCGACATCAATTTTGACGAGCGCCGCCGCCTAGATATTTACTACGTGCAAAATTGGTCGCTACTGCTTGACATTCAGATTTTATTTAAAACAGTTTTTTCGGTAATTTTTAGAAAAGGTGCCAAATAATGCCAGATTATTTAAAAGATAAAAAAGTTGCCATCGTGGCTGATTGGCTGACAACTTATGGTGGAGCAGAGAAAGTCGTTAAGACCATTAGCGATATTTTGCCGGATGCGCCGATTTACACTTCCCAATATTCTGAAAAGCAGATTGATTGGTTCCGTGGGCGCGACGTACGGACTGGCTGGGTGAATATTTTCCCAGCGGGTTTGCGCAAAATTCTTTCGATTCCGCGAGCGATTTACTTTTCGCATTTAGATTTGAGTGATTATGATGTTGTGATTTCTATCACTACCGCTGAAAGTAAAGGTGTAAAAACCGGCGAAAATCAGCTTCATATTAGCTATTTGCAGGGTCCACCAACGCAATATTTTTGGGGAATGTATGATAATTACATCGATAATCCGGGTTTTGGGATTTTTAATCCGATTGTGCGATTTTTCTTTAAACTTTTAGTTAAGCCGATGCGTAAAGTTGATTACAAATACGCTCAGCGACCAGATTTTTTGCTAGCGAATTCAACTTATTCAGCGCGTGAAATCGAGAAATATTATAATCGGCCGAGCGATATTTTGTTTCCGCCAGTTGATACGAAAAAGTTTGCTTTAAATTCGGCAAAAGATGATTTTTTGATTTCCACTTCGCGTCAAGTAAACTGGAAGCGGCTAGATTTAGCGGTTGAGGCCGCACTTGAAACTGGTGAAAAGTTAGTTTTGGTTGGTGATGGTGCTGAGCACGAAAAATTAATCAAATTGGCGGATGGCGCTAAAAATATTGAATTTGTGCCGCTCATAAAAGACGCTAAAGAGTTGAGCGAGCTAGTCGGCCGTGCTAAAGCTTTTGTCTTCCCGAGTCTTGAGCCGTTTGGTATCGCGCCGATTGAGGCCTTGAGCGCCGGCACACCAGTGATTGCTTTTAGCGAAGGCGGCGCTCTTGACTACATAAAAGAGGGAAAAAATGGCGTATTTTTTGATTCGCAAACACCTCAAGGTGTGATTGAGGGGATCGAAAAATTAAATCAGTTAAAATTTGACGCCCAGAAAGTTTCTGCTACCGCCAAAAAATTTGATGAAGCTAAATTTAAACAAGAATTTAAGCGTTTACTGAAGGAGAAAATCAATGAATAAAATCAGGGAAGTTTTAATCAAATCGGATTTATTTGAAAAGATTTTGCTTTTAGCGCCGATTTTCATCTGGTTTTCGTATGCGCCAAATTTCCATATCGGCCGCGGCGACGGGATGAATTTTGAATTTTCACTAACTATGATTTATGTCGTTATCTTGGCCTTGGTGGCCCTACCGCGAATTTGGCATTTTCGCCACACACTTCTAGCAAGCCGAGCTGTTTGGCTAACTGGTGCATTTATTGTATGGAATATTGCCAGTATCTTGTGGTCGGAAAACCAAACTCGAGCAATCCTAACTAGTGGAGTTTGGGCGGTTTTATGGTTAGATTTCTTGGGGATTATGACGATCAAATCCGCTCAATTTTGGCCAACTTTTAAGCGAAATTATATTATTTCGGGCGTGGCTATGAGTTTAATAGCGATTATTCAGGTGGTTTATGGAACTTGGACGGATGTTGGCTTATGCGCAGGTTGTTTGGCGCGCGGCTTTGGTTTTGTGCGGCCGAGTGTTTTTGCGATCGAACCGCAGTTTTTTGGTAGTCTTTTACTGGCTCCAATTTTTCTCGTAATGTATGATTTAATAACCAAAAAAGCGTCCAAACACAACTTTACGTATTTATTTTTGATGCTTGTGGCGATGTATCTAACTTTGAGTCGTGGTGCGATTTTTGCTCTGGCTGTAGCTGCGATCGCTATGTCGGTTGCGATTATCCTCGCTAAAACTGCCAAACTTAAGCGAGTTTTATGTATTGTAGTGGTGATGACAGGTCTTAGTTTTACGACTGGACTTATTACCCACGCCATTTTTACTGAGCTCAATCCACGAGTTTCAGATGGTTTTTATGATTCAATCTCAAAATCTATTAACCAGATGAGCTTAGGAATCATTAAATTGCCAAATCTTAATCAATTCGAAGTAGTGAGCGATGAAATTATCGAAGGTCGAGTTAATGAATTTGGTACAGACGAAGTGCCGAAATTTGATAATCCGGTAACTTTTGATGAATCCGACATTACACCAGAACCACAACCAGATGCAACTACTGATAAAGCTCTATTTGATGGCTATGTTGAGCGCTCAACCGATGAGCGCACCAATCTTTCTAGGTTGTCATTTCAAACTTGGCGAAAAGATCTCCCAACTATGCTATTTGGTGTTGGTGTTGGTGGATCGGGCAAGGCGATTTATGGTTATACTCAAGCTACTGGCTGGGAATATGAAATTGTTCAAAACCAATTTTTGGAAATTTTACTCGAACTCGGCATAATCGGGCTTATCTTGTTTGCCGCTCTAATCTTAGGATTTATATATTCTGCTAAAAAGAAGATTGCGTTCATCGCTATTGTGATCGCCTTTATAGTTCAGTGGAATTTCTTTAGTGGTTTACCAAATGCGCTGCATATTTATTTGATTTTAGCTGTGCTTTTTGCTACAATTAAAGGAGCTTATGAAAAAGAACCAGACCTCTATAGACGGCTTCGTACCACGAAATCGGGCATCAGCGACCAATAGAAAAGTCGGTGAAGTTTCTAAATCTCAAATAAAACCAGCTGTAACCAAACCGAAGGCTAAGCCGGTTGCGAAAAAGACTAACGTTGAAAAGCCGTCACCTAAAAAAGCTCCCAAAAAAGCTAAGCGTGAAGATTTAGATTCAGTTTTACAAAATCTAGATGTTGATGGCATAGATTCGCGCGCAGAGCTGCGTGAAAAAACTCGTGGAATGTCTAAAAAAGACGCTAAATTGGCTAGAAAATTACAAAAATACAATAAAAAGCGCCAAAAAAAGAATAAAAAGCCAGTAAACGCTCGGCAGTTTGTTAATCGCCGCCGCTGGAAACGCGGATTACTGGTTGTACTGCTTGCAGTCATCGTTGGTGGTGGAATTGTTGCTTATAAAACTTTCGGCAATATCAATCGAATTTTTGGCGGAAATATCTTTGATTTAGTCAAAAAAGATAAGCTGGCTGAAGACGATTTGGGCCGTACTAATATTCTAGTTTTTGGTACTTCGCCAGATGGTTGGGACGGGCAAGATTTGACCGATTCGATTATGATAGTTTCTTTAAACCAAGAAACGGGCGATGCCTATACAGTTTCTTTGCCACGTGATTTATGGGTTAACCACGAATGTGTGGGATGGCTAAATACCACGGCTGGTCGGCTAAATGAAAGTTATGGTTGTGGTAGAATTACCGCTCAAAATAATGGCGAAACGGATGAAGCTGCTGAGAAGATTGGTCAAGATAGCCTTGCAAAAGCCGCAAATGAGGTTCTAGGGCTTGATATCCATTATAAAGTACACGCCAATTGGCAGGTCTTGATTGACGTAGTTGATTCGCTAGGTGGAATAGACGTGACGGTTGAAGCTTATGACGGCTCGCCAGAAGTTTACGACGTCGCTACGAATATTCGCTATAAAAATGGCGAGGTTGCTCACCTCAATGGCGAACGAGCATTGGCCTTTTCTAGGGCGCGTGGTTCGGCTGGTGGCTACGGCTTTAGTCGGGGAAATTTTGACCGTGAATTAAATCAGCAGAAAATTCTAAAAGCTACAATTGATAAAATTAAAACCTCAGGCAAAAATAATCCAATCGCGCTAATGGGTATGGTTGACGCGCTGGGTGCTAGTGTGAATACTAGCTTTAAACCTTCGGAAATTCAGACTTTGGCGCAACTAGCTGGCGGTTTTAACCCTGAAAATCTAATATCTTTACCGCTTGTAGATGCGGATAACGATATAAATCTAATGACGACAGGTAATGTGGGCGGCGCGAGCGTTGTGCTACCGACCGCTGGACTATTTAATTACTCAGATATAAAAGTTTATATTTCTAAAAATACTAATCAAGATCCAGTTGTGAAAGAGGAAGCCAAAATTGTAGTTCTAAATGGTACGAAAATTTCTGGATTAGCTGGCGAACAAGCCGAAAAGCTCTCAGCTGAAGGCTTGAATATTGTGGAGTTTGATACGGCGCCAAGTCAGGATTATCCAAAAACCATTGTATATAAAAATGACGATTCAAAACCTAAAACTATAGAGAAATTAATCTCTAAATTCCAGGCTGGATCAGCTCAAAATACGCCAGATGCATTCAAAAAATATAGCGATGCTGATATTATTATCATCCTAGGAGAAGACGAATAGTGGCAGTCAAGCTGACCAAAAAACAGCACGAAATGCTGGAATACATCGATTCATTCATCGAGGAAGCCGGCTATAGTCCAACTTATCGCGAAATTATGCGGGGCTTAGGCTATAAATCAGTCGCTACAGTCGCTAAACATATTGATAATCTAGTAATTCTAGGCCAACTAGAAAAATCAGAAAACGAAGCTCGCTCGGTGATCGTCAGGAAAGGTCAAGCCGAAACTAGCGAGAAAGAAAAGATTGTTTTTGACTATCTGAGCAGTAAAGTTGGCCAGCTTGAAAAATCTGGTCGTATAAATGAATCGGCCAAGATCAAAGATGTTATTGAAATCTTGCGGTCTTTCAATTAGATCAAAACTGACTAATATTGACTTTTAACACAGTATATGCTATAATATAAGTATATCGTTAGAGAGGGGTGTTTGATATGGATATGGTAAGTCAAGAAAACTTATCATTAGTTCTTTTATTGTTGGTGGCGCTAATCTGCATTTGTATTATGAGCGCGATGTATTGTGCGGTTTTACTGTATGTGAGGATGCGAAAGCAGATGCTTGGAGGTCTGAGGACTCAGGTCTATAACTATCGCAGGTTGCTGGTATTTTATGAGGTGATTGCGATATCTTGGATTCCGGTAATTATTGGTGTATTGCTATTCTATTTTGGAAATGGCAAGTATAATGACCTCTTGAGCTTTTATTGCAAACTGATGTCGATAATTGTAATTGCGTACAATATTTATCTTATCTGTAG
>CAYXHY010000034.1:0-6183 GCA_964465135.1 uncultured Candidatus Saccharibacteria bacterium
AAGCTTGCTAGTAGCTACATTCTTGGTGTCACAGCCTATCTATGCTGCCACTGCTCGCCCAGCGAATGATTCTGAGAAAGCAGCCAAAGATTGGGCCGACTACGATGTCTCAGATAATGCCTGTGCTGGCCCATACGGAGCGATGTGGATTTCGTCAGACAACAACAGCGATCCCTTCAATATTCAAAACAATATCAGAATTGATTATGACCAAGAAAAAGTCTTCGTGCGCCTGCGCGGCTCGCTTTATTCTAGGTGTAATCCAGCGCAAACCGGCTACGCTACAAATATCCGGCAAGGTTCTGGCGCAAATGGCTGGCGGCTTGGAAATCTTGAAGCCCGAAACCAGACTGGCTTAGGCGCAAGGTTTAGGCGTGGCACAATTGGTGAGGCGTGGACTGCTGCTGCTAGCCACTGGACCAGCGAATCAACTGTTCTAACTAGTTATGTTAGAATGGAGCTCGATGTTTCGGGCCTAGTTAGTCCAGGCAGCACACAAACTATCGATATTTCTCTGTACCGATGCTACAACAGCGCTAATATGAACCGAATCCCAGAGGTTGGCTGTAGAGATGAGAACTATAAAGTCACAATTTCTAGAGATAGTGAGCCAAAATGGCAGGCCGAGGCACGCAGTTTCATAAAAAAGAGCAGCGACACTAACTGGGGTGCGGCTTCTAGGACAATTACCGCCAAAGTTGGCGAAACTATCAACTTCCAGCACACTTTAGCAACCGCTAGCGGCGGTGATTCACTGGGTGATAGGATCGATTGGACCGTTCGGGCGAGCGAAAATTACGCTGGTGGCAGTCAAGGCACAGCTTATCAAGGTTCTGGCTCACCAAATAATCAGGGTCAGACCACTCAAAGCAGCGGTACGTTTTTGCGGGCAAATACTGCTAGTCCTGTATCTCCAGGTAGCAATACGCGAATGTCTTATACCGTGCGGCAGACAGATGTTGGCAAGCGGATTTGTCAGCGGATTGAGTTTGCACCAACTGACCGCAACAGTTCTGGCATAAACAATCAATATCAAGAATCAAGCACTAATTCTGGCAACACCAAATGGGCGTGCGCCTATGTTCCATATAATTACGAACTTACCCCAGTTATTCCACTGGAAGCTGGCTGCACTGGCTCTTGCGACAAAGAAGTTGAGCCAGGCACTCCAGATATTTCTATTCCGCCATTAGTGATTTATCCACCAGATCAAACTATTAAAAACACTCAGTGGAAACTAACTAGTTTTGTGGTTCGGCCAAACCAAACCGTGCCGGGAGCGTCTGGATCAGATACGAATGGCTTCAAAACCGCAACCGAAGATAGTTGTGCGGCAGCAATTTATAACCGACCAAGCCAAGTTTATCAGGCGCATGAAAACAATTCTGCATTGAAGATCAAAAATTGTACAGTCGAACAATCTGGCGAAATCAATAACGCCGAATTTGTCTCATCTGGTAGGCTAGAAATCAATCTTCAAAACGCGCTCAGAACATTCAGCGTGCCAGAAGCGGCAGAAGTTGGCACCAAATATTGCTTTGCACTATCTGTTAGTCCTTATCGCATGAGCGAGGATTGGGGTGAGGCCAACCAGTCAAGTTTTGTTGATTGGTATCATGGCAAGCCGGGCTGTATTGTGGTTGTCAAAAAGCCAAAAACTCAAGTTTTGGGCGCTGGCCTCGCCGCCGAAGAAGGCGTATATGGCCTAACCTCAACCCGAAATAACCGCTTATTTGGTTCGTGGGTGGAATATGAAATCGTGGCAAATGGCGATATCAACAGCAGCGTTGCTAGTAGTTCTGTGTTTGCGATCCCAGACAACACAATCGGACTCAATGGCTCTGGTAGCAACACTCCGCAGCGACAGGTCCAAAATTATCTAACATTTGCCAACACCAACCCTTCGGGTGATATTGGCTCGGCGAGTGGCGCGGTTTATGGTAATTTCGGTGGCTCGCTTGGTGAAAACCTATTCGCTCAGATGAAAAATCACTACAACGGTGCATCAGGCACATCTACAGCCATCTCTATCTCTGGTGATCTAACCGGCGAACGAATTTATCGCCCAAATGCCGCAACCCAGATTGGCGGATCTACTATTGCCACTGGAGCAACAATTGTAGTCTATGCCCCAGAGCGAACTGTAAATATCAACGGCAATATAATCAATAATGGTGCAGAAGGTTCTACCCAGATGATTATCATCGCTAAAGAAATTTTGATCAGCGGCGAAGTTACTCGCATCGATTCATGGCTGCTAGCGGAAGAAATAAACACTTGCGCCCGCGAAAATGGTGTTGCAATAACATCGACCAACCTGCGCGAAGGCGTCTGCGGAAATAGGCTAGAAGTAAATGGTCCAGTTTCTACCGTCGGCAGTGGAAACAGCTTGAAGCTACGCCGAACGGCTGGATCATCTGGTGCTGGCGATAGTATTGGCGACCCAGCAGAAGTATTCAATCTGCCGCCAAGCGTTTATAGCTGGCTGATTAAGTCATCTAGCAGTGATGGTAGAATTACTACAAGCTATACCAAAGAATTGCCAGTTAGATTCTAAATAAAAATACTCGACAAATTAGTCGAGTATTTTTTAAATATGAATTCTTGGTGATCTCACGGGGAATCGAACCCCGATTGCCAGGATGAAAACCTGGTGTCCTAACCGTTAGACGATGAGACCATAAGCCGAGGCTTTGGGGTGAAAATTAAGCCTCAACTCTGAAACATTATAGCATAAACCCTTCCATAAGGCAAGGATATTTTTTAGGCGAGTTTTACCGGGGTTGACTAGAGTTTTTGTTTTTAGTAAAATTAGCTTATGTTTAAAAATAAACTCTCCACTCCACAACTAAACCATTTTCTCCTCAAAGTAGGCGATCGAGGGCGCTAGCCCAAGCTTTACCAACTTATCAGAGAAGATGGAATAGTTCTTTGCAAACCGAAGGTTTCACCATTATCGAGGTCGTACTCGTTCTTGCGATTGCTGGTCTAATTTTTCTGACGGTGTTTATTGCTTTGCCGGCTTTACAGAGAAACCAACGCGACACCCAGCGCAAGAACAACGCGCAAACCGTGATCGATTCGGCTATTAGAAAAATGGCGAATGATAGAGGCAGTATCTTGCTGGATTCGGCCGGATGGTTTCTTGGCTCGTTGACTGCGGGCGGATATGTAAAGGTAGATGAGATGAGGGATCCCTCAACTAAGGAGGTTTATACTCTTAATACCGAGGCTTGGGGCGGTTCTTTATATACTGGCTATCAAAATATCAGGGCTGGTGAATACGGCGGCGATCCCGGTGGCTATTGAGAAGGGAGTGTTCCTGTTGATATTTCTGGAACGGCTAGTGGTCGGAGTGTGGTTTACTTTTTTGGTCTTGAAGGCGGTGGCTGGATTTGTGTCAGCAATGTGATGAAATAAAAACTTGGCGTAATTCTAAACCTGCCGAGTCATATTTACTACTCGTATACCATAATTATACCACAAACATTATAAAATGTCAACCTAGCACTTTTATAGAACTTCTAGGCTGAAGTCTTTTTTGGACTAGGGTCTAGAACTCAAGCCAAAAAAGTGTTAAAATGGTAAATATGAGTACAATATATAAACGAACCAAAATTTTGGCTACAATCGGGCCGGCTAGCGATAGCGAAGAAATGATTGAAAAACTAATTCGCGGAGGAATCAATGGCGCAAGGTTGAACTTTAGCCACGGTTCTTACGAAGAGCACGCTGCAAAAATCAAAGCAGTGCGCGAGATTAGCAAAAAAGTTGGTAAAGAAGTTGCGATTCTACAAGACCTTCAAGGTCCAAAAATTCGCCTAGGTGATTTGGTAGATAACAATTTCCCAGTTCAAGAAGGCGACGAAATCGTACTTGATTTTGCAGTAAAAGAGCACGACGGCGGAAACACCTTGCCAGTGCAATACAACTTGGCTGAAAAGGCAAAAGTTGGCGAACCTGTTTTCATTTTTGACGGAAAAGTTCGCTCAGAAGTGATTGAAGTTCCTAGCGAAACTGCCATCAAATTGAAGATCCATAACAAGGGAACTTTGATGAGCCGCAAAGGCCTAAACCTACCTGATACAGATTTCGGTGGTGACATTATCACACCAAAAGATTTGCGCGATATTGAATTCGGCGCTACTCAGGATATCGATTACGTCGCAATGAGTTTTATTCAGACTGCAGAAGATATCGAAAATCTACGTCAGATTCTAGCTAGCCATAATAGCGATGTTCAGGTGATTGCTAAAATCGAAACCAAAAAAGCGGTTTCAGACGAAGAACTAGAAAAAATCGTTATAGCTTCAGACGGTGTTATGATTGCTCGTGGTGACATGGCTTATGAAGTTGCACCAGAAGTTGTGCCGGTTGTTCAGCGCAAAACTGTGGCGCTTTGCCGCAAACACGGTAAGATTTCGATCGTTGCTACCCAAACTATGGGCTCAATGTCAGAAAATCCACAGCCTTCACGTGCCGAAGTTAGCGACGTTGCCAACGCCGTAATTCAAGGTGCAGACGTAGTGATGCTTTCAGACGAAAGTGCAACTGGTAAATATCCAGAAGAAACTGTAAATGCGATGCGAAGTGTAATCCAGTATACTCAGGAACACGCCGCTGTTGCACCAATTGATGATATCGTAGAGCGCGGTGATAGCGAATCTCTAAACGCGATCTCTTTGAGCGCAGTTGAGCTAGCTGAGCAAATCGATGCTGACGCTTTGATTGTTGAAACAAAATCTGGTCAAACTGCTGCTACCGTAGCCGCTAACCGACCATCTCTACCTCTAATCTCAGTTACCAGCGACGAACGCGTATCTCACCAGCTGGCACTAAACTACGCCACCCAGAGCTACCTTCGCCCAGATGGTGAATTTGCCGGTCTTGAACTAGCAAAAGAATTGAAATCTGGCGGATTCTTTGGTGAAAAAGAAAAAGCTACTGTTGTGATCGTTTCAGGTCGTCAGCCAGGCTTGGTTGGCGGAACGGACACCATCCGCGTACGCGTAGTTTAAACTTAGCTTTAAACACAATAAAACTCCCTCGATTGCAGAGGGAGTTTTGTTTTATGGAATTATTTTACGACTGTTCCAAGCTCTTGCTCGATTGCGTTTTCGGCATTTTCTAGCGAAGTAATAATCGCTCGACCGCCAGCTTCGGCAAAGTTGGCTGCGGCTTCAACCTTTGGTAGCATTGAGCCCGGTGCAAATTGATTGTCTGCAATATGTTGGCGGGCTTCATCAACCGAAATCACACCTAGTGGCGCTTGTTCTAGCGTGCCGTAATTTATCATTGCATTATCTACTCCGGTCAAAATCAATAATGTATCAGCACCAATTTCACGCGCTAGAAGTTCGGCCACGAAATCCTTATCGATAATTGCATCAACTCCAGCAAAATTATCGCCGTCGCGCACCACCGGCACGCCACCGCCGCCGCCAGCTACGACAATTGTTCCAATTGACATTAAATCTTTAATAGCCTTAGTTTCGATAATATGTTTTGGCTTTGGCGAGGCTACCACTCGGCGCCAACCTCGGCCAGCGTCTTCTTTGACTTCATAACCTTTAGAAGCTTCCAGCTCCTTGGCTTCCGCCTCTGTATAAAACGGTCCAATCGGCTTGCTGGCGTTCTCGAACGCTGGATCGGCGCCATCAATCTCAATCTGAGTCACAATACTCACCGCGTGATTAGCCATCTCGCTAGCCCGTAATTCCTCGTTCAGTGCTTTTTGTAGCCAGTAGCCAATCATCCCTTGAGTCATCGCCACGCAAACATGCAGCGGCATAGTTGGAGTCGCTGGAGTATCAATCGATTCCTCATGCAGCACCACGTTTCCAACTTGCGGCCCGTTGCCGTGAACAATCACAATCTCGTGACCATTTTTAATAAGCGGTATTAGCTTGCGAATAGTCAGCCGCGCAACCTTTTCTTGCTGATGCGCGCCAGCTTCGTTGTCATTTTGAAGGGCATTTCCGCCCAAGGCAACTACGATTTTTGACATAAATTTATTCCTGCTTAAGATTGTTTATGCTTATAGTATAACAAATTTTTAGGTAAAATAAAAAGACAGCTCAATCTATGTGTGTCCAGATGATCTTCAAGATGGCACGATTTTGTTTAAGTTAAACAAAGTATAAATTTCTAATTATCTTTTTATATTTTCTTAAATGCTCGTAA
>CAYXHY010000035.1:0-5886 GCA_964465135.1 uncultured Candidatus Saccharibacteria bacterium
CTCCCGTAGGAGTCTGGACCGTGTCTCAGTTCCAGTCTGACTGATCATCCTCTCAAACCAGTTACAGATCGTTGACTTGGTAGGCCATTACCCTACCAACTATCTAATCTGACGCAGGCTCTTCCCAAAGCGTCCGAAGACTTTAATCCGAAGACCATATGCGGTATTAGCACACCTTTCGGTGCGTTATCCCTCACTTTGGGGCAGATTCCCACGCGTTACTCAGCCGTCCGCCGCTCGCCGACATTTTACACAAATTCCTCGAATTGCCCTCTTTTCAACTAGAGGTTTCAAGAAATCAGTGTAAAACTCGCTGCCGCTCGACTTGCATGTGTTAGGCACGCCGCCAGCGTTAATCCTGAGCCAGGATCAAACTCTCCATAAAAAACTATCAAAATTGATAATCTACATTTAAATAGACTGACGATAAATTTGCACAACTAAATTGTTAACGTTCGTTTTAGTTCAACTCCACATAGGCTTTTTTTGATTTCCTCAGTGCGAACTAATACCAAGTATACTAGCTCGTTTTATAAAAGTCAACACTTTTTTTCACTTTTTTTGAAGATTTTTTGTATAAAACACGTTTTCGGGGTTTACAAGCCGACGATAAAGGCTATATACCCAATGATTAGGCCTAAGCTAGAACCAACAGCTACCTCTAGCGGGGTGTGCCCTTTCACAACCCGAAGCTTTGGAATTTTTAACTTTTGCTGTTCTATAATATTATTTATAGCAATCGATTGCATCCCTGTAGAATAACGAACCTTCATCGAATCATATATAACTATCATTGCAAATGTCAGTGCGATTCCAAAAATCGGCGAAGCCAAGCCCTCGTGCAACATAATCAGCGTAGTTACCGCGATCACAACAGCACTATGAGAACTTGGCATCCCGCCACTCTCTGTAATAATAGTTTTGAAGCTAACCGCTCTATTTTTATGTAGCTGTAAGATATACTTCACGCTTTGTGCGACAAGCCAAGCTAATACAAATACTATTATATAGGGCGATATAAACATCGTTCTACTCTTCCTCTTCTTTATTATCTTCCATTAATCCAACACTAGCAACCGAATCACCTGCGCTCATTTTCATGATTCTAACACCTTGAGTAGTGCGTCCAAGCGTAGGAATATCTTTCACCGACACACGGATTGTTTGTCCGCCATTAGAGATCATTAGTGCGTCGCAAACATTATCTGGTAAGGTTTTAACTGACACAATCGGACCAGTCTTAGCTGTTACGACAGCCGCTTTAACACCAATTCCGCCTCGATTTTTAACTTCAAAGTTAGCAATCTTAGTCTGTTTACCGTAGCCATTAGCCGCAATTACTAGTAATTTTTGTTTGTCATCACTAACAACATCCATACCTACAACGTTATCATGCGGTCGCAGACGTACACCACGCACACCACGAGCAGCTCGGCCCATCGCGCGAACATTAGATTCATTAAATCGCACAGCCTGACCAGCTGAAGTCGAGATAATGATATCTTGACTACCATTTGTCTCTTGGATCCAGCGCAACTCATCACCTTCATCAAGATTAATAGCATTCAAGCCGTTAGTTCGAATATTAGCAAAATCCTTCAAGGCTGTCTTTTTAACAGTCCCCCTAATAGTCGACATAAATAAATAATTATCTTCTTCAGACGACTGCCTTAGTTTAATAATCGAAGTGATTTTCTCCTCTGGCTGTAGCTGGAGTAGGTTTACAGCTGCAACACCTTTGGCTTGCAAGCTAGCTGCTGGCACTTCATAAGCCTTCAATCGGAAGACGCGACCTCTGTTTGTAAAGAATAGTAGCCAATCGTGAGTACTTGCAGGAACTAGACGATCGATCACATCCTTCTCTTTAGTAACCATACCTCGCTTGCCTTTTCCGCCTCTGTTTTGGCGGCGGTATTCACTCAAAAGCGTGCGCTTGATATAGTTTTCAGTCGTCAACAAAATCACTGATTCTTCTTCTGGAATCAATTCCTCATCACTAAACTTACCAAGTTCATGATTAATCATCTTTGATTTACGGTCATCACCGTATTTCTCTTTCATTTCTAGAAGTTCCGCTTTGATAATCTTTAAGATTTCATTTTCATCCGCCAAAATCGCCTCGAGCTTCTCAATTAATTCACGTAGTTGCTTCAATTCGTCTTCAATCTTATCACGCTCAAGACCCTGCAATCGGCGAAGCTGCATCGCTAGAATTGCCGCAGCCTGAATCTCGCTCAAGCCAAATCGCTCAATCAAGCGTTTGTCAGCGTCGTCATAACTTTCACGGATAGTTTTAATAACTTCGTCGATATTATCCAAGGCAATCTTATAACCTTCTAGAATATGAGCACGAGCTTTAGCCTTTTTTAGTTCAAATTCAGTTCGGCGGCGCACCACGATGCGGCGATGTTTAACAAATTCCGCTAAAATATCTTTTAGACCTAATACTCGTGGCTGAATACCATCTACTAGCGCTAGCATATTATAGTGAAAATTAGACTGTAATGGGGTTAGTTTGTATAGCTGGTTAAGAACTTTCTTCGGATAAGCATCTTTTTTAAGATCAATCACGATTCGCACCTCACCACGCGCTGATTCATCTCTAAGGTCTGAAATTGTAGTAATCTTTTTGTCTTTTACTAGGTCAGCGATTTTTTCAATCAAATTGGCCTTATTTGTAGCGTATGGAATTTCAGATACGATAATCTGATGTCGCCCACGTTTAGTTTCTGTAATTTCTGCCACTGCACGCATAGTTACACTACCGCGACCAGTTTGATAGGCTTGACGCATTGGAGTTCCGCCATAAACTACGGCTCCAGTTGGGAAGTCTGGCCCTTTTACGTGCTTCAACAAATCATCAAGTGTCGAATCTGGGTTATCTATTAAGGCGATAGTCGCATCAACTACTTCGCCAAGGTTGTGAGTTGGAATACTTGTGGCCATACCCACCGCAATACCCACCTGCCCGTTCAAGAGCAAGTTGGGAACTTTAGCCGGCAAAACAGATGGTTCTTGCTCAGAGCCATCATAGTTATCACGAAAATCAACCGTGTCTTTATCTAGATCTGCAAGCAAAATATCACCAATTCGGCCCAGGCGTGCCTCTGTATAACGCATGGCCGCTGCTGGGTCACCGTCCATCGAACCGAAGTTACCCTGGCCGTCAACCAATTGATAGCGCATCACCCAATCTTGCGCCAAACGAACCATCGAATCATAGATCGCTATATCACCGTGCGGGTGGTATTTACCCATAACGTCACCGACGATACGCGCCGATTTCTGGAACTTACTGCCCGGACGAATACCCTTTTCACCCATTGAATACAAGATTCGACGATGGACCGGCTTCATTCCATCGCGTACATCCGGCAAGGCTCGATCGATAATAACACTCATCGAATAGCGGAAGAAGCTATCTTCCATAACATTTTCAACTGTTCTATATTCAATAGCTCTAGAGTGCGCTTGTGCGGGTGCGATAATTTCACCCTCTTGTAGTGTGTTGTTTTCCTCTTTCATAATTATACGTCCAAATCCTCAATATTAGCAGTTTTCGCTTTTGCTTGTATAAAATTCTTGCGCAAAGATACTTCTGTTCCCATTAATTTAGTAAAGATAGCATCCGCTACTTCAGCATCTTCTAGTTTTAGCTGTACCAAAACACGGTTTTCCGGATTCATTGTAGTATCCCAAAGCTGCGTTGCGTCCATTTCACCCAAACCTTTGTAGCGCTGAACATCAGTTAATCCAGCTTGGCGGATTGGTGAATCTTCAGGATTGATAGTCGTGCCCCTAGATCGGCGCTCTTCAATCATCTCAGCTATTAATTTATCTCGCTCTTCATCACTATAAGCATAGGTCTTCTTATTTCCGGCACCTTTAAGCAGATATAGCGGCGGTTTTGCCAAATAAATATGGCCCCTTTCTACAACTTCGCGCATATAGCGGAAGAAGAATGTCATTAGCAGCGTTGCGATGTGGCTACCGTCGACGTCGGCATCGGTCATAATAATAATACGATGATAGCGCAGACCATTGACGTCAAACTGATCGCCGATCCCAACACCCATACCTTTAATGAGGCTGACAATTTCATTGTTGTTCAACATTCTATCTAATCGTGCGCGCTCAACGTTTAGAACCTTACCTCTTAGCGGCAAGATAGCCTGAGTCTTACTATCGCGACCAGATTTAGCCGAACCACCCGCAGAGTCTCCCTCTACAATATATAGTTCACATTCTTCTGGCTTCTTACTAGAACAGTCTGCGAGCTTCCCCGGTAGATTCAAACCATCCAACACGCCCTTTCGAATAACATTTTCACGAGCTGCTCGAGCTGCTTTTCGCGCCCTCGCCGCGAGCAAAGCCTTGTTAACAATTTTCTTAGCGACAGCTGGCGTTTCCTCCAGGTAATATGCAAAATATTCGTTCATCACCTGCTCTACATAGCGGCGAACTTCAGGATTACCAAGCTTGTTTTTAGTCTGACCTTCAAATTGTGGGTCTGGTAGTTTTACTAGAATAATCGCTGTTAGACCTTCTCGAATATCATCGCCCGTTAAGTTATCTTCTTTTTCTTTCAGAAGATTATTTTTGCGTGCATATTCGTTCATAGTTCGGGTTAGTGCCGACCTAAAACCAATAATGTGAGTTCCGCCGTCAGGGTTTAGAACGTTATTGGCAAATGCCTGTACGTTTTCTGTATATGTATCGTTATACTGAATAGCGATTTCAACCATTGAATCTTCAACCTGCTTTTCCACATAAAAAGGAGTGGTACTAATAACTTCTTTGCCGATATTTAGATTCTTAACATAACTTTGAATACCACCCTCAAAGTAAAAGGCTTTTCTTTCACCAGTTCGCTCGTCATCTACCTGAACATAAATACCTTTAGTCAGATAAGCCTGGTGACGTAAATAATTAACCACCCATTTATAGTCAAATTCTACAGTTTCCTTAAAGATCGTTGGATCTGGATAAAAAGTAATACTTGTTCCGTCTGGGCGATCAGTTTTACCCATCTTCTTTAGGTCAGCAGTTGGAACACCGCGTTCAAATTCAATTCTATGCAATTGACCTTTTTGCGATACTTCAGCAATCATTTTAGTCGAAAGAGCATTTACCACGCTTGAGCCAACTCCGTGCAGGCCACTCGAAACCTTATAGCCGCCACCACCGAACTTACCACCGGCGTGTAGAACAGTCAAAACTGTTTCAAGAGTACTCTTGCCAGTTTTTGGATGCTTATCTACTGGAATACCGCGTCCATCATCTGTTATGGTTATTCCACCATCAGCTAATATGTTTACGCAAACCTTAGTAGCGTAGCCTGCAATCGCCTCGTCAATCGAGTTGTCTGCAATCTCTTTAATTAAGTGGTGCACACCGTCATAACCGGTGGATCCGATATACATTCCTGGCCGCTTACGTACAGGTTCAAGCCCCTCTAAGACTTGAATTTGCGAACCGTCATAGGTATTTTCTTTTTGTTTAGACATTTCTCCCTCACATTCAGACATTTTCTGATATATTGTACAGACTTTATTATACACTAAACAGATATTTTTCCCAAATTGTGCTTAAAGTTTAATGATTTTTATGTTAAAATATAGTCATTAACGTTATTATAAAGGTGGGAAATGTTCTATAAGGTCATTGCTGGTCTAATTATGAGCCCTTCGCTAGGCGAGGAGTTTATAGCTTATGAAAAGACCCTAGCTAAACGTCATCAGCTACAGAAAATAGCCGTTTTTTTAATCGCGATACTGTTAGCTCTCAATATCTTAGTGATCCCTCTCTCGAACAATAATAATTCTTCGCAGAATTCACTTAGGTCGCCAGGTATAGAATCAAACAAAGATATTAGCCTATCCTCTA
>CAYXHY010000036.1:0-5701 GCA_964465135.1 uncultured Candidatus Saccharibacteria bacterium
AACGATTTAGCAAACCGTCCCCTTCAGCCACTTGGGTAATCCTCCAGCTACAGTTTATTTTAGCAAAAAACATCAATAAATACAAGCATATTGACAAAATCAATAAAATTTGTTATAATATAAGTATGGATAAGAGTATTAAAGTTATTTCTATATTTGCAACTGGGGCTTTCTTAGGTATTGCTTCAAGCTTAATTTCGCCAGCCGTAGCTTCTGCGGCACAAATTAGCGGCGTCAAAAACGGTATCGAGGCTTCACGTAGTGCAGAAATGCCTGCTGATCTATTCGGTAGTAGTGGCATTTTTACCCAAGTTACTAATATTTTACTATTCCTAATCGGTGTTTTAAGCGTAATTATGCTGATTTTTGGTGGTTTGCGCTATGTTATTTCTGGTGGTAATTCAAAATCAGTTGAAAGCGCCAAAAATACCATTCTTTATGCTATCGTTGGTCTAGTGGTAGCGATCTTGGCATACGCAATCGTCAATTTCGTTGTTGGAACATTCGCTTCAGGCGGGTCAAGTGGATCAAATTATTCTGCGCCAGCCCAAAACAGTGGTGGCGACAGACAGCCAACCGACGTCTAAATATTTTACACTTAAAAAATAACCTGCCGAGAAAAGCAGGTTATTTTTATATAATTTCTTGGCGGAGAGAGAGGGATTCGAACCCTCGGTACTGTTTCCAGCACGCCGGTTTTCAAGACCGGTACCTTCAACCACTCGGTCATCTCTCCTAGCCCTTTAGTATTTTAACATAATTCCACAAAGAATAAAAGACCAGTTATTTTTGCCGCAAAATATAAACCGCCCAAATTTCTTCAGCGCCAGCCGATCGGAGTAGCTTAGCAGATGATTTTAAGGTTGAGCCTGTAGTTTTGATATCATCAAATAAGATATAGATTTTATCACTTTTTATCTCACCGGTCACTTTATAGGCCTTCTCGGCCTGTTTACGGCGCTCAGTGGCGGTTTTACCACGCTGCGTGGTATTTTTAGCACGAATCAAGATTCTATCGTTAAAATCAATCTGTAAGGCTTTTGCTAACTTTTTAGCTATAATATTTATATGATCGAAACCACGTGCTCGAATATGACTAGTGTTAGTTGGTAGTGGTATTAAGCAAAAATTATATACATCTTGGCTAATAGCCGACTCTAAACTCTGAGTTAACATCTCTAGTAGAATCTCGTGATTGTCTTTACGATTATTAAATTTATAATCGTCGACAATTTTCATCAAGATTCCATCGCGTTCGCTCAAGAAAATCTCCTTCTTAATCAGACTTCTATGGCTAAATACTTTAATTTTAGGGCGGGGTAGGTAGCTATTGTGGCAAGCTCCACACCAATTACTGCCCAACTTACCACAGTAATAGCAGTGGTGCGGGGATATCAGATCGAGTATTTTATCCATCAATGTGTTTTTCACAACAAAATCACTCCTTTTCTTGATTATATCCTAAAAATACGTTATAATAAAGCCAGAATTAAAGCCTGTTAGGAATTAAGTGGAGGAAAAATGGCTCGAAGACAAAATGACGATCTTTTAATTGAAGACGAACTTGCGGCTGCTTTCTTGAATGATGATCAATTTGAAGACGAAGTTCTACAAGCTGACGTACAACAAGAGCAGACGTATGCTGAAGTTGACCCTGAAGATGAATTTCCAGGACAGCTGGCAGTGGATATATACGAAACTGAAGATAAATTGGTTGTAAAAGCACGAACTGCGGGTGTTAACAAACAAGATCTAGATGTTTCATTAAGTGATAATATTTTAACAATTAGCGGAACATTGAGTTCTGGCGACCAATATAACGACCAAGACAAGAAATGGCACATTCAAGAATGTTACTGGGGCGAATTTAGCCGAACTGTAGCACTACCAGTCCAGATTAAAGAAGACGAAGTAGAAGCTATCCTAAAAGACGGTGTATTGATCATAACATTTACTAAAATCAAACAAGAACCAGCTAAGAAAATTCAAGTTTTATAAACTATTAAAACACCATTTGAAAATAAATGGTGTTTTAATTTACCTAGAAATAATTCCTAATCGCAAAATAAAATACCTCCGAAGAGTGGAGGTATTTTATTGGCAAATCAATAGCCTAGACAGTAAAGCTCGTAACTACGAAGTTAACAATTGCATAAGCTAAAATAGCAATTACGATACCAATAACCGCATACATAATTGTATTTTTTGCATTAGTCACAGCTGTTGAATCACCCTGTGAGATTGTATAGCGAATACCACCGTAGATTAACATAACAACGCTGATAGCACCGATCAAGAATAGCATTACGTTAGTTGCAGTTTGGAATACTGAACCATCACCAAATAGATCTGTTGGCTGCTCGTCATTGTGGGCACAATCTTTACCACCAGTTATACCACCAGATACATCACAGTTATTAGCGTAAGTTGTTGCAACTGGCATAGCCAAACCTGCAAGCAAAGCAAAAGCTGGTACAAATACACCAATCTTTGCGATATTTGTCAAAATTTTCTTCATTAAATTTTAAACCTTTCTTATATTTTATTTACTATATTTATATCATATCTAGCGATTAAAATCAATACTACTTTAGAAGCTAGCGATAACAAAATTCACAATCGCATAAGCGAGAATTGAAACTACCAAACCGACAATGGCGTATGCCAATGTGTTTTTAGCACGCTTAACCTGGTCAGCATTACCATTTGAGGTTACATAATAAACACCAGCAACGATAATAAAGATCACCGATAGGGCGCCAACTAGAAATAGTAGGATATTGATTACATTGTTGACAACATCACCAAAATCCATAGTATTACTGCTTCCGCCAGCCACATCTACACCTTCCTGAATTCTATCTTTAGCATTCGCATAAGCTGCACCGCTACCAAATACCAAGTTTCCAGCAATCGGGGCTAACGCCATCATCATAATTCCAATTATAACTGTTAATTTTTTCATTTATTTCTCCTTATTCTTTTATAACAATCTGCCAATGACAAAGTTTACAATTGCATACGACATAATTGACACGACTAATCCTACTACAGCGTAAGTGAGGGCATTCTTGGCAGTTTTAACTCTATCAGCATTACCTTGAGATATCACAAAGTAAAGCCCTGAAATAATAATCACGACAATCGCCATCGCCCCAATCACAGTTAGCAGTATATTAATGACATCAAAAACTGTATCTTGCAGTTCTTCTTCGCCATCTTGATTGCGACCCTCACAAATCGGTGAATTTTTCGCCACACCAACCACTCCGTCACAAGCGTCAAATCCATCATTCGCCATAGCTGGAGCATTATTAGCAAATAAGCCACCCACAAGAGCTGAAAATACTAAAAATACCGATAATAAATATTTAATCTTCATTATAGCGCCCCTAAAACAAAACTAGTAATAGTGAAGGCAAGCGCTACAATCACTAAACCAACAATTGCGTATGTAAGGATATTTTTAGCGGTTTTGACACGTTCTGGCGAGCCAGCCGAAGCAACATAGTATGCACCACTTGCGATTATTACAACTATCGCAATAATTCCAGCCCACAAATAAGCCGTATTAAATACATTTTGGATCTGTGATTCATCAGCTGAATTCTTAGGAATAGGAATATCATTTATTACTGTACTTTTTTCAAACCCGTTATTATTTGCTATTTTATAGTTCATATATACCCCTTACGACGCCATTAAACTTATTGCAAAATTAGTGATCGCTACCGCTAGCGAAGCTATAATTAGACCAATTATTGCATTAACTAACGTAGTTTTAGCTGTAGCAATTTTGCCTGAATTACCCTGTGAAATCATATATTGAAAACCAGCCCACACAATAAATCCAGTCGCAATCACACCTGCGATCCTAAATAACCCATCTGCTAAATTCAGTACAATTGTCCAAATAAACACGCTTAGCGTGATTCCATTTGAATCTTTTTCTGATATCTTCTTCATCTCGCAATCACCATCAACCAAACCCCTATACCATGTCGGGATACCTAAGAAAGTCTGATTCTGGTCACAAGTTCCGGCTGCACTGGCTGTAAGTGGAGCAGAGACGACCAAAAAGGCGCTAAAGCTGGCAATCATCATGCCAATGATTGATATTTTATTTAAAATCTTCATTAGAATACTCCTCCTGGTATTAGCCACTGAGCAAACGCCCATAGTAATGAATAGGCAATTAAGCCGATTACTGTATTTAAGATCATAGTTTTTGCTTTTTGAACTTGTGCGGCGCTGCCGGCAGCGGTCGAGTATAGTACACCAGCCACGACGAATGCGACTGAAGCCGCAATACCAATACCGGCCGTCAAAATCACTAGTACGAGATTTAGTAGATTTTCAATTTTCCAATCCGATGGAAGAATAGAGGTGCTTGGACCAGTTTCTTGATCTGGATTATCGCCAAGATCACTACCGCCGCCAGTATCTAGGTGAACTGGATCCGGGGTTGTAGCTGCGCTCGCGTAATTAGGTAAAACAATCGGCGCTATAAAACCGCCAATTATAATACTAAATAGAGTTACTGTTATAATTTTTCGTAATTTATTCATCTTAATAATACCTTATAATATATTCAGCCAAAATGCAAGTGTTTTTACATATTTAACAGTTTAAAAGGGTTGACAAAATAGATAATTTATGCTAAAATTAGGCTTATGCAGAATCGATTGACGAATATCTGGAAAAGTATACGCAAAAGTCCAGCAAAATTGATGATATTCTCTCTAATCGCGATTATTATATCGGCGAGTCTTTTTCTTTATAAACCAGTTTCAGCTCTAGCCGAAGCAAGATGGGGTGATGAATCTAAAGCAAGTATCTTTTATGATCAAAAAACTTTCGTTAAAGCGAGCAATACTGACACCTCTAAATTGCCTAATGATGTGAATCTACAAGAAAATGTGTTTATTTACAAATCACCGCTAGATAGTTCTAATAGGCAAAATATACAAGTAATTACGCTCGACAAGACAGAAGACACTGTAGATTCTACGTTCCATTCATTCAATCTAGATTTAGGTGGAAATTATGAACGAATAGGGAATTCTGAAACCTTAAAAATTGACGGTGTAGCAGCATCTAGCAGTAGTAGTTGTTCAGTCCAAGGTGGTGGCGGTTGGGCAATCTGTGTCGTAGCCAACACATTAGCCGACTGGATGGACGGCCTATACAGCATCGTTCAAAGTTTCCTAGATGTTCAACCCTTACAGGTAACAGATCGATCGGCTATTTTCCAAGTTTGGAGCTATATGCGCAATATTGCCAATATTTTGTTTGTAATTGCGTTTATTATTGTTATTTATTCTCAGATTACTAATCTGGGTGTTAGCAATTACGGCATCAAACGGATGTTGCCAAAATTGATTGTTGCGGCGATTTTAATTAATTTGTCATATTATATATGTGCGATCGCGATCGATTTATCTAATATTGCAGGTCATCAGTTGCAAAATCTTTTGATTTCTATCCGTAAGGATGTGTTTCAGAATGTCGATAATGTAGTCGAAATGTCAATGAACGGATCGGCCTGGAAGGCTATCACCACGGCGATTTTGGGCGGGACTGGTGTTTTTCTATGGGGCGGAATCACCTTTGCGACTTATGGCGCTGCTGCAACAGTTTTCTTGATTATAGCTAGCCTGATCAGTGTTATAATTTCAGCCGGTGTAGCTTTAGTAATTCC
>CAYXHY010000037.1:0-5604 GCA_964465135.1 uncultured Candidatus Saccharibacteria bacterium
AAACGTGCCGACAACACAAATATAAATCAATTTGGGATTTTTATTACACTTTCGATTTGTATCGCTGGTGGTTTGATGGGCATTAGTCTTTGGTTGTACAACGACAGCGGCGCTGCTCAGCTCGACCTTAGTAGACCTAGTTATCAAGCCGCGCGCGAAGAATCGGCTAAAGAGGAAAAGGCTGAAAAAGAAGCGCAAACGCAAGAGGATTTTGCGGCTGATGGTGCGGTAAATGAAGAAACACTCAAACAATTTAAAGAAATTTATAAGTTACGCCTAGAAAAAGTCAAGGCAAATGCTTTTCGTGCGGATCCGCTGAGCGACGATTCACTCCATATTCTTGACACTGAAACCGAATAATTAAGCTAGCGAAATATCGTTTTTGTCGAATTCTTGGATAATCATTTGGCGAAGTTTACTTGAAACCACCCACTGATCACTTGGATTGGTTTTACCAACGATAATCATTTCGATCGAATTAGCGCTAATAGATGAAATCGAATCAAAATGCGGCGCTTCAATAACTCGTGATTTCCATTTTTTATCCTGAGCTAGCTTTTCGCCAATCTGGTTAATGATCTTAGTCGCTTGATCTATGTCAGTATCGCTAGCGACGTTGATTTTGATCCTAGCAATTGAATAATTCATGGTCTTATTGATAACATGGGTGATAGTGCCGTTTGGAAAATAGTGAGCATTACCCTCGGCATCGCGCAAAATAGTTGTGCGTGTACCAATATAAGTTACAGTTCCGGTGTAGCCGCTAATTTCTATAATATCACCAACTCGATATTGATTTTCTGAAATAATAAATAACCCACTCAAGAAATCCTTAACCAAACTCTGCGCGCCAAGCGAAATCACAACCGAGAAAATACCCAGAGAAGCTATTAGGGTTGAGAAATTAATATCCGGTATAAACTCTTGAGCGATTTGCATCCCGATTGATACGATAATCACCACTCGCCAAACTGTAACAACTAGCGAAGACAAGGTGTTTTGGCGTTTCTTCTTATCCTCTTTAGTCCAACCGGGGCGTTTGACACCAGAAATCAAAAGCTTCAGCAGATAATTGATGATAACTTTACCGATATAATAAATAATAAAACCAAACACAATCGAGAGAATGATATCAATACCATGCTTTGAAAGCCAATCGCCGATTTGTTCAAGCGGCTGATTGTAGAAAATTTTTGTAAATTCTTCCATATAATGTTATTATAGCATATATGGCTATTCTAGATCCGACAAAATTTATTATTTCCCGAAAACGCAAACTTTATAAATTTGCCCTTTTTAATAACTCGCCGATTTGTTTTGAATTTGACGAATGGCAGAAAGAGAATTCCGCCACTCACAATCTAGAAATTGGTGCTGGAACTGGCTATTTTTCAGTTGATTTAGCAGCTAAAAATCAGGGTAAAAAATTCGTAGCGGTAGATGTAAAAGCCGACCGTTTGATAAAAGGCGCACAACGTGCTGAGGCTGAGGGAGCTAGCAATATTCAATTTTTGCGCGCTCGAGCCGACCAGTTGACTCAATCTTTTGCGGCAAATAGCATTAAATATATTTGGGTGACTTTCCCTGATCCATACCCTAAAAGTCGCAATGCTGGCCGGCGATTGGTCCACCCGACATTCTTGAAGATTTATCAAGAATTGTTGCGCGAAGACGGCGCTTTATATTTCAAAACTGATGAAACAAATTTGTTTAAATGGGGCCTAGAGCAATTAGTGAACGAGGGCTGGCGAATTGAACGATTGAGTTTTGATCTGCACGAAAGCGATCTAAACGATAATTATAAGGTGATGACCACCTATGAAAGCCGTTTCACCAGACAGGGCCTAAAAATCAACTTTGTGAAGGCCTTACCACCGGTTAAATAATCTATAAAATAATAATTATATTTGTAAAGTGGCTAGTTTTTACACTAGTCACTTTAATATTATGGAATAAAAAACGTAAAGACTATTGACATTTCATCATATTTATTTTATAATTAAAGTATAGGCTTGATAGGGAGCCGTAGCACATTAACCGTTACAGTTATCTGCTATAAGCTCACTTATCATTTTACTCTTCTATTTCGGACCAATCTATTAGCCGCTAGGCGAAGGAATCTTTCGTTCTTCTGGCGGCTAATGGAAAGCTAAAAATTGGGGTTAAGCCCCTTAGGAGGAGAATAAAATGACAGGAAGAACATTTTTTGGAATGGATGTTCCGTATTTTATATTTGGTGGAGGTATAGTCTTAATGTATGAGGAGCTGCCATTAGGTAAAGTTAAAGAGATTTTATCAAATAGTGAAACTGTGGTTGCTTTAGATCCATCACGGTGGCCGATACTCAAGGCTGTGAACGCGTATCTCGGGACTCAAGTTGAGATGCCACACGAGTCGCTTGAAGTTCTTTTGGATAGGAGAGACTGCTTTATCTCGCTTCAGGTAAAAGGTTTAGGTCAATTGCCGGAGGGCGGGGAATACTCTCGAGAAGAAATTGAGAACGCTACATTTGTGTTTAGTAGATGGTTTGCTTGCGGGACATTTGACGACATGAAACACAAAATGTATGAAAATGGTCCTAAAAATGGTCGGTACGACATGGTTGATGCCGATCAAAATCTCAATGCCTTTTTAGGTAAAGATTGTGCCACTAGAATGTAACGGTTAGCCAGACTCAGTATTGAAAAATACGAAAAGTCTGGCTTTTTATTTGGGAGGAATTTTAGGAGGCGGAGCTCATGAACTGCCGAGTTTAGCCCTCTGGACATTTTGTGCAAAATGTGCTAGAATAGGTAGACGTTTAAAGAGGAAAGTTGGGGTTTGATGGCTGATTTTATAGATATCAAGGGTGCTCGTGAGCACAATCTGAAAAATATTGATGTGCGGATTCCGCGCGATAAACTAGTAGTGATTACCGGTCTTTCGGGCTCGGGTAAATCTTCGCTGGCGTTTGACACAATTTATGCCGAAGGTCAGCGCCGCTATATGGAAAGCCTCAATTCTTATGCTCGGATGTTTTTGGGTTCGATGGATAAGCCCGATGTTGATCAAATTACAGGTTTGAGCCCGGCGATTTCGATCGATCAGAAATCAACCAGCCGTAACCCACGGTCAACTGTGGCGACGGTGACGGAAATTTATGATTATCTCCGCCTACTTTTTGCGCGAGTCGGTGTGCCGCATTGTCCGGTTTGTGGCAAAGATGTGGCACGTCGCACGCCGCAAGATATTGTTGATGCGGTGATGAAAATTGATGAAGGTAAGCGCTTGGTTCTGCTGGCGCCGGTTGCTAAAGCTAAAAAAGGTGAATTTGCCCACATTCCAGAGGAATATTCGCGCCAAGGTTTTGCCCGAGCACGGGTTGATGGCGTAATTTATTCACTTGATGAATTCCCAGCTCTTGAAAAAAACATTAAACACGATATCGAAATTGTGGTTGATCGATTGGTTATCAGCCCAGAAATCCGGTCTAGGGTGGCGCAAAGTGTTGAGCAGGCGCTTAATATGACAGACGGCGTACTGGAAATTTTAGATGTTGAAACAGATGAATTGAAATTATTTTCGCAGCGCTATGCCTGTTCGGACCACCCAGATGAGCATATTCCAGAGCTTGAACCGCGTTTGTTTTCTTTCAACGCGCCGCAGGGTGCTTGTGAAACTTGTTCGGGTTTGGGTACTCGGATGGAAATTGACCCAGAGTTGGTTTTGAGCCAGAATTTGACAATTTCTGAGGGTGCAATTCGCCCATACAACCGTGTTAACGAGCAAACTTGGCGGATGCGACTACTTGAGCGAGTGGCGGAAGCGCACGGATTTTCGCTAAAAGTTCCGGTCAAGAAGTTGAGTAAAGAGGCGATTGAAATCATTCTTTATGGTACTGGCGATCAGAAATATCAGATGACTTTGAACGACGGTAGGCCGTATAAGGGGATTCATGAGGGTGTGATTCCAAATCTTGAACGGCGCCACAAAGAAACCGATTCTGAGTTTATGCGTAAAGATATCGAGCGATTTATGCGAGTTCGTAAATGTAACACTTGTGGTGGCAAACGCCTCAAGCCAGTGGTTTTGGCAATTACCGTCAATGGCTTGAATATTGTTGAGATTGCCGATCTGGCAATTTCTGACGCGCTAGAATTGTTTGACAACTTAGAGTTGAGTGAAAAGGAGCGCTTTATTTCGACTCAAATTATTAAAGAAATTTCTTCACGCCTTGGCTTTATGAATAATGTTGGTTTGAATTATTTGGAACTTTCGCGCGCGGCCAATACTTTGAGTGGTGGCGAAGCGCAGCGAATCCGTTTGGCAACTCAGATTGGCTCAGGTTTGCAAGGAGTTTTATATGTTCTAGATGAACCTTCGATTGGTCTTCACCAGCGCGACAACGACAAATTGATTGCTACTTTGAAGAGCCTGCGCGATCTAAACAATACTGTTTTGGTGGTCGAGCACGACGAAGATACGATTCGTTCGGCTGACTATCTGATTGATGTTGGGCCTGGCGCCGGTGTGAATGGTGGTGAAATCGTGGCGTTTGGCACGCCAGAAGAAGTGGCTAAGAATCCAAAATCGCTGACTGGTAAATATTTGAGTGGTGATGAGAAAATTGAAGTGCCAAAAACTCGCCGTAAGATTAAAAAAGATGAAAAACTAACTGTCAAAGGTGCGCGTGAAAACAACCTGAAAAATATTTCGGTTGATATTCCGCTAGGCGTGATGACAGTAGTTTCTGGCGTGTCTGGCTCTGGTAAATCTACTTTGGTTAATGAGATTCTAAGCAAAGAATTAGTGGCTCGCAAGCACCGCGCTCAAGCTGTACCGGGTGCACACGATGAAATCCTTGGTATGGAAAAACTAGATAAAGCAATCGTGATCGACCAGAGCGCGATCGGTCGCACGCCGCGCTCTAATCCAGCCACATACACAGGCGTATTCACCCAAATTCGTGAGCTATTTGCTAATACTCCTGAGGCTAATATTCGTGGCTATAAACCGGGCCGCTTTAGTTTTAATGTCAAGGGCGGGCGCTGCGAGACTTGTCAGGGTGATGGTGTTATAAAGATTGAAATGCATTTCTTGCCGGATGTTTATGTAGAATGCGACACTTGTCATGGCCAGCGCTACAATCGCGAAGCTCTAGAAATCAAATATAAAGGTAAAACAATTGCTGACGTCCTTGATATGACGGTTGCAGAAGCGGCAGACTTCTTTGCGAATATCCCGGCGATTTATCGTAAGCTTTCGACAATTGTTGAGGTTGGACTGGGTTATATCAAACTTGGTCAGCCAGCCACAACGTTTTCTGGTGGTGAGGCGCAGCGGATTAAGCTAGCTACGGAGCTAGCTCGCCAATCGACCGGCAAAACAATGTATATCTTAGATGAGCCAACGACCGGTTTGCACAGTGGAGACGTCAAACGATTACTGAAGATTTTGAATAAATTAGTTGATGCTGGCAACTCAATGGTGATTATTGAACATAATCTAGATGTTGTCAAAAGCGCCGATTGGATTATCGATATGGGCCCAGAAGGCGGCGCAGGAGGTGGTCAGGTTATCGCCGAAGGCACGCCAGAGCAGATTGCGGCGAATAAGGAATCTTGG
>CAYXHY010000038.1:0-5290 GCA_964465135.1 uncultured Candidatus Saccharibacteria bacterium
TTAGGTTGTGTTTTTGGCACCATTCATCAACTGCAATTTGCGCCCCAGGTAGCGCTTGATTTTGATAATCGTCAATAATTACAATCGCATCCTGGCTAAGATTATCCCAAACTAGATTCAATGGATCAATAATCGAATCATAATAATCCCCATCTAGAAAAGCAAAGCTAATTTTAGCTGGAATATCGGCTTTATCTAGCTCAGAAAACCAACCTTTTTTGATTTTTGGCATGGTTTTTAGGTTAGATTTCTTCAGATTTTGGGTAAGCTGCTTTTTGGTGGCTAATAATTCACCTTCTTTGAAATCTACACCCAAAGAATTAACATCCTGAGAAGATTTTTCGGGTAAGCCTTCAAATGAATCGTAGAGATATAATTGTTTGTTGTTTTGCCATTTCTCAATCTCGCCAGCTATAAATACGCTAGTTGTACCAACATAACAACCAAATTCAACTACATCACCTAAAACTGCGCGAGTCTTAGACAACTCGCGCAGAATAACTTTTATTTCAGATTCTGATACCTGATCACTTAATAATTTCATCAAGTATCATTTTACCATAAACCACTAAGGAATTATAGTCCCGACGATATCGTAGGTTTCACCAGTTCCAGCTTCGATAAATTCACCTTCTACCTCAAACTCCCCACTGCCGATTTCGCCGTAGAGATCAAGAAAGTTTCTATCGCTCACACCAACGGCGTAATAATCACCATCTTGGGTTCTGAGACCAACAATACATTCTTGAGCCGATACAGAACTATTTGATTTTTGAGGTAAGCAAGTTGCCATTCCACTAACCCTGCGAGTTGTATGTTCAATCGTTGAGTTTAGTTTAATTTTCTGACGAACAACAGCTAGGTCGGCAAACTTCGCTAAAATTCCAATACCGAATATTAGCAAGAGACCGATTGAAGCTACTAATATTCCTACTAGTTTTCGATTAAACGCCTCTGTCTGAACTTTTGAAAAACCTTTTATCATAAATATCCTTACAGAATTACGGCTAGCAATAGGACAGCAATTGAAATTACTGTAACTGCTAGAATTACTGGCCAGACTCGCTTCAAGAATTTGTTATAAGGCACGCCAGCAAGAGCTAGACCACCCATAACAGATGCTACAGTTGGCGCAAATAGGTTGATTATACCAACTGATGTTGCAAAAGCGGTAACAATTAGCGAACGGTCGATAGCTGCAAAATCAGCAAGCGGCGCCAAAATTGGCATAGTTGCAGTCGCTAAACCAGAGGTTGAAGGAATCAAGAAAGATAGCGGCAAGTACACAATAAATGTAGCTACCGGCAAGATGAATCCTGGTACTGAATGCAGAATCTGTTCACCGAGGTTAATGATAGTTGCCATAATCTGACCATCAGTCATAACAACTGAAACGCCACGAGCAACACCAATGATCAAAGCAACCGACAATAGGTCTTTTGCACCATCAATAAAGTTGTCGATGTAGTGATTGCGGTGAATAACACCGATAACGATTGAGGCCACAAAGAACAGCATTGAAAGTTCCATAAACCACCAATCACCTAGTGGAATCATCGCTCCGATCACGCCACCGATAACCGGTAGACCCACTAGCCAAGAATTGAAATCTTCAAAAATTGTGATGCCAAATTCGCCCGACCAAGGAATAACCGAAAGAACCATTATTACAAATGTTAAGGCAAAAACCGCTACGATTGCTTTGCGTCTACCGGTAAATTCTGGCACTTCACTAGAAACTGTCGCTAGTTCATTAGTCTTAATAGCGTCATCTTTGTGTTCGCCGCGTTTGACTTTGGCAGCGTAGTTCATCACAAAGACAATTGCGCAAATTAAGCTAGCAACGAGGATAAGTAGTCGCCAGATAACGCCGTCGCCCATTGAAATATCCGCAAAACCGCTGGCGATACCTGTTGAGAACGGATTAACCGTCGAACCAATCACACCAACACCGGCACCAAGAATAATTGTTAGCGCGGCCACCATACCATTATAGCCAGCAGCAATCATAATCGGCACAACTAGTGCATAAAACGCGATGGTTTCTTCTTGCATGCCATAAGTTGTACCGCCAATTGCAAAGAAGGTCATCAAGATTGGGATTAGCCATTTCTCTTTGCCTTTTAGCTTCTTGATGACGCGCCCTAGAGCTGCGTCAAGCGCGCCAGATTGCATGGTGACGTTCAGGAATCCACCGATCACGATGATAAACAACACAACATCAACTGCATCGGCAGTTCCGCGAATCGGTGCTTGAGCAACTTCCCAAAGACCAGATCGCAAGTCAACTTCTTCTATCGTGCCGTCATCAGCTTCAACCTCTTGGATTTTCTCTGTTCGATGGTAAGTTCCAGCAATCGGCCGACCATCAATATCGAGTTCATACTGACCAGATGGAATCATCCAAGTCAGCAATGCAACCATCGCTACAATCCCAAATAGGATTGAAAACGCACTCGGCATCTTAAATTTACGTTTCGCTTTCGTTTTTGTTGTAGTTTTTACAACAGGTTCTGTATTTGATTTAGGCGTATCCATGGTTTCCTTTCTATAGAGTTAGCGCCATAACTGCTTTGATAGTGTGCATACGATTTTCGGCTTCGTCAAAAACAACCGAATTATCTGAGTTGAATACCTCGTCAGTAACCTCCATTTCAGTTAATCCAAATTTCTGGTGAATCTCCTTCATGGTTTCAGTATTTAAATCATGAAAAGCTGGTAAACAATGTAGAAATTTAACATTTGGGTTTCCGGTTGCGTTTAGAAGGTCGCGGTTAACTTGGAAGCCACGTAACTGATTGATGCGTTCTTCATATTTAGATTCCTCGCCCATCGATACCCATACATCAGTATAGATGAAATCTGCACCGTGAGACAGCTCATATAGGTTGTCGCCAATGGTGATTTTTGCGCCAGTCTGTTTAGCGATTTGCTTACACTGCTCAACCAAATGATGCTCTGGATGCAAGCCGTGCGGCGCTGCAATCCTGAAATCTAGACCCATTTTGGCAGCACCAACCATTAGGCTGTTTGCCATATTGTTGCGGCCATCACCGACAAAAACTAATTTTGCACCTTTTAGATAACCTAGATGCTCTTCAATTGTTAAGAAATCGGCCAAAATTTGGGTTGGGTGAAATTCGTCAGTTAAACCATTCCAAACTGGAACGCCAGCGTATTTTGCTAGATCTTCAACTGTTTGATGAGAGAAGCCGCGGAATTCAATTCCGTCAAAGCTTCGGCCCAAAACCTTGGCTGTGTCAGCGACTGATTCTTTTTTACCAAGCTGAATATCATCTTTGCCAAGAAATTCTGGCTGCATACCAAGATCACGCGCCGCCACAACAAAGGCGGTGCGAGTTCGGGTTGAGGTTTTTTCAAAAAGCAAAGCGATCTGTTTACCTTCATGAATTCGGTGTGGAATACCAGCTAGTTTTAGCTTTTTATATTCCGCTGCTGTATCTAGCATTAAGCGAATCTCTTGAGGCGAAAAATCAAGTAGCTTCAGGAAGCTTCTACCTTTTAGATTTAAAGCCATCTTAGATATCCTCCCTGTAAATTGGCATAGACATACAGCGTGGACCACCACGTCCGCGTCCAAGTTCGGCACCTTCTACCTCAATAACTTCAACACCAGCGCGACGCAAAGCATCATTTGTGACGGTATTTCGGTCATAAGTCACAACCACACCTGGCGCAATCGCCAAAGTGTTGCTACCATCGTTCCACTGCTCACGAGCGGCTGCCAATAAATCACCATCACCACAAGGAATCAAAGTGATATTTTCTACTTCAAGCACTTCTTCAAGCGTTGCTTTAAGATCTGTCTTATGAGTAATCACTGGGCGACCCGGAACGCCAGAATCTTCTACGATATAGATATTTAAGTGGCCATCTTTAGTCAAAATTTCCGGATGAACGGTGAATTTATCGTGATCGATCATCGTAAAAACTGTATCTAAGTGCATAAATGCGCGCGTATTCGGAATTTCAATCGCCAAAATTTTATTGAACTCAGAAAATTCAAATAGTTTAGCTGAAAGTTTTTCAATCGCTTCTGGAGTTGTTCGCTGCGAGACACCAATCGCCATTGTATTCTTGTTTAGGACAAGCTCATCACCACCTTCCATCGAAAACTTATTGTAGCGATCGAACCAAACTGGAACTTCGTCGCCAGGAATTTTGGCTGCAAATCGTGGATGATAGCGCATAATATATTCCATAAACAAGCTCTCGCGGCGGCGAGCGGCAAATTTCATCTTATTGATGGTTACGCCGTGTCCAATTGCGGCAGCTGGATCGCGCGTAAAGTATAGATTTGGCATTGGATCAAGAATAAACGGATAACCATCTTTAAAATAATAGTTGAGCTGGTGGCCTTCACCTTCTGTCACTTTAATTTCGTCTTTTTTGACGCCAGCCATCAATTTACGAACCAAATCAAGCGGTTTCATCTCGCCCAAATAGCGCATCAAAGCGTGCGTAATATGGCGCTCGCCCTGTTTTGATGCTCGCACCATATCAGAAATAAATCGCCATTTAATCTCTTCATTATATAGAGATTCGGCTGCTAGCTCATCAAGATAAAGAACCTCGATATCGCGCGCTCGCAAAGTGTCTGCAAAGGCGTCGTGCTCTTCTTGTGCTTTTTTAAGATATGGAATGTCGTCAAACAGTAGTCGTTCAAGATATTCAGGCGCCAAACCTTCTAGTTCTTTACCCGGACGATGCAGAACTACCGTTTTCAACTTTCCGATTTCACTTTTAATATTTATCGGTGTATCACTCATTTTTGCCCCCTATTATGTTCATAACTCGATTATAACATAAACAGTTTAGAAAAGAAAATTGATTTCGAGCCCTGATTTTAAGTTTTTATTTGGCGGTGAACCCATTTTCTTGAAACATTTAATACAGCAATTAATGCAAACGAAAATGCGTACATTACAATAGCCGTAAAGACCGCGCGCAATGTGAAATTGGCTGTTTTTGGCCAATCAAACTTGCCGACTAGCAGATCAATAAAAATCGGATGTACTAGATAAATTCCGAGAGTTTGTTCAGCCCAAAATGTCAGAGCGCGTGATTCGATAGCACTTTTTGGCTGAGGAATATTTTGCTTAAAAAATACAAAAAATGCCGCCGACATCAACAAAATAGACACTGAAAAATTGCTCAAAGCTAAATTCCCGCGCTGAGTGACAAGCATCAGAACTACGCTGAAAATATATCCCACAATTGCCGCAGTGTAAAGTTTGACGCGAGTCTTAGATGAGAGCTGAAAATTATG
>CAYXHY010000039.1:0-4736 GCA_964465135.1 uncultured Candidatus Saccharibacteria bacterium
GAGCAAACATTAGCGATTTTTAGCAAAAAAGCTTAAAGTTATACTATTGTTGTAAAAAGCACATCATTATATCTTAAAAAGCTATTGCGCCTAAGCTAAAAATGTTTTACTATAAAGGTAAGAGATAAACGCTTAAGTCTATCGACCATTGGAGTTTCGGTCGAAAAATAGCGACTTCTATTGACATTGTGCCATTTTTTTGCTATAATGTAACACAGGCTCGCGCCAAAGCAATAAAAATCTTAATAAGACAATGGTCGAAGCGCGTGAGTTGCATATAAATAGGAGTGCAAAAAACACATGCCAATTTCAATTGATTTTCCTCCATCACGGAAGAAAAAAGTAGCTGTGGATATTGTGCCTGCTGAATGGCAACGCTATATTGAACAATAAAAATTAATATGTTAAAAATAGCTCGGATGTAAATCTCGAGCTATTTTTAATTGTCTAATTATATAGTCTAATTGCTACTAGTTATTTTGGGTGGGTCAATATCGTGCTTTTTCAACTCTTCGTTGATTAACTCACGGAACTTATCATCATCACCCCAAACTGTATTGTCAACAGGCTTACCGTTTAGCAAGAAGAATGGTGTTTGTGTCAAACCAGCTTTGCGTGCTGTAGCTTTATCAAACTCAATTTTCTTGCGTACGTTTGGACTCTTCATACCTTCTTTGAATTTATCTTCGTCCAAGCCAAGTTCCTTAGCATATGACATATAGAGTTCGCTTCGTTCGCTAACATTGGCATTTGCCCAATCAACTTGGTTGTCAAAAATTAAAGCGTTCATTTCCCAGAATTTACCTTGTAGGTTGGCGCTTTCTACTGCTGCTGCCGCACTCAAAGAGTTGGCGTGGCCATCAAGTATAAAGTTCCTAAATACAAAAGTCATCTGGTCTTTATATTCTTCACTTAGAATTTTAATTCGTTTGCTCATACTAGCACAGCCAGCACACTGGTAATCAGCGTATTCAACTAAAACAACTTTTGAATCCTTCTTGCCATAAACATGCTCTTCGACATTGCCATTTACATCTGTGCTTTCGATTACTTGACTGACGTCAACGTTTTCTAGGTCGATTTTGCTACTCTCTGAAAAGGCGAACATTATGCCAAAAAAGCCTAGTACAACTAACCCAAAAATAATCCAAGATCTATTACTCATCTATCCTCCAAATTAAGTATCTTACTTGATATTATACTATTTTTATGTTAACATTTCAAGCTTAAATTAACCTGAAACCGTGCTAGCAATAAAACACAAAATGTTGTAAAATTGAATTATGTTAATGTTTTTTAGTGGACTAGTCTTTATTTTGATCGTTTTATTCTTTGCGATGCGCGCCGATGATATTTTTATTACCGAGTTTGAGCTGAAGCGTCGGATTGAGAAGGGCGATAAACGAGCACAGAATCTGCTACTCAAAAAGCAACTCACCCCTAGCTATAATTTTGTGATTAAAGCAATTGTGGCGATTTTATCAATTATTTTTGTTCTGATGATCAGTGAAATCACTGGTCCGCTAAAAGCGTTTTTTATAGCGGTAGGACTAATTATTGTGGCGGCACTTATTGCGCGCTCTAAGCTGATTTCTAAGATATCAAAAGAAGTATTTAATTATATTAAGCCTTATTTGTTGGCGGTTTATCAGCGTCTGGGCGAAAAGGCTAAGCGCAGGATTATTAGAGAAAATAAACAGCGTCGCCATCCGGTTTTTTATTCCAAAGAGGAATTGCTTCAGATCTTAGATACGAACAGCCACAAAGCTCTTTCAGATAGTGAAATTGCTTGGCTGAGCTTGGTTTTGCGCGTATCTGGCAGTACAGTTTCAGATATTATGACTACCAGAGACAGTTTGCGGATTATTCACCAGACGGAATTGCTTGGTCCGCTAACGATCGACGAAATGCACAAAACTGGTCAAGAAAAGTTTATCATCACGCAAAAAGACGAAAATGAAGTTGTTGGTGTGATTTCTCTCGAAAGGGTGGTTTCGCTCGATAATAAAACCTCACAGATTGCTAAAAATATCATGGAGCGGGAATTCATGACGCTTGATGCTAACCAGAATGGTCTTGAGGCGTTTGGCGAGATGATACAGTCCAGGAACGATTTTGCGATAGTCAAAGCTGGCGCAGAACTGGTAGGTGTGATTAATCTAGCAGATTTTATTGAGTAATTCTAAGTAGTAGCGCTTCTGGCTACGGAGCGCCCGATACTTTAATTATACCACAAACACTATAAAATGTCAACTTGACATTTTTCTGAGCTACTAATAGTGGATCGATAATTAGTTTCTCAGATCTTCAATTTTCCCCTAAAATATGTTAAAATATAAAAAGATTGAAAAGAAGAAATTAGGAGAAAATAGATGCGGACGCTGTCGAGAGATTCTGTGGGTAAAATTGGTGAAAAGATAACTGTTAAGGGCTGGGTGAATTCGCGCCGTGACCATGGCGGTTTGATTTTTATTGACCTACGCGATCACACAGGCGTTTTGCAGTTGGTGATTTCGCCAGAGTCGGCTGAAGCTTTTGGTTTGGCGGAGAAGTGCCGCGACGAGTTTGTTTTGGCGGTAACTGGCAATGTAAAAGAGCGCGATGAATCGCTCAAAAATGACCATATTGAAACCGGTTCGGTGGAATTAGTAGTAGAAAAGCTTGAGATTTTGAACCGCAGCGAACCTTTGCCGATCGCGGTGGGTGATGAAGGTCAAAAATCAAACGAAGAACTCCGGCTAAAATACCGTTTCTTAGACTTGCGCCGACCAAAAATGCAAAACATGTTGGCTCGCCGGGCGGAATTTTATCGCGATATTCGCGGTTTTATGCATGAAAACGGCTTTACGGAGGTAGCGACACCGATTTTGGCGAACTCTAGCCCTGAAGGCGCTCGCGATTTCTTAATTCCTTCACGCGTTCACCCAGGTAGATTCTATGCTTTGCCACAAGCACCGCAGCAGTTCAAGCAGTTATTGATGGTTGGTGGAGTTGATAAATATTACCAAATTGCAACTTGTTTCCGCGACGAAGACCCGAGAAGTGACCGCCTATATGGCGACTTTTACCAGCTTGATCTAGAAATGGCGTTTACTGAAAGTGGTGAAGAGGTTCGCCAGACAATGGAACCGCTAATTGTTGATTTGGTTAAGAATTTTGCTCATAAAGAACTGATTTCTGAGGAGATTCCACGTATTTCGTACAGCGAAGCAATGGAAAAATATGGTAGCGACAAGCCAGATTTGCGTTTTGGAATGGAGCTAATTGATTTGGATGATATTTTGGTTGAAACTGAGTTTGGTGTCTTTAAAAATGCTGAGAATGTCAAAGCAATTTGTGTTAAAAATGGCGCAAGTTTGAGCCGTTCGCAAATTGATAAATTTACTGAAATTGCCAAAAACGAAGGTGCTGGCGGTTTGGCATACTTAACCTTTGAAAATGGTGAAGTCAAAAGCCCAATCGCGAAGTTTTTGAGCGAATCTGAACTAACTGGCATCAAAAATGCCACATCTGCTGAAGATGGCGATGCCGTATTCTTTGGCGCTGATAAACGCGCAGTTGTCAACAAAGTTCTTGGCCGGCTCCGTAATGAATTTGCCAACCATTTTGAGCTAAAAGACGAAAACAAAGTTGCGCTAGCCTGGGTTGTAGATTTTCCGTTTTATGAATATGACGAAAATAACAAAAGAGTTGATTTCGGGCACAATCCATTCAGTATGCCAAAAGGCGGCGCAGAGGCTTTGCGCGTAGCTGACACTGACGAAAAGAAACTTGAAATTGTTGCTGACCAATACGATATGGTGATGAATGGATACGAGGTTTGCTCAGGCGCGGTTCGCAACCATTCTCCAGAGGTGATGTATGAAGCTTTCGGCGCGCTTGGTTATGGCAAAAAATACGTTGAGGATAAATTTGGCGCTATGCTTTCGGCCTTTAAATTCGGTGCGCCACCACACGCTGGCTGTGCTTTTGGTTTAGATCGTGTGTTTATGATTTTGATGAACGAAGAAAATATCCGCGAAGTCGTTGCCTTTCCAAAGAATGGCTCGGGCGTTGATGTGATGATGAGCTCGCCAAGCACTGTGTCAGATGAGCAGTTGGCTGAATTAAGCTTAAAAATTGTTGAAGAGGAAGAGTAGTGAAGAAACCGTACCTTCGACTTTTGCTTGCTATCGGTACAAGTGTTTTATTGATGGGCACGCCGGTTTTGGCAGAAAGCGCTAGCCTTAGTTTAGCTAAAAAAGCCACTGAACGCCAAGAGCAAAAAATTATCCGTGAATGTACGAGTATTAAAAATCAGATTAGTCGTTTGCGTTCAAATGACGCTTTAACCCGCGTTAATCTTGGCCAAAATTATGAGGTAATATCAAGTCGATTGATGGCAAATCTAAATACGCGGATTGTTTCTAGCAAGCTAAATGGCTCAGAGCTGGTGGCAATCTCGGCTGAATTTAGCGAAAATATAAATTATTTTAGAGAAAACTATCAGATTTATGAGCGCGAACTAACTAAATTATCGCAAATGAATTGTTCAAAAGACGCTGGTAAATTTTACGATCAACTAGAAATAATTCGTTATTACAGAGGCGAATTAAACTTTAATACTACTAAACTACATGAAATTGCAGAAGAATATCAAGAGGCTTTAGAGCGTTTTGAAGAGGTTATTAAATAATGCTTGATAAAATTAAAGCCAGGTTCGTAAAACGTGCCGACAACACAAATATAAATCAATT
>CAYXHY010000040.1:0-4294 GCA_964465135.1 uncultured Candidatus Saccharibacteria bacterium
CACCAGTAATCATGTTTTTAACATAGTCGGCGTGTCCAGGCATGTCAACGTGCGCGTAGTGGCGGTTAGCTGATTCATACTCTTGGTGAGAAGAAGCGATGGTAATACCACGAGCTTTTTCTTCTGGTGCGTTGTCAATCTGATCATACGCAATTGGTTTGTTAACTTCTGAAGGAAGTTTTTTTGCAAGAACTGCTGTAATAGCCGCAGTAAGAGTTGTTTTACCGTGGTCAACGTGTCCCATAGTACCAACGTTTACGTGTGGCTTTGAGCGGTCAAATTCTGCCATTTGGAATTTCTCCTTTTGTTTAATAATATTTCACGCGTCGCGCGAGCAGCACTTGGCTTCTCATTTGATTGAGTCGCCTGCACTAAAAACGCACGACGCGACGCTACTTGTAATTATAGACTATTTAAGGCTGTTTGTAAAGAGCTTTTAGCTAATTTTTAGAGTAAATATATAGATGTAATCCGGTTCGTATTACTTAGGCGCCTTATATAGACCTTCGTGTTTCTTGCCGTCAAAAATCATTGTCGGAATACGCTTCGTCTTTACTTGATTTTCGATAATATCACGGTTTTTCTCTAGTATATCTTGAGTTGCTTCACTATCAGCGTCTACCGCGATTTGCTCAACCTCAGCCGCAGTATAGCCGGCATCTTTTAGCCAAGACTGGATAGTTTCGGCTGCTTTTTCGGCCGTGTAGGCTCGCCCAGCTACACCGTTAAACGCATCTTGATAGTAATTGCCGTTTTCATCTTTTTGGGTGAAGAGATTATCGATAATTATCCACTCACCATCAGTTGGATTTTCTGATTTTACACCGCGCACAGCTTCAATATAGCGAGCGACCACTTCTGAATTTGGGAATCTATCACCTGAAACATCTTTGATGACATATGGGATAATGTAAGTTTTATATTGCTCAAAGAAGCCGTTGTCTTTCTGCACCATATATGAACGGCGACAAATGATACAACCTGGATCAAAGAAATCTACCGCATAGTCTACAGGTGTAATATCAGAAGTGTTTTCGCCGTAGTAGGTTGCGTTTTCTGGTGCAAATTCTTCAGCCTGCCAGTTAGTTAGGCGAGCCGGCAACGCACCAAAAACTTCACCCCATTCAGTAAACCAGTCGATTACTGGGTTGCCGCTACCAACACTGTCGATCGAACAAGCTTCGGCCGAGCTCAGAGCACAAGCGTCTGGCGTTCGCACATCACAAGTTCCGTAAACATATAGCGCTAGTCCAGCTTTTGCCACTGTGAGTAGAGACCAAATCGTGACAACCACGATCAAAAAGGCACTAACCTCAATTCCAATAGATACCGGTTTCACCCATTTTTTGTGGCGTACAATCAGTTTACTGAGAACGCTATCTTTAATTTCGTCTTTAAAGTTACTGTCACAAGCCCTAAAAGTTGCGCGCCGAGTAAAGCAATGCATCGACTTTTTGAACATTCTACCGACTGTATCGGCTTGTTTTTTGAAACCGAATAGTCGGAGAGCTGGCGTAAATAGCCAGATCACCAGTAAAATTATAAATGCAGCAATACAAATCATTAGTTAAAAATCCTTTCTAATACGTTTTTTAGTTTAGTGATATCTGCTTCCGTGTTATGTAATCCAATCGAAATCCGAACTTGATGCGGCAAGTTTAGCTTTTCCTTCAGATAATAATGCGCACAAAAATATCCGCTGCGCACCATAATGCCTTCATCACTAAGAGCTTTGGCTATTAAATGCCCGTCTAATTGTTCGTGCGAAAAGCTAATCACAGGTGCGGCCGCTTTATTTAAGATTTTTACACCTGGTTGATCTTTTAGAAAATCATAAACTTCTGTAGCGAATTCATTTACGCGCGAAGCATTCTTGGCTTTCTTTAGCCAATCAATCGCTGTTTTGAGCGCAATAATTTCACCCCAAGCTTGCAGGCCAGGCTCAAAAATCGCATGCGCATGATCGCTACCAAGTAGAGTGTAATTATTTTTCGTCACACCCGAAACCATACCGCCGCCGATAAAACTAGTGTCAATATATTGCACTAAATCTTTACGCACCACCATAATTCCAAGGCTATATGAGTACATTTTATGAGCGCTTGAACAGATCGCATCAGCCTGAACTTTTTGTAACAGTTCATGATTTGAGCCAAGAGTTTGTGCAGCATCAATGATTACGAATCCACCGGCCTTTTTGACTTTTTTAACCAAATCTTTAATATTTTTAAGTTCACGGCCATCAACATTGCTCGAGGTGTTCATCACTACCAAGCTACGCGCAAAATCGTAATCTAAATCAATCGAACCGTCTTCTTCGCGTTCTAAAACTACCCGCTCGATGTCGTGTTTTTTAGCGTAAGCCATTGTTGAAAGAAACACTGAGTTATGCTCAATTTCACTCGTAATAATTTTATCAACTGGCAAATCCAGCTGCGAAAGTAGCAGATTCAGACCGTAAGTCGTATTAAGCGTGAAGCTCACAAAATAATGTTTGTCTTTTAGCTTTAAAAGATCAAGTACCGCTTGCCGAGATTCGGCAACTTTTTCGTCAACCTTTCTTCCCCATTCGTATTTTACGCGCTCACCGCAAGAGTTATACTCTGTGTAGTATTCGTTCAAGGCGTCAATTACCGGTTGCGGGCGCAAACTCTGACACGCTGAATCGAAATAAGTGGACTTTTCATCAAGATACCCAAAATCGCTCATTTTCCTCCTTTATAGTTAGACCTATTTTACCACTCTTAGGCGACTAAATAAACCCTTCGCGCTTATGAAATGAGTTTTTTAAGGTGTTTTTAAGGTAAACGTGGCTCCACTATATCTGTGGAGCCACTTTTATGCTTATTATATTCCTGGCCAGTCTCTTTAAAATATTCGTAGAAGGATGTTGTGTCTTCTGCTTCGTTGGAATAACAGAAGTCATCTTGGAAGGCTTCAATTAGTTTTTGATTGCCGTTAAAGTTGCCGCATATTGGCGCTTCGTGTCCGCCGAAGGCTTCTAGTAACTCCTCTTCGCCAGTTTCACGGTACCAGAATTCTACCCAGCCACTAATCCCGTAATTGACGTTGAATTGCACGATATCATATTTATTTTCACGACCGACTTTTTCTCGTACTACATACTCCACTGCTACATCTTCAGAATTCTCCTCGCGAGCTTTGATCACCGCAGAAGCCTTTTCTATAGCCCGCTCCAGGCTTTCCTCGAGTTGAGCTGCGTCACCCGCGATAGCTTCATCTTCACTAGTGCCTTCTATAGGCACATCTGCTTGATCACGGTCATTGTTTGATTTAACAACAAAATATACCGTACACGCCGCAGCGATCAATAGTACTGCAGCCAAGATATAAATTCCAATTTGCGTTTTATTACCAGTTGAATTTTCTTTTTTCATAAGTTCCCTTATATAAAGTTGTTATGTCTTAATTTTACGCTTTTTACGCAAAAAATGCAAATTAAAACCGCCCCGTAAGAGGCGGTTTTATAATAGCTATAAACTATTTTTCGTTGCGCTTTTCGATAATCTCGGCAGCAACGTTTGGTGGAACTTCTTCGTATTGCGCTAGCTCCATGGTGCTGGCTGCGCGACCTTGACTCATTGAGCGCAAGTCGTTTGTGTAGCCAAACATGTTTGCTAGAGGCACAAATCCACGAACCAATTTCGCACCGGGAATATCTTCCATCGCGTCCACGCGTCCACGGCGTGAGTTCAAGTCACCGATTACATCACCCATAAATTCTTCTGGAGTAGTAATTTCAACTTTCATCACCGGCTCAAGCAGAACTGGTTTTGCTTCTTTAATACCTTGTCGAGTTGCAAGCGCACCAGCCAATTTAAAGGCCAATTCGCTTGAGTCAACGTCGTGGTAAGAACCGTCGTATAGAGTCGCTTTAACGTCAACTACTGGGTAGCCGGCAATCACACCACCAGCCAAAGTTTCGGTAATACCTTGTTCAACTGGTTTGCGGTATTCCTGAGGAACCACACCACCTTTAATTTCGTCAACAAATTCAAAGCCTTTTCCAGCTTCGTTTGGTTCAAATTTAATCCAAACATCACCGTACTGACCACGTCCACCAGACTGCTTAGCATGCTTACCTTGAGTCTGAGCTACACCACGAATTGTTTCACGGAAGGCAACTTGTGGCTCACCAACGTTAGCTTCAACCTTAAATTCGCGCTTCATTCGGTCGATGTAGATTTCTAGGTGAAGCTCACCCATTCCGCTCATAATGGTCTGCCCAGTCTCTTCGTCAGTGTGAACACGGAAAGTTGGGTCTTCTTCTGTC
>CAYXHY010000041.1:0-4156 GCA_964465135.1 uncultured Candidatus Saccharibacteria bacterium
AAGAAGGCTGTTGCGCCTACTGATGCTTCAAAGATTGATTTTGCATATTGTTTATAACGACTTTCCATGATTTTATCCTTTTTTTAACGTAATTTTATATAGATTCATTGATGTATTTAGATAGTTCTGAGCTTATGTAGGTTAGGTTCTCACCTGAGACCTGATTGTTCTTTGATGGATACAGCTCTATTGCGCAAATAGCCATTGTTATCCAATACAGTGTTGCATGCGCATAATTACCATATTTTTGTGACGCCAAAGATTCTGCAAATGCTAAAAGTGCTTTATAGTTTTCCTCATTATTGTATGGAGGGCGAGTGAATATAACTTTTTTATAGATGTATTCTTTCGGGGTGTTGGGGTATTTAGACCTAAATGCATAATAACTCATAAGCTGAGTCTTGGCTATCTTCTTAATTCGGGTTTGCTTATTCATCATATAATAGATGGCGAATATAATAATTATTGGTATTGCATATTCCATACTTATCTCTTTTTAATTAGTTTAATATTTTTGTCGTAAATAAAAAAACGACAACCATTCTAGGTTGTCTACGCCAAACAATTAGAGCTGAGTCCAAAAGTCTTTTCGAATGGTTGCCGTTCAGATGAACTCAACCAATATCCAATGTAATTGGCTCTTTTTCCTAATTGTTTAACGTAGACATTTTGATTATATCATTTATAGATATCAGTCGCAAGATGATTAGCGCTAAATCTCACTAAAGTATTTTATGTCACAAAACCACATCTTAAACTTAACATTACATCGTAATTATGCTAATCTATAACTATGAAAACTTTCAAAACCAGCAAACGGACAATACGCGCGCTTAAGACTAGTGCGATTGGTTTGGTAATTAATTTAGTCTTGTTTATTGTTAAAATTATCATCGGTCTAGTTTCTGGCAGTGTTTCGATCATTGCTGATGCGGTTTCGAATTTCAGCGATTTTATATCGGTCGGCGTGATGATGGTTAGTTTCTTGATTTCGCATAAACCGCCAGACAAAAGGCACCCTTTTGGCCATGCGCGCAGTGAGTACCTGAGCGCGTTCATTATCTCGTTTTTCATAATGTTTGTTGGTGCGCAGTTTTTGATCGATTCTACTAAAAATATACTCGAAAATAATCACGTTTTACTTTCTACTGCCGCAATTATAGTCCTAATTATATCTGTTATCGCCAAGGTAATATTAGCAATCATTTATCACCACTCCAATAAGAAGACGAAATCAAACACGATTCGCGCTGCAATGATTGATAGCCGAAATGATGCGATTATCACACTCGTGATCTTGATTGGCTTGATTATCGGTGAGAACTTCAGCTTCAGTATTGATGGTGTGCTTGGAGTACTAGTGTCGCTATTTGTGCTTCGTTCTGGATTTGAAATGATTCGTGACTCGATCGACGATTTAGTTGGCGCTCGTCCGAGCAGAGAGATCGCTCAATCAACTAGATTGCTGAGGTCTTATGAAGAAATCTACGGCTTTCACGATCTCCTATTACATAATTACGGCGTGAAGAAATTCTTCGGTAGCGTTGATGTTGAGGTTCCGGAAAACTTATCGCTAACTGAGGCGCACGAAATTGCGGATCGGATTGAAGCGGATTTTTCGCGAAAATTATCTATTGATATGATTGTTCACGTTGACCCTGTTGGTAAACTTTCTCCGCGCGATAAAGCCGTTTTGGAATTGATTAAGGAGATTGTCAGTCAGATCTCGCCTGACTATAAGATCCATAGCTTTGTTTCTAGTGGCGAATCCATTTCACTGACGCTAGACCTTCCTAGCGAGATGGGCGAGCAGTCTAATAAAATAATCAAAGACGTGAAATCTAGAGTTGCCGAAGAATTTAGTCAGCTAAAGATTGAAATTACGCTATCTTTTGACGATTTCTTGTCTTAGCTATCTGGCACGTCCGCGGATTTTATGATATAATCAGCTTATGAACGAGCAAATCTACTCTGATATTAATTTTGAAAAGTTTTTGCAATCTCATTTTGGTGTAAATTTTGAGATCCACAAAGTTATTGCTCGCGACTTGCCGGCTGGGCGTACAGCTGAAGCGTTTATTTTTATGACCAAGAAAAAGCGCGTATATGTATTTATTTCAGCTGAAGCCAAACTTCTGCTGGGTGATGTGCAAAAAATTCTCAGCAAAATGGGCTTGAAGGTAGATAAATTTATTCCGCCAAATGGCGCGCGCAATTATTTTGAAGATCATGCCAAAGTTAAGTTTTTAGAAGTTTTCCCTGGCCGAACGCAAATTAGCGATGATGATTTGCGATTTTACAAAACCCTAATTCCGTACAACCCGGCGCTAGCTGAAGTTTCTGAAGTGCGAAATGGTGAAATCAAGGGCTTCAATGCTGACACTCACGGCAATTGGCGAGTCGCTAAACGATTTTCTTACAAGCGGATTGTGGCTAAATAAATCCTGAAGTGTTCTTGACTTAGATTTTTTTTAGTATAATATGACTATGAGAAAGCATAAAGGTTTTACGATAATAGAAGTTGTTTTAGTTTTGGCGATCGCCGGATTAATTTTTTTGATGGTATTCATCGCTTTGCCAGCACTTCAGAGAAGTCAGCGCGATACTCAGCGCAAACGAGATATTGACCGTTTGTATGATGCTACGAACCGTTGGCTAGCAAATAATAGGGGTAAAAGTTTGGCTAATTCTGAGTTTGTGGGCGGAATGAACGCTCTGCGTGATAACGGATATCTAGGTAGAGCTAGTGAGTTTAAAGATCCAGATGGTCAATTATATACTGTAGGCTGGGGCGAAGTAGGAGTTGTACCTATTAACCGCAAAAATAGTACCGGTTCGCACACTATGATTTATCGATTTGCAAATGCTCAGTGCGACGGCGAAAATACCGTTCATAAGTCAGGTGCTAATAGTTTTGCAATCTCGATTGTGCTCGAAGGCGGCGGCGTTTATTGCGTAAGTAATTCATAGGATATAAAAACTCGGCGAACTTTAACCTAGCCGAGTCTTAATTTCTACTCGTATACTCTAATTATAGCACAAACATTATAAAATGTCAAGTTGACATTTTTTTTTTTAGAGTAAAATGGAGTTATGATAAAGCATAAATATAATAAATACTCACAAACGAAGGACTATTCCACCCCAGAACTGAACCTCCATACTCCTTTCGGTGGTTGCTCCGGGTCGCTTAGAGTCAAGGCAAGAAGGAGGAGTGTGTCTTTACGGCGGTCAGGTTTTACAATTATAGAGGTAGTTTTGGTCCTAGCGATCGCTGGGCTAATCTTCTTGATGGTATTTATCGCCCTACCTGCTCTTCAGCGTTCGCAGCGAAACACGGAATATCGAAATCGAGTATCAATGATGATTACAATGCTCGATAGATATAAGGCAAATAATCGTGACCGATATCCAGAAAGTACGGGTGGTGGCGGCATCAGGGTTGGTAATACGAGTATAAATGCCGACCACGGGTTTTATTCGTATGTACAGAATAGCGGTATGAGCGACGGGACTTTTGTTAAAGTTATACCGGTTGGTCGGTCATTTACCTTGCCGGATTACGGAATTCTCTTGACTAGCCCAGCTACTGGCGACGTTCATTTTGGCCGCGTTGTGGCAATTCTCAATGGCGAGTGTGACGCCCCAAGTGGTGGCCAAAATGGTTTTTCATTCACTCATGCCGTGGGCAAGACTTCTGTGTTTACGCTCCTAGAAGAGGGTGAATACGGTACGGTTTATTGCCAAGTTATCTAGTCTTTAAGGTCTAACACAATGAGATGTTCGATATGTTTTGAGAGGTATAGATAGCTGTCAAAAATGAATAGCTTAAATATTTTTAAAAGATTCTTATCTGAGGAAATATGTCCACCGAGTAATTATATATGTGGAAACATATCAATTTCTTGTCTACTCTATCACTGAAAACAATAAGAAGTTTAGAATTTTGAATAATACATTTTTTCTATCAAACAATATAGTTTCCTATACTTTGCAATTTGATATACATTACAAAAATATAGCTCTGATTAATCTTCTAATAGCTACGATACTATTATAGATTGAACCAACACTTTTATACTCGTGGTCTAATGCTAACAAAGAATAATTGGGCAGTACCATATTGTTTCGATGACATTTTTTGAGCATATTGTGA
>CAYXHY010000042.1:0-1897 GCA_964465135.1 uncultured Candidatus Saccharibacteria bacterium
AATCGAAGTTGTTCTCGTACTGGCAATTGCAGGTTTAATATTTTTAATGGTTTTTGTAGCATTGCCAGCCTTGCAACGAAATCAGAGAGATACTCAACGCAAAAATGATATGGCTAAGCTAAAAGTGGCGGTCGAAAGCTACAAGGCTAATAATCGCGGTAATTTGCCAGGACCTAGTTATATGGCGAATAATTTTTTAGATAACTACGTCCGTTTGAGTGGTGATGAATTTTTGTCGCCGAGTGGTGAGCCTTATGAAATAAGAATTAATTATACACAAACACCAGTTGGATGGTCTCCCTCAACTAGCGTGAATGACATCCAGCGCCAGCCGTGGTGGATTCACTTCGGCGCAGGTATGAAATGCGATGGTAGCGTAAAGGTCTTAGGAAATCCAAATAATTTTACTATACAAATGGCTTTTGAGGGCGGTGGAGTTTACTGTATAGACGGCTAAAACTAGCCTTGCCTCCGCGTCAAATACCACCCGCCATCAATATCCTGATAAACGAATAATTCTAATTTTAAATCAAGTGCCATCCGATAATCAGCCACTTTCTGAGCCTCGGCGCGGCTACCGTAGCGCTTCTTGGCTTTTTGCGCGCCAGAGGTCGGCGGCGTATATGGCGTAAACTGGGGTTTTTGTTTGTGATTTTTACGCGGCATAGCCTAATTTTCGTCTTCTAACTTTTTATTTTTGTGATATTCCTCTGAAATCCGCGCGTAATTTTCCATCATGTCCTCATAATTTTCGCCAAATTCAGTCAAAATTTCCCTAACTTCACTAGTATTTTTAGTCAGCATTAGTTGCGCACGTAAATCGCTAGCGCCCTTAAAATTACGAACATAAATCTTAAAAAATCGCTTCAAAGGTTCAAATTTACGTGGACTGACCTCTGTATCGTGCTGATCAAATAAATCCAAATGTTGGTTTAATAAATCCATGTAATCTTGGCGCTGATGTTCGCTCTCAGACTTTTCAAAGCAAAACGGATCTTCAAACACTCCGCGACCAATCATAATACCGTCAACACCGGGGTGTGCACGCCAAAGCTCCATTCCCTGTTTGCGATTTTTGATGTCGCCGTTAATCTGTAAAAGTGTATCTGGTGCAATCGAATCTCGCATCTCTACAATTTCATCAATCAATTCAAAATGCGCCGGAACCTTACTCATTTCCTTTTTGGTACGCAAATGAACTGTCAAAACTTCAACTTTTTGCTCTAAAATAAACTTCAACCAATCGCGAAACTCGCTAACCTGCGAATATCCAAGCCGGGTTTTAACTGAAACTGGCAAACCAGATGTTTTAGCGGCGGTAATAATCTCCTCGGCCAAAGCTGGTGTGCGAATTATCCCGCTACCACCACCACTTTTCACCACGGCTTTATCTGGACAGCCAAAGTTCAGATCAATTGCCTTAAAGCCCAATTTTGGCAATTCTCGGCTCATAAATTCAATATCGGCTGGTCTAGAGCCCCAGATTTGAGCTACTAATTTATCGCTTTCATCTGATGTAAAAGTTAACCTGCCACGAGTACTATGAATACCTTTTAGGCTAGCAAAACTGCTAGCATTGGTGAATTCAGTATAAAAAACCTCTGGCTCAGCGGAGTTAGAAACCACGTGGCGAAACACCACGTCAGTCACGGCTTCCATCGGCGCCAAACTAAAAAACGGCAGTTGCTGCTCACTCTCGTCTTTGCCCGCACGCTCTAGTATATTTTGCCAGAATTCACTTCTCATGGACCCTATTATATCATATTTGTGGATCAACATTCACGCTCTTCGTTCAAGATCGGCTATATATTGACATAAAAGACTAAATGTGATGCGCTTATCGATAGGCTCTGTGGAGAGTACTACGTTAACAGGAGGTGGTTTTCTATGACGAAAA
>CAYXHY010000042.1:1907-4074 GCA_964465135.1 uncultured Candidatus Saccharibacteria bacterium
GCAGCTAATGGACAAACGTTGTTAGGTAGCGAAGAAGGTGCGCTTGACAAGTTGATAACGAGCAAAGACCCAGAGTTGGCTGCCTCGGCACGAAATGCTTTGTTCTGGAGCCGTATAATTTCCGTAGAAAGATCTCATTAGCCTTTGGTTAACTTCCCCCAGCCCAAGCATGCGTAAACACAGTAGCGAGGGTTAAAACAAGGAGTAAACTCCAGAATCAGCACCTTTCTAATCCATACCCCGCCCCCATTAAGTTAGCGAGCGGGCTTTTTTATGCAAAATAAAATCCCCGCAATTTATGCGAGGATTCGGAAGGTTGATTTTTCTGTATTTAAAATGCGTAAATATAAACCATCAGTCTATAGACATAATCTAATCAGATTGCTAAATTGGTCTAAAGTTCTCAAAACCCTATAGATATTTGTGCTGCGATATTGTACGAAATCCGCTATATCAACCCGTCTTATCGGATGGATTGTATAAAATTCACCCGTCAAGGGGCAGAACTGCAAATCTTTATCAAGCTCTACTAGTATTGTTTCGTCATCATTCTGAACATCTTCGCACGCATCTAAAGCCTCAATCGGCTCTAAAAGTAGCGCTACTATCTGTAAGTATTCCTCCTCACTTAAAGACTTCAGTGCTGTTTTGATCGCGCAGGTCTTTTCCTCGATTTTAGCGACAGTAGTGCTACATAAAGCGAATTGTTCCATAGAATCACTTCCTTCAATTTTGTAAGGTACGATGACTACTATTATATTAAAATATTCGTTTCTGTCAAATTCTGCGCTTATCTATTGAAAAATTGTATAAATTATGCTATAATAGAGAGATAATCAATTAAAACAAATATTCAGACTGAATGCTAATTCCCTTGTATTTATGACGAATAGAAGGAAGTTATGCAAAAAAAGCAATTTAAAGGCGGTTCAAATCAGAACCGTGGGCCTAGAAACGGTAATCGTTCGGGTGGATATAAACGTGGTAATTCGCGAAAGAAAACCGGTAATCGCCGCAAAGCGTATATTGACCCAAGTAAATTTATCAACAAAAATGTCATCCAGTTAGAAGAAAAACCACAGTTTGACGAATCGGTCAAATTTGCTGATTTTGGCTTTAATGAGGCGGTTCAGGCTAATCTTGATCGAATTGGTTTTGTGCATCCAAGCGAAATCCAGAAAAAAGCAATTCCAGTAGCAATGACTGGCCGCGATGTGATTGGTCTTGCTAATACTGGTACTGGTAAAACAGTCGCTTTTTTGATGCCGATCTTGCATCAGATGATGGAACAAAAAAACAACAATCCTGCAGTTCTAGATTTGACGGCTGAGGGCAGCAAAAATCGCCCGCCGCGCGCTAAAAAATCGAGTGCCCTAATCTTGGCACCAACTCGTGAGCTAGCGCAACAAATTCACGAAGAGTTCAAAAAATTTGGCCAAAAAACTGGTCTACGCTCTGCCCTACTGGTAGGTGGCGTAAATATCCAAGGGCAATTTAGGGATCTTCGCCATAATCCGCAGATCATAATCGGCACCCCGGGGCGCGTTAAAGACCATTTGAATCGCGGCAGCGTGAATCTAAACGCTGTTAAGTTTTTTGTGCTAGACGAAGCCGATCGCATGCTTGATATGGGATTTGTGAACGATATTCGCCAAATCGCCGAAGATTTACCGAGCGAGCGCCAAACTTTCTGCTTTAGTGCAACTTTTAGTGCCGAAGTGCAGAAAATCGCTGAAGACTTGATGAACAATGCCGAAATGGTTTCAACTAGTGTTAATCAAACGGCTGATCATATCTATCAAGATATTGTTGAATTTAGCGGAAATTCTGATCGCAAGAACCAGTTGATCTCACTACTAAATAAAGATGAATTTGAAAAAGTTATTATCTTTGGCGAAACTAAGTTTGGTGTGCAGCGCCTAAGCGATGAGCTTGAAAAGAATGGAATTTCTGCGCGTGCAATCCATGGTGATAAAAACCAGGGCCAGCGTAATCGCGTGATTCGCCAGTTTAAGAACAACGAAGTTGACGTGCTGGTGGCAACAGATGTTGCGGCGCGCGGGCTAGATATCCCAAATGTTAGTCATGTGATTAATTATGATATTCCCCAAGCTTATGATGATTACATCCACCGTATTGGCCGGACTGGTCGTGGCGGTAAGTCAGG
>CAYXHY010000043.1:0-4020 GCA_964465135.1 uncultured Candidatus Saccharibacteria bacterium
TCCAATCTATTCGATGCTATCCCATCATTTGGCGGAGGCGATGTAGGTTGGAAATCTGGAGAATATAGATCCATAAAATTAAACAGAGGCAGGAAAGTTACTATAGCAGGAAACTACTATTATAAAGATCTCTTCGGAAGATTACAGATGGGTTATTTCATTAAAGAGAAAGTTAATGTACCAACAAACTCGTATTATCTCGAACTGAAATAACACAAACTTAGAAAAAGGTCTAAGCAAGCCTCTTTTCTATAAAATAAAGGAGAACACATGAAAGACATTAAGAAATTAAAAATATGTATGATTATATCAACTGTTATTGTTTTTATCTGGTTAGGTGTACTGACATTCTTAGTCGTGGATCACGCTAACTACACAGAAGAGCTCAACAAATCTGAAGCTGAAATGCATTCTTTTATGATTGGTGAAATCAACAAGTTGCACGAACGAGTCGAAATTTTAGAAAATAAATAGTACTTATACCAATAAACGCAAGAGCTCAAATCGGCTCTTGTTTTTTCACCCAAAATATGTTAAACTGTAATCAGTTGCCAGAGACAGTGGCGGAGAAGTGAGAACAATCTTAATTATGCCACCGAGGAATTCTTATGAATTTTCAAATGGTCTTTGGTGGCGCGTTTCTTAAAAGCTTAAAGATTATCGCAAAGATATTTTTCAAGCCGGCGCTCCAGGGCACTAGCCCAAGTCTTACCGACTTAAAAAACACTTTCGCTCAATCTTTTTGTATTTTATGAGACAAATCACCGAATCTTAACAATTAGGTCAAATAATCAAAAAGGAGTTTTTATGGCACTTACACGCGATAAAAAGAACCAGTTGGTTGCAGAGTTAAACGAAGCTCTAAAAGACGCAAAAATGACAGCTTTTGCCGAGTACAAAGGCTTGTCAGTTGCTGATATGCAAGAACTACGCAAAGAAGCCCGCGAAGCCGGCGTTTCGATCAAAGTGGTTAAAAACCGCCTTGTTCGCGTAGCGATGAAAGACATCAAAGCTTTGAAAGACACCAACACTGACGCCCTACAAGGCCAGTTGGTATACGCTTTCTCTAGCGAAGATGAGGTAGCCGCAGCTCAAGTTTTGGGTAAATTTGCAAAAACCCACCCAGCTATGCAGTTAGTTGGTGCTTTTTCAAGTGAAGGCGAAGCTATGGACACAGAAACAGTTAAAACTCTTTCTGAACTACCAAGCCGCGACCAACTTATTGGTCAAATCGTCGAAACCTTGCTTTCACCAATTCATGCGATTACTGGTGGACTTACCAACGAAGAGTTGGAATTTCGAACTAACGCAACTAACTAAACTATAATAAATTATAAATATCCGAGCGGTTGAATTGAATTTTAAGCGAATGTGCGGCAAAGTGTAACGACACTTGTCAGCCCAACGCCTGGACTGTCGCCCCATAACGACGGGAGCAACTCCAGAGTGTATTTGCTGAAAGTTTAATTCAAAAAGCAAGGACACAATCAATTAAAGGAGTCAAAATGGCTGATATTAAAAAGCTTGCTGAAGAATTGACAAAATTGACAATCCTAGAAGCAAATGATTTGAAAAATCTTCTAAAAGATGAATACGGAATCGAACCAGCTGCTGTCGCTGTAGCTGCTGGTCCAGCTGCTGGCGCAGACGCTGCAGACGAACAAACAGAATTTACAGTTACCCTAAAAGATGCTGGTGCTGGTAAAGTAGCAGTTATCAAAGCTGTTAAAGAAATCACAGGTCTTGGACTTGGTGAAGCTAAAGCTATCGTTGACGGCGCACCCGCTCCAGTCAAAGAAAAAGTTTCAAAAGAAGAAGCTGAAGAAGCTAAAAAGAAACTTGAAGAAGCTGGCGCATCAGTTGAGCTTGCTTAATCTAAATATAAATCAACTAATTTTGACCTAATTTGTTAAGAAAAATCACCTATCTTTTCGGTAGGTGATTTTGTTTTGCTAAAATCTACAGAATAAAAAAGCTACAGATAACTGTAGCTAGCGAACCGGTAGTGAGTCTAAAGCCATCTTTATTCTGGCCATAAAAACGCCACTCCCACTATCATACCAAGAATTAAGACACTACCGACTGCGGTCATAATAAATGTACCTATGCCATTTATCTGAGTTGTAGAAATTATACTTATCATCAAAGCCACAATCACAAAGGCAAAGAAGAACATAAAGATTACACCCAATATAGCGACCAAAACTTTCAATATTTTTATACCCATAAAGATCACCCTTTCTTAATGAGCTCGCGTTAAAGTACTAGCTTGCACGAACCTATGCATACTATCATTATAGAATGAAAAGCGTGTTTTGTCAAAAATACTCAGTCTGCAACATTTTCAACTTGTAAAAAATACAACGATTTTACGTAAACAGATTGAAATTTGTGGAAAAGTCCTGAAAATTAGCTGAAAGCGTGTGGGGTATTGACTTTTTGGCTAAAATGTAGTAACATTATCAAGAGTATTAACAAAAACAGACAAAGGAAAACTGCGAGGAATATGTCTGAATTACCAGAAAAACAAGTTAAGCGATTAAAATCGCTAATCCAAGAGGCTGAAACAAATTTGGCCGCCGCCAAGGAACTGTTGATCAGCATCAGTGGCGAAGACAGCGACACGGTGATTACGCCAAGCACCTCTATTATTGAAGGGCCAGGCGGAAAAGTAATCGAAGGTGTTTTTGATGGGCAAACTATGATTGGCCCAGACGGCAAAAACTACCCCGTGCCAGCAAACTATGCTTCAAAATCTAAGCTCGTGGAGGGCGATATTATGAAGTTAACTATCAATGATGACGGCGGATTTGTCTACAAACAAATCGGTCCGGTGCCACGAAAGCAAATTATCGGCACACTAGTGAATCATGACGGCTCATTTTACGTGGAAGCTGGCGGCAATGAATACAAAATCTTGCTAGCAAGCGTGACCTACTTTAAACTACGAACCGGCGATCAAGTTACAATCATCATACCAGAAGATAATCCTGATGCCACTTGGGCAGCAGTCGAAGCTTCTTTCTAAGATAAACTGAGAGATTTGTACTTGGGGTGACCGAGTAATAAAGAATTGTGAGCAATGCGAGGTCTCACAATTTTTTATTTTGTGGTAAAATTAGATACATGAAAGAATTAACACCTCAAATTATCAAATCATACCAGACGGCGTTCGAGAAACAATCTCAGAACAAGGTTTTGCAGCGAGCAATTGCTAGTAATGGGATTTATGCTGCATCTAGAAATACCGAAATTGTACGAAAAAATAAAAATCTATGGAGTTATGAAATTCCAACCGGCGCGATTCGCGACCAAAAGAAAACCGGAACTTGCTGGTTGATGGCAGCTTTAGTGTTGGCCGAAAAGACAATTGGCGAAAACCTAAAAGTAGAAAATATGAAACTTTCAAAGTCGTATTTGTATTTTTATGACAAGCTTGAGATGTGCAATTCATTCCTACAAAAGGTGATTGACACTAAAGATGAGGGTTTAAAGAGTCGGCACGTGCAAGAAGTTTTGAAGTTTAAGCAATTCGATGGCGGTTGGTGGTCAGAGGCAGCGGAATTGATCGAAAAATACGGCGCCGTGCCAGAATCGGTTATGTCTGACACTAGAGATTCCGAGGATTCAGCCCCAATCAATACAATTTTAAACGAAAAGCTAGCATTGGGCGCTAAAAAACTACGCGAGAGTAAGCAGCCGCAAGATCTGAAAGCAGAATTGATGGCGGAAATTTATAAAATTTTATCTCTTAGCTTTGGCACACCACCTGAAGAATTTGATTTTGAATTTATTCCTAAAAAAGATGACGATAAGAAAAAATCCAGCAAAGATAAATCAGATGACAAAAAATCAAAAAATGCCAAAGATTTGCAGATAATTCACTCTACGCCGCAAGATTTTTGGAGTAAATATGGTACTGATTTGCGCGATTTTGTGACGCTAGAATTTTTACTTGATCATAAAAAAGACCAGTGGAATACTTTTTATGAAACTGATTCGGTGGAATTTATGTACGGC
>CAYXHY010000044.1:0-3445 GCA_964465135.1 uncultured Candidatus Saccharibacteria bacterium
TCCGTGTATAGATGAGCCAGAAGCTAAAGCGACTTTTGATTTGACACTGGAGTATGCTAATGGTCAGAAAATCTTAGCTAACACTAATCCAATTTCAAATTTGATCGACAAAACAACCACTACGGCTTTTGGTCGCACGCCTAAAATGTCGACTTACTTATTGGCGTTTGTGGTAGGAGATTTGCAAAAGAAGACTGCGCAAACTAAAAATGGAGTTGAGGTTTCTGCTTGGTCGACTAAAGCGCATAATTTAGATATGCTTGATTTTCCGCTCGAGGTAGCGATTAAATCACTTGAATTTTATGAAGATTATTTTGGTGTTAAATTCCCGCTTGAGAAATGCGATCATATTGCTTTACCGGATTTTTCTAGCGGGGCAATGGAAAATTGGGGTTTGGTTACTTATCGTGAAACGGCGATGCTAGCCAGTGCAAAAAGTTCACTCAGTTCAAAGCGGCAGATTGCGCTTGTGATCGCGCACGAAACTGCGCATCAATGGTTTGGTAATCTGGTTACGATGCAATGGTGGGACGACTTATGGCTAAATGAATCGTTTGCTACTATGATGGAGTATCTGGCGGTTGATAGTTTTTATCCAGATTGGAATATTTGGGAGGAATTTGCCGTTAATGAAGCGATTCTTTCGCTGCGCCGTGATGCGATTGACGGCGTGCAATCGGTACATATTCCGGTGCACCACCCAGATGAAATCGGTACGATTTTTGACGGCGCGATTGTTTATGCTAAGGGCGCTCGCTTGATGAACATGCTACGTACTTATATTGGCGAAGATGCTTTTAGGTCTGGGCTGGCTAATTATTTTGAGGAATTTGCTTATCAAAACACCGTCGGCGACAATTTATGGCAGGCGCTTGCTGCAACTTCTGGAAAAGACGTACGTGGTTTTATGGAATCGTGGCTGAAGCAACCCGGATATCCGGTAGTGGAAGCCGATTATAATGACGGAAAACTTGAGCTCACCCAGTCGCAATTCTTTGTTGGTGAGGGCAAGAATGAAGATCGAGCTTGGCCAATTTTGCTAAACGCAAGTCATTCTAGTATTCCGCAAATTTTGGCTGATAAATCGGCTGTCATTGACCTAGATTTACCTAGTGAAGACTGGATTCAGCTAAATCAGGGTAATATTTCGCACTTCATAACAAAGTACAGCAGTGATTTACTTGAAAAGATGCTAATAGGGGTTGAATCGGGCAAGCTAGATGTTATTACCCGTTTGCAACTACTGCAAGAAGTGTCTTTATTGGCGCGCGGTGGTAAAATTTCAAGTAGTGAACTAATTAGGATTATGCGCGTATATAAAAATGAGATCAGCCTTGCCGTATGGGATATGATTAGTATTTTATTAGGCGAATTAAAGATTTTTATCGACGAAGATACTGAAGCTGAGGCGAATATGAAGCAATTCGTGGGAGATTTGGCGCGCCAGCAGTACGAACGCTTAGGTGTAATTGAGCGGCCAGATGATTCCGAAGACGACAAACAGCTGCGACCGATCGTTTTGGCACATATGCTATATAGCGAAGATGAATCGGCGATTAGTGCGGCGCTGGATATTTATGATTCAGCTCAAAATATTTCCGAAATAAACGCTGAGATCAGGTCGCTAATCATTTCGAATAAAGTTCGTAATCGGGAATCGTCAGAGTTGATTAACGAATTGGTTGAAACTTACAAAAAGACGCCAAATGCGGATTTCAAGAATGACATCTTAGCGGCGCTATCTTCAACTAAAAATTCAGACACCGGTAAAAATCTACTAGGACTAATGAAGGACTCTCAAATTGTGCGGCCGCAAGATCTTTTACATTGGTATATTTATCTGCTGCGGAATTTGAAAACGCGGGATTTGACTTGGTGGTGGTTGAGAGAGAATTGGCTGTGGATTGAAGAAACTTTTGGCGGCGATAAAAGTTATAACGATTTTCCGCGCTACACCGGCTCTGTGCTCCGAACTTCAGGGCAGCTGGCAGAATTTAAGGAGTTTTTTGGGCCACTTAAAGCTGAGCCGAGCTTGCAACGCGCGATCGAGATGGGCGAACGCGAAATTGTGGCGCGAGTTGAACTGATTGAGCGAGATAAGCTAGCGGTTGAACAAGGATTGCGTAAATCGTAACAAAAAACCGGACGTATAAAATTTTGCGTCCGATTTTATTTTAATTTATGAGGCTAAAAAACGTTCAAAGCTCATCATATCTTCAGGTTTAATATCACCAGGATTTGCATCAACCGTCTGTTTAAGCCGCTCTAGAGCGGCAGCTTCATCTATACTGTGTCCGATCAGAACTAGTTCGGTTTTTGGTGTTTCTTCGCCCCATTCCTCGGCCTTGATTTCGGTGTAATTTCCAACCAGTTGCAACGTAAATTTCTGCTCATAGCCCTTCATACCAAAATAGCAAAAACCTTTAGCTCTAAACAGATTTTGTGGCAAATTATCTAGAAAACCAATAAACTTCTTTGGCTCAAGCGGCGCTGCATGCTCAAAGCTAAAGCTTGAAAATTGATGATGAAGATGGTCGCTGTGGTCGCCGTGATGTTCGCCGTGATCATGGGGGTGGCTAGAATGATTGTGATCGTGTTTGCTATCTGGTTGGTTAAAAATATTAGACTGGCTTTCGGTGTTTTGCGCTAGACTACTAAATAGCAAATCGGACGGTGCTTCACCACGCTTGAGCCTAATAATTGGCGAATGTTTAGCGATTGTAGTAATTTGATCCTCTAAGGATTTATATTCAGATTCGGTGAGGTCATCAGTTTTTGTGATTAATATAATATCTGAAGTTTTAATACATTTATCAAAATGGCGGGGAAATTGTTGATAATTTTCGGTAAAGTTTTTGCCGTCTATAAGATAGATATTGCCGCCAAATTCGGTATATTTATTGCCAGAAAACCGTAGAGTTTGCAGTAGATCATACGGCTCGGCGATTCCGCTGGCTTCAATGATTATCGCATCTACCGGGGAGTCGCTATTGGCTAGCTGTTCAAGCGGTTCGCTGAGCGGGTTGTCGCCCAAAATGCAGCAGATGCAGCCGTTGCTGAGCTCAATCGTGTCTTCACTGACGGCATTAGCAACCAGTTTACTGTCGATATTAATTTGCCCGAAATCATTGATGATGGCGCCGATTTTTAGGTTTTTGTTATTTTCTAAGATATTGTTGAGAAGTGTGGTTTTACCGCTACCCAAGAACCCAGTTAGCATTATAACCGGGACTTTATTGCGGGGCGACTCTGGAGATTTTTTGGGCGAAATGTCTTTTGTGAAGTCGTCAAAAAGGTCGCTACCGAATTTATCCAAGTCAATAATGTCATTGTCGTTCATCTTATAATTTTAACATTTTTTGAGATGGTTTTCAATTTGATGGGTGAAGTTGCTTGACTTAGATTTTTTTTTTTTAGTAAAATCTAAAGTATGAACAAACTTAAA
>CAYXHY010000045.1:0-3135 GCA_964465135.1 uncultured Candidatus Saccharibacteria bacterium
TTGGATATGTGATCCAAGTAAGCCAACTCTCTTTTGAATCTCTTTACTCTGCTCTTCAATCTGTAAACCTTTTAGACCTTGTAGAACTGTCTGTAAGTATGCCATAAAGCTCGTAGGAGAGGTTACAATCACTCTTTTGTCCCTAAACGCGTATTCAACTAAATCGCGCTCATCGCCGCCACTAGTGCCGACTTTCCCAATCAACATATCATAATACAAGCTCTCGCTCGGAATAAACATAAAAGCGAAGTCCATCGTGTTCTCATCTGGGCGAATGTATTTGCTAGTTTCATCAATTCGTTTTTTAAGATCATCCCGAACTCGACGCGAAAATATTTTTCGATCCTCCCCTTGCGATTCAATCATTCGATTGTAATTCTCTAGGCTAAATTTACTATCGATCGGCAGAACTTTGTTTTTATCAAGGAAAACTACCGCGTCAACTGCTTCGCCATTCTTGAACTTATATTGCAGCTGAAAAGCGTTTGGCGGCAAAACATTTTCCAAAACTTGGCTCAAATAGAATTCACCAAACACACCGCGCTGCTTGGGGTTTTGTAGCACATTTTGTAGAGTCTTCAACTCATCTGCTACATCCACCACTCGCTTGTTGGTCTCGTCTAATTTCGTCAATCGCTTAGAAACCTCATTAACAATCTTAGAACTTTCGCCCAATTGCTTCTGCACCGAAGTTTGAATATTAAGGTTATTTTTGTCGAGTTTTTCTGAAACTTTATCATTGAGATTGGTTAAATTCTCCCCAAATTTTTCCTGCATGGTAAGTAAACTTTTATTAAGCTCAATTAAGTCGGTTTTCAACATTGTCGCTACGGCATCAGATTCTCGAGAGTTATCAGCTTGGCGATTAGCTTTCATTACTAAAAATATAATCACACCGACCAAAATCGCAATTACCACCAACATCAAATTCTGTTCCATAAAACCTCCGCTTCTTAAATTATGCTCTTTAGATTGCCAAATTTATACATTCCAAATATCGCCCAAAAAACCATTATCACACCGCTAATAATCGTGAATGGCAGCAAACCAACCAGTGCGATAATCGGCATCGATAGCGCAGTCACAATTCCACCACCCATAATCGGTTCGAATAGCAGCTGTTTATAGCCAAAACTCTCAACGGCGTTGGTGCGGTTTTTAGGGTCAACCATCTGTGCAAAAAGTAAGCCTGTAGCCGTCATACCCATTGATTGACCAAATGAAATAATCGCGTTCTGGAACCAATATTCCTTAAACATTCGCTTACCCATAAACAAGAAGCTGAACAGCGTCCATACCACACCCACTGCGTAGAGTAAACCAAAAACCGCGCCATCACTGCTCAAAAATGATAAGTTCATCGTACCAACGGCGGTCATAATCAGACCGGATAGCGTAATTGAACTAACCAAATCAACAATTGTGCGCGAAATCTTCATACCAAGCTTGCGGGCAAATTCACCCACCAACATTCCACCGATCATACAAAACGTAAACAGCGGCAAGAATGACACTACACGAACACCTGCGCGACCCCAAGTTAAATCTTCTAACTGCGCTAAAGCCGAGTGAATCAAAACACCCAAGCCTACCGACGCCGCCACTAGCAAAATATGCGTTGCCACTCGTTTAAGAGTTAAATGTTCGCGCAGAGTTATGCCTTTTTTATGCAAATCATTGACGATCTTGCGATAATAAACCTTATTTCTGGCAATTTTAACCAAACCGCCCGGACGCAACAAGCCTTTACGCTTACCCCAGTTAATTAGCAAAATTCCAATCAATAGAGAAGATACCAAGCTGGCGGTTGAAAGACCATTGGCAATTTCGCGGCCGTCCATATAGTTAAGTTCTCTAAAAACATTCGTCAGTCCTGCAACCGTGCCGTGTCCGCCTTCAAAACTGACCTCTACTAAAGCGCCAGACAGTGGCGAAGCGCCAAAAACTGGCACCAAAACTACCAGCGCTAGCAAACTTGCCCAAAAAAATTGGCCCCAGCCCATCATTTGGCTAAACGCCACTTGCGGCCCAGCGACTTTCCAAATTTTCTTCAGTGGCATTAGTGGGCTCGCCAAAAATAGGCAGGCAAAAATCACATTGATAAGAGTTTTAGGAGCTAATCTCCATAAATCGTAAAAGCCGTTAGAAAGATGTAAATCCGCACTAAAATGCCCCATAACTTGCGGGCTTAAAAGTAATAAAATAATACCCGAGACTAAAGCTGTTGGCAAATAAAAGCGGCGCACGAAAGGGGCGCGCGCCACTAAATATCCGACAATAAAGACGGCCACCAACATAACGACCGAGTAGGTCAAAGCGTACGATAATTCAAAATCCATACGCTTATTTTATCATCTTTAGCCAATCCGAACAAGCTGCATCTGCATATTGTTTAGGCCGGCCGTCCAGCTGATAATTTCATCAACTTTTCGCCCGATCAAACTTTGTCCAAGCGGACTATCGGCAGAAATTTTACCAACACTTGGGTCAGCTTCGATGCTCTCAACTACCTGAAATTTCATCATTTTACCGGTTGCTTTGTCAATCAACTCGACAAAAGATCCTAGTGCAACCTTGATTCGTTTACCGCGACTAGCCGGCAGCACTTTAGCATTTTCTAGTTGAAATTTCTTTTCTGCGATATCCGAACGTAAACCTTCAATCCTTGCAACTAATTCGCTACGCGCCAGTGAATCATCTTTCATCTCACCTTTGCGCAATTGTGCCTCGTATTTTTTCTGATTATTTTCTAGAGCTGAAATCTTCTTCTTCAACTCTTTCATACCTTGTTTACTTAAATATATTTTGGCGTTATTATTCATAATACCTCCTTTGTAGCATTATTTTTGTTGACTACGTCTATATTATCTCCTATTAAGCTTAAATTAAGCTTAAATTGTAATTTAAACAACGCTTTTGTTTATTTTCAAGTAGTTTTTTGATATAATAATTACTATGAAAAAATTAAAAAATAGCCTTAAAACCGCTCGAATCCTCTTTGCTAGATCCAAAATCGGACAAAAAATATCGCCCTATTTATCGCCACGTAACAGATTTATTCTAGGCTTAATTGCTATAACTGCTATTGTCTCATATTTAATGGTTGTATATATCACCATTTGGCAATACCAGAAG
>CAYXHY010000046.1:0-2948 GCA_964465135.1 uncultured Candidatus Saccharibacteria bacterium
ACGGCGCAAACAAGGCGCAGAGCTTCTTTAAGATTACCATGCCCTTCGTGTTCAAAACAGATTATTGACAAAATCGATGCAGCCGAAAATATTTTAGTGACTGTAAGTAGTAGCCCTAGTGTTGACGAGCTTGCAGCAGCGCTTGGTTTAGCTGTGGCGATCAATAAATCCGGCAAGCGCGCTACAGCCGTGGCGAGCGGTGAAATGCCCGATGCTTTGCAGTTTTTGCGACCAGAAAAGACTTTTGAAGACACAGTCGATTCTTTGCGTGATTTCATTATTGCGCTGAGTAAAGATAAAGCCGATCATTTGCGCTATAAATTAGTTGGCGATCACGTTAAGATTTTTATTACCCCTTACCGAACGGTTATTTCTGAAAAAGATCTTGAGTTTGAACAGGGAGATTTCAATGTTGACCTTGTCTTAGCGCTAGGTGTGCGCAACAAAAATAACCTTGACGCCGCCCTGACTGCACACGGCCGAATCTTGCACGATGCTTCTGTCGGTGTGATCACCGTTGGTAAACAAAACAGTAGTCTTAGCGAGTTAAACTGGCATTCGCCAAACGCCAGCTCGCTGAGTGAAGTTGTTCTAGATATTGTTAATGGCCTAGGTAAAGAAGCCTTCACTAAAACTGTTGCAACCGCCCTTCTAACTGGTATCGTGGCCGAAACCGAACGCTTTAGTAATAGCAAAACCTCAGCTCGCGTAATGAACGTGGCCTCTAAACTCATGTCAGCCGGTGCCGACCAACAATTGGTTGTTTCAAAATTAAAAGCTGCCGCCGAAAAAGCGAGCGAGATCAAGATCAAAAAGCAAGATGACGACGAAGTGATTACCCCTGCGCCACAAATGCCTAAACAGCCTGAAGCTAAAAAGGCAGAGAAGCCAGCCAATGATGGTTCACTCTCAATCTCACACGACGAGCCAGATGAAGAAGCCGAAAGCGATGAAATAATTGACGATTTTCAAGAAGAAATCACTCAAGACTCGCCAGGATTAGTAGAAGATATTCTAGAATCAGAGTTTGAGCAAACCCCTGAAACTGCAGATGAGCTTGAATATATAGAAGATCCAATCACCGCAGAAGATCAACTTGAGCAGTCATTAGATGAGCTCAGCCCAACCGATATAACAGATGATTCGCTGCAAAATCTACAAACCGAAGTTGAAAATATTCAAGAAGTAGAGCAGCCACAAGTCGTACCGCCGGCTGAAGATTACCAGCCAGAAATCCCAGTTGAAACTGTTCCGCCAATGGAAGAAAGCGCCTTTGTCGCCGAAGAGCCAGCGCCAGCGCAAGACTATCAGCCGGCTGAATATGCTGCGCCACAAATCTCTAGCCACGATCAAACACCAGTTTTTGAAGAACCTGTTCAGCCAGAAGCCACCGAAATGGCGCCAGCTAGCGAGGATAATTCATATATTCGTGCCGAATCTGCAGTTGAAGCAAATGAGCCAACTATTGGTGGAACTCTAAACGCCACCACCGAAGCCGCAGCAATTGCCGCTGAGATGGCTAAAAATGATACTAAAAATCGGACAATTTTGAGCCATGGTGCGCCTGGTGCTCAAGCTTCAAGCACAGATTTCCAAACTGAGCTACCTCCGGTTCAAGAAATAGCTCAGCCGCAGCCAGCTGAAATGCAAACCTATACAGAGCAGCCTGTTGAGCAAACTTATGCTCAGCTCGCAGCTGAAGCTCAGCCAGTAGAACAGGCACAGCAATATCAAGAGCCAGCTATAGCCGTAGACGAAACAGCCGGGCTCCCATTGCCACCACCATTGCCTGACTTCAACGCAATGCCGTTACCACCAGAAATGCCGCCTCTACCGAATTTTGATATACAGGACTTCGGCAACCAAGACGGTACTATTCCAGCCGCCCAAGGCTCAGACGCTAGCACGGCCAATATAATGACCGACGCAGTCTACCCATCCGATCCCGCGCAATTCAAAATTCCAGGAATGTAATCTTAGATAAAGTCAAACCGCCACCAATAGTAGTGGCGGTTTTGTATAATTAGCTCGAATCTCTCGTGTTATAATATTAGATATGGAAAAAATCAAAAACCTACCACTGCTACCAGAAGGCGGGCAAATCTTGATCGATAAGCCAAGCGGCATGACCAGTTTTGGTGTTGTGGCGCGAATTCGCCGTGTATTAAAAGACCATTTTGAACGCAAGGTGAAGGTTGGACACACCGGAACACTCGATCCATTCGCTACTGGACTGATGGTTTTGGTTTATGGCAAAGAAACTAAAAATGCGATGAGTTTAACTAAACTCGATAAGGTTTATGAAACCGAAATTATCCTCGGTAAAAGTAGCTCAACCGGCGACCCAGAAGGGGAAATTGTTGCTCATGAAATAAAAACCCCACCAACTCAATCTGAAATTGAGCAAGTTTTAGCTGAATTTACTGGGGTTATCACTCAAACGCCGCCGATATTTTCAGCAATCAAAATCGACGGCCAGCGCGCCTACAATCTAGCCCGCAAAGGCAAAAAAGTTGAAATTCCAAGCCGAGAAGTGGAAGTCTTCTCAATTGAACTACTAGAATATAACTTTCCAAGCCTCAAAATTCGCACTCACGCTTCAAGCGGAACTTACATTCGGTCGCTCGCCGAAGATATAGGCGCAAAATTAAACACCAAAGCTTATTGTCACCAACTAAGACGGCTTGAAATTTCCGATTTTAAGATAGAAAACGCCCTAAAACTAGAAGATTTCGGAATTTTAGACTAAATTCTATTGAATTTCTTCCCAGAAAAAGTAATTAGTTTTGCCTTTTTCGGGCTGTTCTTCTTTATACTCTGGCTTAATTTGCTCGCCCAAAAGCTCAATCTGAGCGTCATAAAAACTATATTTTGTCTGCAGACTAGGGAAGGCCCTGGATTCCCGCACTGAAAATTTTGGAATTTGCTCTAAACCACAGAGGTTTTCG
>CAYXHY010000047.1:0-2615 GCA_964465135.1 uncultured Candidatus Saccharibacteria bacterium
TCATAACCAAGAGGTCGTAGGTTCAAATCCTACTCCCGCAACCAAGAAATTATATAAAAAATAGCCTCGTAAGTTCACAAGGCTATTTTTTACGTCAAATTTTATTTGATTCGGTTTGCGGCCACTCGAATGGATTCGTTCCAAGACAGGAAGGCATGCGGCAGATCAGCTAGATCGCTGGCATGGAGGTTATAGCGCACTGCCATGGCTATCTCATGAATTGTACTGACTGCTTCCGGTGAAACTACGCTGCCGCCCAAAACTTTGCCGCGCTTATCGCAGATAAGTTTAACAAAGCCAGTTTTGAAATCGTCGGTGTTGCTGCGGGCGATTAAGTTTAGTGGCGCAATAGAAGTTGTGAATTGTAGATCGCGGCGGATGCAGTCGTCTTCAGTTAGGCCAACGCTAGCGACTTCTGGCCAAGTGAAGATAGTTCGTGGGCTAGCTGTATAATCTGCCGAAGCTTTTGCTCGGGGTTTTAAAATATTGTTGGCGCAAATTCGGCTCTGCAGTAGAATATCAGCGGTCGTGAATTGGTTGCCTAGCACCGAACCAGCGGCAAAAATACTTTTATTTGAAGTCTGCAAGAATTCATTGACGATAATTCCGTCTTCATTATACTCAACGGCGGCATTTTCTAGACCGATATCGGTGTTGGGTGTACGGCTGCCAGCGATCAAAATCTCATCAACTTTGATAAATTTCTCAGCTCCACCACGTTGGAAGATAACTTTTTTGCTTAGACCTTCTTTTTCGACCGCCACTACACGGGTTTGCGGCAGAACGAAGATTTTCATATCTTCAACTAAAGTATTTTCGATCGCCAAGCCAACCTCTTCGTCTTCTTTCGGTAATAGGCGAGAGGAGATTTCGCTAATATAAACTTTGGTGCCAAAAATTGCAAGCAGCTGTGCAATTTCAATTGCCTCAGTGCCTCCGCCGATGATGAAGATGCTTTTTGGCGGACGCATCACATCTAAGATTGTGCGTGGTGTATGATAGGGGACATTTTCAAGATTTTTGATATCTGGCAGTGCAATTTTTGAGCCAGTCGCGATGATAAAATTCTCTGCCGAAAGATGCTGTCGATTGACGGAAATCTCATTCGGTGTGATGAAACGGGCGTTGCCGCGGAAGATTTTGATACCCTGTTTTTCATGGAAGGTCGTGTTGTCGTCAGCGCCAGTGCGTTTAACGACTAGGCGTTTCCAGGCGGCTACAGATGGGAAGTTATAACCCAAAGTGCTAGCTCGTACACCAAATTTTGAAGCTCGCCGCGCTAAAAAGAAGGTGTGAGCCGCATTGAGCATAGCTTTTCTGGGTATATCACCGTAATTTGGTGATTCGCCACCAAAGATGTCAGCCTCAACCATAGCTACCTTTAAACCATTTTTGCAGGCAATGTTTGCTGCTGCGCTACCGCCGGCGCCGCTACCAAGCACAATCAGGTCAAAGTCAAAATTAGTTTTTTTCATAGCTCTCCTTATATTATGCTCTTAAAGTTTTTAAAAATATATGCGGTATTTGGGTCAATGTTATCTAGGATTTTACCAACCTGTCGATCGATGTCGGAACTGGTAATTTCAGGCTTGTCTTGAATCCATTTTTGGAATTCAGTCAGAACATATTCGGTGAAATGTTCGGTTTGACCGGCAGGAGATTTAGTCATCTTGAAAGCTTCTACTAGGCTGCGCTCTAATTTGCGTGAATCGTAAGCTTCGGTTTGCCCGTTATTTTTGATTATAAAATTCATAAATTAACTCCTGCTACAACTGGTGAAAGTATATATGCGTAAAGAAAAATTGCCATAATTAGCAGTCCAATTGAGCTGGCGAGTTGCAGAAAGTATTTATTGTTTTCACGCCAGATTTGAATGTCGGTAATTGATTTACCGCCACTGACCATAACTGTGATAGTAAGCAGCGGAAAAGTTGCTACTAGCCCGTAAACCAAAACTCCTACAAGCTGCAGTGATGGTGTTGGTAGTTGTAAGCTTAAAATAATTGCCGTGATTAGCGGTGCGATGATGAAGATTAGTTCACTGATAATACTCGAGCTGCCAAGTGAAAAAGCTTCGGCTGAATGACGAGTTTTGCGGGCGCGGTCGTTGAGAAATTTTGCCATATCACGAGGAATCCAGATTTGTGTGCCTTCAACTTTTGAATTTTTAGTTGGTTTTTTATAATAAAACAACCAGACCGCCACTCCGGTTCCGATAAGTAATCCCATAATGATAGTCCAAATAATTGGTGATGCGGCATCAACTTTGAATAATTGCAAGATGAATGCGATGGCGCAAAATAGCAACATGTTGGTTGTTCCGGCGCCAAGCGTGAAGGCGGTGGTTAGCTTGACTAATTTTAAATGCGAGCGTTCGCGGCTCAAAGTATGTCCGCTGAGAAGTGTTAAAACGCTAACACTCAAATGGAAACTGGCGTGGATTAATCCCGCCAAAACTAAAACTGCAAAAGTGGTCCAAATATCCATAGTTCTTATGATAAATTATAATACAACTAATGGTTAAATACAAGAGTTAGTTCAGTGCTAATAATTATAAAATAACCGTTTTCTTCGCCCAGCCTATTGACATTTTCTACTTTTTATGCTATTATAAA
>CAYXHY010000048.1:0-1645 GCA_964465135.1 uncultured Candidatus Saccharibacteria bacterium
CATAATCGAAACTACCACTAAAACTGTAGCGCCAATAGCGCTACCAAAGCCAAAAGATAAGCCTCTAAAGAAGTTTACTTTATAAACCTCCCAGCGATTTGGGTACAAATCATAAAAAGCTTCTTCTAGCATATTTTTTTGCGCCGCCTTAGCTTGGTCGTCGGCAACTTTTTTGACAATTTGTTTGATTCTTGATGGTTTTTTAGACTTTGTTTTACTCATTGCTAATATTATAATTGATCATACCGAATGTTGCAAATTCAAGTTGTTAAATTGGTAGTGTTTTTGCAATTACTAGTCATAAATGGTAAAATTAAAGATAGAAAATAACGGAGGCGATTTTGGAAACTAACGAAAATATCATTAGAAATAACTTGAGTGAGTCGGCGGCGAATAATGTTTTACAATGGCTACATAATTCAAAATACGGTATGTATCGCGAAGAGTTAATAGATCTCATTGAGTCTGAAAAATGGCGAGAGCTAGAAGATTCATTCTTTAAGAAACTAGAATTTGGTACGGCTGGACGGCGTGGTAAAGTTGGAATCGGCAGTAATCGCCTCAATCTAATTACGGTTGGTGAGAGTGCACAGGCATTGGCGGAATACCTCAATCAAACTACTTCAAACCCTTCGGTAGCAATAGCTTGTGATACTCGGATATCTTCGAAAGATTTTACTGAATACGCGGCAGCAACTTTGGCTAAAAATGGTGTGAAGGTTTTTATGTTTAGTAATTATCGCTCAACACCGGAATTGTCTTTTGCTGTTCGACATCTAGAGACCTCGGCTGGAATTGTGATTTCGGCGAGCCATAATCCGCCAGAAGATAATGGCATTAAGGTGTATTGGTCAGACGGTGCGCAGATTTCAGCACCGCACGATTCAAGATTGACGGAAATCGCAAATAGGATTGACGAACTTAAGGTAGGTGATTTTGCATCGCTCGTCAAAGCGGACAGAATTGAATTTATTGGTCGAGAAGTTGACCGAGCTTACATTGCGGCGAATGCAAATCTGGCGATATCTAATGCGCGTGATTTAAAGATTGCTTACTCGCCACTACATGGAGCTGGTATGACGAATTTATTAGCTACACTTGAAGCGGCTGGGTTTGAAGATATTAGTCTAGTTGAAGATCAGGCGATTATTGACGGTAATTTCCCATTTGTACCAGATCATAAGCCTAACCCAGAAAATCCGGAATCTAATCTGTTGGCGCACAAAAAGCTACTTGAAATAGGCGGTGATATCGCAATTACGACCGACCCAGATGCGGATCGTGTCTGTGTGTCTTCACTAGAGAAATCTGGCGAGATTAAAGCTTTTAACGGTAATGAGAGCGCTATTTTGGCGGCAGATTTTCTTCTAGGTAAAATGGCCGAAAAAGGTGAACTAAGAGAGGGTGATTTTATTGCGAAAAGTATTGTTACGACCGATGGTTTGAACGCACTAGCTACTAAATACGGCGTGAAGATTTACGACGATATGTTAGTTGGCTTTAAATATATTGGCCGCAAAATTTTAGAAAAGCAACAGCTTGGCGAGCGATTTTTGATTGGCGCAGAAGAAAGCTTTGGTCAGTTAGCAGGTGATCAGGTGCGAGATAAAGATGCGGCGACTGCTGGCTTAATTTTGGCAGAATT
>CAYXHY010000048.1:1655-2504 GCA_964465135.1 uncultured Candidatus Saccharibacteria bacterium
GCTGAAACTTTCTGGCAAAACATTAGGCGAAAAGCTAGACGAGATTTACGCTGAGATTGGTTATTTTGCCGAAGAGACCTTCGCTTTTGAATTCCCCGGAGCGGCAGGTTTTGCAGAAATGCAACAAGTTTTGTCTAAACTGCGTAATCGCGAGTTGCGTCTAGGCGATTTAGAAATCTCAGCTCTGCTTGATTATCAAAACTTACAAAAAACGGATTATGTGACTGGTGAAACTTCGCCAGTTGAATGTACCGACACTGGTAATGTAATTGTGCTAGAATTCCAGGGTGAACACAGTAAACGCTTTACTATTCGGCCTAGCGGCACTGAGCCAAAGCTCAAGGTTTACGGTCAATGGCGATCGGCTGAGTCTATAGCAGCCGCGCGCAACGAAATAAATACCAAGTGGAAAATTCTAAAAGAAAGGATTCTGAACTAATGGACAGATTGATAAATTATTTTAAACCAGAGAATTACCGGTTGTTTTTGGATATTTCAAAGGCTGAAGAAAAGGTCTTTAATGGTCAAGTTGAAATTACGGGTGAGGTGATTAATGCAGATTTGATTAGATTGCACAGTAAAGATTTGAATATCGACGGTGTTTTTATAGAGCAGGGCGGCGAAATGTTGGAGTTGAACCACAGTCTTACTCCAGAGAATGATGAGATAAAAATAGATCTTGCGCCAGCTAAAAATACTGACGGTTCGATAAGAATCAAAATCATATTTAGCGGTAAAATTACCGATGCTATGCATGGTATGTATCCGTGTTATTATTTTGAGGGCGAAGAGCGCAAGCAGTTGATCGCTACTCAGTTTGAAAGTCATCACGCGCGTGAGGTGTTTCCG
>CAYXHY010000049.1:0-2396 GCA_964465135.1 uncultured Candidatus Saccharibacteria bacterium
AAGTGCAATACCCATTTTTTCTTGGTCGGCTTTAGTTTTTGGCTCAACCGCAATCGATACTGGAGGTTCTGAGAACTCGATCGATTCAAGGGTAATTGGGTGCGCTACATCTGAAAGAGTTGTACCAGTTGTAGTGTTTTTAAGACCAACAACCGCCGCGATGTCACCCGCACCAATTTCAGTAATATCTTCGCGCTTGTCGGCATGCATTCGCACTAGACGACCAACACGTTCTTTTTCGCCAGTAGTTGTATTCAAAATATATGAACCAGCTTTTAGGGTACCAGAGTAAACACGTACGAAGATCAATTTACCAACAAATGGGTCAGTCGCAATCTTAAACGCTAGAGCAGCTAGAGGTTCTTTTTCATCTGGCTGGCGAGTAATTTCTTCGCCAGTTTTTGGATTCATGCCAGAAATTGCACCAACGTCAATTGGGCTTGGCAAGTAGTCAACCATAAGATCAAGAACTTTTTCCACGATCACACCGCGGCCATCGCCACCAGTTACAAGGTAGAAGTCACCGGATAGAACTCGCTTGCGTAGTGCAGCTTTTAATTCGTCAACAGTAATCGCTTCTTCGCCTTCTTCAAGGAATCGCTCAAACAATTCGTCGTCTGCTTCAACCGCAGCTTCAACTAGTTGCGCGCGATATTCTTTAGCTTTCTCAACCATATCAGCTGGAATTTCACCAACCTTTAGTTCGTGATCAGCGTAATCATCGTAGGTGTAAGATTTCATATCAATAAGGTCAACAACACCATTGATGTCTTTTTCAAAACCGATTGGCAAATGAACTGCAAGTGCGTTTTTGCTCAAGCGGTTATGAATTGTGTCAAGAGATTTGTAGAAATCACCACCAGTTTGGTTAATTTTGTTTACAAAACAAATACGAGGCACGCCATATTTGTTGGCTTGACGCCACACAGTTTCGGTCTGCGCTTCCACACCCATTTTACCGTCAAAAACTGTTACGGCGCCGTCAAGCACGCGCAAACTTCGCTCCACTTCAACTGTAAAGTCGATGTGTCCAGGGGTATCGATAATATTAATTTTGTGATCTCGCCAAAAACAAGTCACAGCCGCAGAAGTAATGGTAATTCCGCGCTCTTTTTCCTGTTCCATCCAGTCAGTAGTCGCGCCATCACCATCACCTTTCACAACACCAATCTTGTGAGTAAGGCCAGTTCGGTATAGAATTCCTTCCGTAGTTGTAGTTTTACCGGCGTCGATATGCGCGATAATACCGATATTACGGAATTGTTCTAGTGGTACATTTTTTGCCATTTTATTCCTTTTTACTTATATTATTAAACTGTTTTTGCGCTTTTTGATGCTTTTATTTAGCGGCAAAATTTTACAGAAATTAAGCCAGCACAAAAACAGCGCTTCGCTAGAAATTTTAACATATTTTAGGGCGAAAGTAAAGGGTTTAGCCTAGTGAAGTATCATTAAAAGTGGTGCTTCAGGTAACTCGCCACACCGTCTTGATCACTACTCAAATGATAAACCTCATCTGCAGCGTGTTTTGCCACAGCTGTGCCATTTGCTAGCGATACACCCTTACCTGCCAATTTGAGCATTTCATGATCATTTGTAGAGTCACCAAAAGCCAAAGTGTTTTCAAGAGGAATATGCAAGATTTCACAAATTCTTTGCAGACCAGAGCCTTTGTTTACGCCCAGTGGTGAGATTTCTGCACTAATTTTATCTTCACGAGGATTATATAATGAAAATTCCGCCAAATTCAAAAATCGCACAGGCAAAGACTTCTGATCAAAACCACCAGTCAAGATTTTGTAAATTTTATTAGGGTTGAAACTATCAAAATCTAACTGCGCAGCTTGGTTACCATAAGTGGCTTGTAAAAATTCCAAACCCTGATTAGTAAAAATTTTATCGTCCGTAAAAACCACAATTCTTTCACTCATTCCAATCAAAAAACTAATAATTTCGTGAGCCACCTCCAGATCAAATACTTGCTCGCTGACGACACGTTTCTCTAGAGCGTCAAAAATTACACCACCGTTATAGCAAGCGTGATATCGTGCACGTTCGCCTAAATTAAATCGTGCCGCAATTTCCCCCACAAACTGTGGCGGACGGCCACTTGCTATACTAAAGAATAGGTCATTATTCTTTACTACATCCGAAAGTGTACTCACGGTAAGGTCAGATATCTGACGTACATCATTCAGCAACGTTCCGTCAAGGTCGGAGAAAATAATTTCTGTATTCACTTCTTAATTTTATCACTTTATGACGAAATCGACAAACAGATAAAAGGCCATTCAAATAGCAAACCTAACTATCTTGAAGTACTTCATTCTACTTCATGATATTACTAGCGCAAATCCAGCCGCCACCTTCAAGCCCAAAGACCAACACTTGACTAG
>CAYXHY010000050.1:0-2151 GCA_964465135.1 uncultured Candidatus Saccharibacteria bacterium
GCAAGAAGGGCATCGAGAGCGTGAGGAGAAACTCCCTCAAGGCCAACCTCGAGGCAGTTTTCGGTACCGATAACCTCGTGGTAAACGTAGTAGAAATGGATTCTGACAAGGTCCAGGGCCCACCCAGCTCTACCCTCTCCCCCAACACGTCGCTCTTCCGAACTAGGGAACTACTCAAAACTGGCATCCATAATTCCATCCCACCAATGTCCGATGACGGCCCCTTTCCTTTATTATTAGCCTTATACCTCTCGATTGCCGATCCTAACCTAGCTACATCATTTTTGCGTTGAGTATCGCGCTGACTCCGTTGTAGCGCCGGCAAAGCCACAAACACCATCAGGAAGATAAGGCCTGCAATGGCTAATACGAGTACGACTTCGATGATAGTGAAACCTGCGGTCTGTGAAGAACTATTCCATCTTCTTTGAGAAGCTGGTAAGACTTGGGCTAGCGCCCCGGAGCGCCTACTTTGAGGAGAATGATGATTTAGTTCTGGAATAGGGGGTTTATTGATTGTTCTATTGAGTGTATTATGTTTATGCTTGTTCATGAGTATAGTTTATCACCCCCCCCCCCCGAAGTTCACGTTTGTTTTGCTTTTTTTTTTTTTTTTTGTTTTATGTTGATATACGGGTGGTAAATTAAAACTCGGGGGGTTTTGTGGTATAATGTAAATATACGAGTAGAAAATAAAACTCGGCGGGGTTAGAATTGTTAAGGTTCCGCCGAGTTTTTATCTACCAATACCCTTCACTGCGCGCACAAACTGATCGCCGCGATCGGAATAGCTTTTGAACATATCAAAACTGGCGTGGGCTGGACTCAATATTACCACATCACCACCTACCGCTAAGTCGTATGCAGCTTCAACAATTTCCGGCATTGTCACATTTTTACCAAGGTTAATAAATCGGCGAAAACCAGCTCCTGCCAATCTGTTTTGTAAACTCCCTGCTTCATCACCGATCAAGACCACATTTTTAACCTCGCTAGCATCAGATTGCGCGATTTTATCCGCCAGTTCACTCAGATCAGCCCCTTTGTCGCTTCCACCTAGGATTAGAATTTTCGGAGCACTAAAGGCATTTATCGCAGCAATTGCACTGCCGGGCGTAGTGGCTATACTGTCGTCATAAAACTTAACCCCACCCTTTTCAGCCACGAATTTTAATCTGTGTGGTAAACCCTCAAAATTAGACAACCCATGCTCCCAAGCCTGCTTCATGTCTTCAAAATCATCAAATTTAGCGCTTAAAATCGGATAAGTGGAGTCCATCGCTGCTAGCGCATTTGAGCGATTATGCGCGCCCGGCAGTTTCAAAGTATCAGAACCAAATAACTCTTGATCGCCCCAAGCAAATTGACCGTCTAAAATATGAGCATATTCAGGATTCGGAAAATCAATAAATCTAGCTTGGGCTTCAAGTTTTAACCGGTCAATCCTAGACACGATCTCTTGATTTTGGCCGTTATAAATTGCAAAATCTTCTGCTGTTTGATGCGCAAAAATATTCATTTTGGCCTCAATATAATCTTCGAGGTCGTCGTGCACATCTAAATGGTCTGGTTCAATATTAGTGATTACAGATATGTGTGGCGACTTTTCCATGTCCCACAATTGAAAACTACTCAATTCATAAACCACCACGTCTTCTGGCTGCACTTCTGGCAAGATATCCAGCGCCGGCAAGCCTATATTACCAACTAAATGAGTTTTAATGCCAGCTGCACGCAAAATTTCTGCGATGAAGCTAGCCGTCGTACCCTTACCCTTGCTACCGGTTACGCCAATAATTTTAGCTGGCGAGTTTTCAAAAAACAATTTACTAACAGATGTAATATTTGCACCAAATGGCAATTCCCTTGGGTTAACTGCTGGTGTTCGAACCAGTAAATCGGCTTCAATTGCCGAAAAATCATTTACACCCAAGAAAACTTCAGCTTCGGGCGGAACTTCAACTTTACTACTGTCATTTTGATCGTAAATTTCAAAAGTTGCATAAGGATAGCGCGCTTTTAAAAATTTATATGCGCTGCGAGCTTCTAGCCCAAACCCTAGTAATGCAATTTTCATTGAATCCTCCTACTGAATTATAGGTCAATTTTAACATAAATTTTAGTAGTCGGCAAATTATCTTATGATGTCGT
>CAYXHY010000051.1:0-1676 GCA_964465135.1 uncultured Candidatus Saccharibacteria bacterium
CTACTCCCAAGATTTTACTAAATTTCATGCTCTTTTAGCCTCTGCCACCCTCATAATCTTGGGTGAAAGATTCTAGTTCGCTCAAACTATAGACGATATTGAACTTCAAACTTGGGTTGGAGCCCTTTTCGCCTAGGCTTTTTAGGGTTTCGATATTGGCCTTAAATTCATCAGTTTTGTCTTGAATTTGATTTGAAATTAGCGAAATCATCACGCAGTTAGCGTCTTCTTGACTGCCCGAACGGCCATTGACTTCTTCAGATATCGCTTGGACTTTTTCTACGCTAAAATCACTTGATTCAAGGGTGACATTTAGGTTTGCAATGTCGTTATCGCCACAAATCTTACCAGTTTGCGATCGATTACTAATATTAACCGCCAAAAATATATTTAAACCTAAACTCACCACCAAAAATCCTACTAAACCAAAAAACATCAATTGATTTTTCTTCATAATTTATACCACTCCTTTTTTATATTTTACCATAAGCTCTACCCGCAGACAAATAAAAAGAGCCGGATTTTATCCGACCCTCAAGGTTTCATCGCCTCTTTTCGCTTCTACCAGTTTACCAGAAATGAAGAATTTCTGACCGGTATCATACAAGCAGCCCTGCAAAGTAATTCGCGGTTCGCCTGGCGTGCGATCCAGAAACGGTTTAGCTTCAGCTAGTTGTTCCTCGCTGCTTGCGGTTGTAGTTTGCCCAAAGGTATCTATTTCAAATTTCCAGATGATATTTTCACCATATTCGGTGACGATAATCTGGTCGCCTTTTTCTAGAAGCAAATCGTTGAGGTCACGAGTTGACTCTGACGGATTAGATTTCGAGGTCAAAAGCGGCGTAAACCACTTTGAAACATCGCCATACGAATCAACGTGCGACAGCAAAATATAGTTATCGCCGCCCAGAATCTGACCTAGACGCCAAGTCACCGGTGCGACCATTCGTAAACTATTACCATTTGACAACTGACCGTCTTCGGCCAAGCCAATCCCCTGATAAAATTTCTTTTTAATACCAACCCTCGGCACTTCAATTTTACCAAGCGCAGTTTCCTCAGTCTGCAGAACACTATTTTCATCTTGCCAAGCATTGCCAGCATCGTATTTTGAGCCGCCAAATGAAATATCCACTCGGTTCCACGGAGTTTCATCAGATTGTGCCTCAGCAGCCCGCGCTTCTAGGATTTTCTCTAGATACGTCGGCTCTTTTGGCTCTTCTGATGATTCAGTTGTTTCCTCTCGTGACACAACTACTTCTTCAAGTACTGACACCTCAACAGATGATTTAGTCGTTGGCTCAACCCTCGATTCTTGGCTAAACTCAACTACGTTCGTAATCGACTTATCTTCACTCATAAACGCCCAAGCTATACTGATAAAACCTGAAAATATTAGTAATATCGGCAGGATTTTACCAAAATTACTCTTTTTGGTATGTTTTTTGATATATTTGCCCATTAAATTTCACCCCTTCAATTTTAAAGAACCTGTAACAAAACCTATACTTATATTATATCATAAATGGCTGAAATAGTCAATATAAGTGGTCTCTGGCGCTAGATTTTTAGCCTTAGCTATTGCTTTTTGCGTTTCTTTAGAGTATAATTACTTACGAAACACCATCGGGGTGTGGCGCAGTTGGCTAGCGCGCGCGGTTTGGGACCGTGAGGTC
>CAYXHY010000052.1:0-1668 GCA_964465135.1 uncultured Candidatus Saccharibacteria bacterium
TAGATCATGCCTGACTAGCTTGAAGTGCTTCATTCTACTTCATGATAGTACTAGCGCAAATCCAGCCGCCACCTTCAAGCCCAAAGACCAACACTTGACTAGCATAATTGCCCGCGCCAGAGATATCTATTGGCACGTTATTTTGACAATAGCCTCCTGGATCCACGCCATATTCTCCCGCGCCAAGCGATTGGTAATTTACGTATAAACCGCCGCCTAGAGCGCTTTCTATCGGTGTAGGCAATTCACCCGTACTAGGATCGCGCATCTCATCTTCTTTTATATAACCCTGATCAACCAGAGTTGCAACATAAGCTCGCGTACTCGAAGTAGCGCCGCGGTTGTTCGCCACCCATCGCGCAATTGACGCGCCTACATCTTGCGCTTGTCGCTTTCTTTGAGCATCTCTCTGGTTTCTTTGAAGCGCAGGTAGCGCAATAAACACCATCAGAAAAATTAAGCCGGCGATGGCGAGTACAAGCACGACTTCGATAATAGTAAAGCCATATTTCTTATGTTTGTTCATACTGTTAATTTTACTAAAAAAAAAGTTTGGAGTCAAGAAAATAATAATCCAAACGCAGCCAAAATAAAAACTCACTAGCTATTTTGACCAGTGAGTTTTACCAAGAAAGATTTACTCAGCTTTAGATTCCAACGCTTCAACCCTCTTCTTTAGAGTTTCGTACGTATCATCTTCTGTAGATGTCGAATATTGAGGATTTAAGTGGTCAATCCCTGCGCGCCGCTCGAGCTCATAAACTCTAGTATATAAATCCGCGTTGGCATTTCCAAGTGCGTCTACGTTATCGTTGGCTACGTTCTGAAGAGAAAATATTACGATAATTGCGGCTATAATTGCTACTGTTAGGATTAAATTCCATATCACCATCAAAATTGTCGTGTCACGTTTTGCAAAAAATTTCATTTTCTATCCTTTAATAAAACTTATGATTATCTACTTCATTATACCACAAAATCAAAAACACCCGGTCAAAACCGAGTGTCTCTGTAGATTTAAAAACCAAATTATCCACGTGCAAAGTGAGCAAAAGCGCGGTTGGCTTCGGCCATTTTGTGGGTGTCTTCTTTTTTCTTGAAAGCAGCGCCGTTTTCGTTGTAGGCATCTACGATTTCAAGTGCTAGTCGTTGCGCATATGGCATTCCGCTTCGTGCGCGAGCAGCTTGTACTAACCAAGTGAAGGCAAAGTGAAGTTGGCGATGTCCAGACACTGGGAATGGAATTTGGTAGTTTGCACCACCAACGCGGCGAGATTTCACTTCAAAGCTTGGTGAAACATTTTTCAATGCTTTTTCAAAAACTTCTAGTGGGTTTTCGCTTTCAACTTTTTTGGCAGCAGTTTCTAGAGCTGTATAAACGGCTTTTTCAGCTGTCAATTTTTTGCCATCAAGCATAGATTTGTTGATAAGTTTTTGAACCAAAACCGACTGATATTTGCGGTCTGGGTTTAGTTCGCGTTGCAATTTTCGGGTAACTTTTCGTGGCATTTTTATTTCTCCTTCTTCGCACCGTATTTTGAACGGCCTTGTTTACGGTCTGAAACACCTTGAAGGTCAAGCGCACCACGTACAATGTGGTATCGCACACCTGGAAGGTCGGGCACACGCCCACCGCGCACTAGCACAACAGCGTGCTCCTGCAAGTTG
>CAYXHY010000053.1:0-1665 GCA_964465135.1 uncultured Candidatus Saccharibacteria bacterium
TAAACTCTAAATAAACCTAATAATCAATTTAGTCTTTTAGATATTGTGTAGATACTTTTACCTATCTACCGAGATATATAATCACGTCAACCTTGATTTGAGACAATATTAAAATCATAATTGTTATCAACAAAACCGCAATATCTTTGTTGTAATGTTTGCCTAGTCATATTAAGTGACTGAGCCTTTGATATAATCTTTATCAGAAATAACTATTTATTAATTAACATAAAACGAAGATTACAATGCCTAAAGACCCTTACAAAGTGAAACAAACGCTTCAGATAGGTGGCGAAGATTTCAACTACTACAGTCTTGCTGAGCTTGAAAAGCAAGGATATCCTATTGATAAGCTTCCATTTTCGATTCGTATTTTATTGGAAAATGCTTTGCGAAATTTCGACGACGTTGCAATCACTAAAGAACATATTGAGACATTATTAAACTGGAAGCCTGAAGCCAGCGATTCGGATATTCCGTTTAAACCTGCCAGGGTATTGATGCAGGATTTTACTGGTGTTCCGGCTGTGGTAGATATTGCAGCCCTGCGAGCCGAAGTGGCACGAAAGGGTAAAGACCCAGAAAAAATTAATCCGCTCATTCCGGTTGATTTGGTAATCGACCACTCGGTGCAGGTTGATTTTTTTGGTACCAACTATTCGTACGGCAAAAATATGGAAGAAGAGTATGAGCGTAATATTGAGCGTTATACCTTCCTTAAGTGGGCACAAAAAGCTTTTAACAATTTTAGTGTGGTCCCTCCCGGCATGGGTATTTGCCACCAAGTAAATCTTGAGTATCTTGCTCAGGGTGTAATAGCTAAAGATGGCGAAGTTTTCCCAGATACATTAGTTGGAACCGATAGCCACACACCTATGGTTAATGGTATTGGTGTAGTGGGGTGGGGCGTAGGAGGTATAGAGGCCGAAGCAGCTATTTTAGGTCAGCCTATCTATTTCATTATGCCACAAGTGGTAGGACTGAAACTTACTGGAAAATTACCGCTTGGATCTACAGCTACCGACTTAGTGCTTAATATTGCCTACACATTGCGTAAGCATGGAGTTGTGGGTAAGTTTGTAGAAGTGTTTGGCGATGGACTTGATCACCTATCAGTTCCAGACCGTGCCACAATTGGTAATATGTCGCCTGAGTTTGGTTCAACTATCACTTACTTCCCAATTGATGATAAAACGCTTGACTATATGCGTAAAACAAACCGACCAGAATCGGTTGTTGAGCGTGTAGAGACATACTGCAAAGCAAATAAGCTATGGCGCGAAAATATGGAGGGTATCCAATACTCATCTGTTGTAGAGTTGGATGTTTCGAAAATTGAGCCAACTGTAGCCGGTCCTAAGCGTCCGCAGGATAAAATATTACTTAGAAATCTTAAGCCAAAGTTTATCGAACTTCTAGATAATTCATTTGGTAGAAAATATATCGAACCAGAAGAGAGAGAGTATGAAAAGCAACTTACTCGCTGGAAATCTGAAGGAGGAAATAATCAACCAATCGAACCAACATCTAAAGAGCGTGAGATTACTATAGAGAAAGATGCAAATAAGCTCAAAACGGTATGGATTAATAGAGGCCATGATAAGTTTGAACTCTCAGATGGTTCTATCGTGATTGCTGCAATTACGTCTTGTACCAATACTTCAA
>CAYXHY010000054.1:0-1618 GCA_964465135.1 uncultured Candidatus Saccharibacteria bacterium
AAGTCGTAACAAGGTATCCGTACCGGAAGGTGCGGATGGATTACCTCCTTTCTAGAGGAGATTACGCCAGATAGTCGAGAAATCACTATCTGAAGCTAGGTCGGTCTTTCTGCTAAGTTCTAATAAATTTAATTAGCAGATTTAGTCCTTCGGGACAAGACTTAAATTTATTCACAGACTGAGATAAATTGCACAACTAAATTGTTAAATAGAAAACTTCCGTAATTACGCGGGAGTTTTTGTTTTGTGTTGACTTTTGTTTAAAAAGAGTGTGGTATAATAGCATGAATAAAGTTAAGCGCTTTAGTGATGTTAAAACTGGCTTTACAATTATAGAAGTGGTTTTAGTACTCGCTATTGCTGGCTTGATTTTCTTGATGGTATTTATAGCACTACCTGCGCTGCAGCGAAGCCAGAGAGATATGCAACGGAAACGCGATGCGGATAGATTTCTTGCAGCAATACGGTCTTATCAGTCTAATAACAGGGGTAGATTACCTGAAGAGATTGATCATTCCGCACCTAGAAATAGTTATTCGAATATAAATAGTACAAATTTTGGTAGAAATTATCTACGACAAGACGGATATTTCAACAATCCAGAGGGTACAGTTTATGTTATTTATACTAGTACTAGAGTGAATCCGGGTGAAACATTGCCAGATAATGCTATTAATGACTTTTGGCTGGCACGTGGTGCAGAATGTGATGGGGAAGATTTGAGGCTGACGGTTGCGAATAACTGGGCAACCCTAAGGAATGTAAGTAATAGGGTGGCGATCCGTATAAAATTAGAGGGTGGAGGAATCTACTGTGTAAATAATTAAGACGTTTTTTATAAATAGTCTTGATTTATGAAACGTTTTGGTGTAAAATTATTATTGTTCTTTAACAGAAATGGGGATATAGCTCAGTTGGCTAGAGCACCTGCTTTGCAAGCAGGGGGTCCAGGGTTCGAGTCCCTGTATCTCCACCAGAGAAAGTTGCTAAATATTTGGCGGTTTTCTCTGGTATCTCACACGAGACCCAGTTATGGGGCGAACCAAGGCTTCGGTCTTAACTCGCTCCACCAAACAAAATGGGCGATTAGCTCAGTTGGTTAGAGCGCGTCACTGATAATGACGAGGTCGGAGGTTCAAGTCCCTCATCGCCCACCATTGAGATTATATAAACAGACCTTTCTTATATAGAAAGGTCTGTTTTTAATTATGCGGGCAATTTTTAGATAAAAGAAAAATAGTTGCAAAAAACTGTTGACAAAAAATTCTATATGGTATATTATGGAATAAGTTAAGCGAATGTTCATGCGGGAACCTCTGGCGGTAATAGTGTTTTACAATAATTATCGGCAGTTTTTTATTTTGAGGAAAGAGAAAATATAAAAACTTGCAAAAAACTGTTGACAAAAATTTACCAATAATATACAATTAGAAAGCTGTTGAGAGCAGGTAAGTGAGTTCAGAAAGAACTTATAGATTTGCTCTCAAATGTGGAGCGAGAAATTTAACAATTTGGATAGAGAAGATAAGAATTAATAGATTGACGGCAAGTAGTTGGTTATTACCAATTACTAGTTAAGTCAATGCATAAAAAGGTACTCAAGGGCACACAAAGGATG